>CACYTP010000008.1 GCA_902777385.1 uncultured bacterium
TAGTGCAAAAATTATGACAAAAGTGCAAGAATAGTCCGGTAAATCTCTACACTATAAACTTGCCTCTATTGCCCTAAAATTAGGCAAATCCACAATAAAACTCCCATCACAACTGTCCTGAAAACCTATAACCATCCATCCATAATATGCATCGTATGGCGAAGATGACCAGTGATAACCGGATTGTGGCAAAGTAGGGTTACTTGCTTTTTTACTAACAATACTAGAAAATTAAAGCCCACCCCATAACATTAAAAGAGGACAAGAAAAAATCTTGTCCTCTTTTAATTGTCGATGGGGGGACTTGAACCCCCACGGATTTCTCCACACGCCCCTCAAACGTGCACGTCTACCATTCCGCCACATCGACATTTTATTATTTTTCTCCGGCAGTGTGCCACATTGACATTTCTAACTTCAGAATATCACAAAAATAGATTTGAGCAAATATTAAAAAATAAAATATACTCTCTATTTTAATATTTAAAACCAATTACAAAAATCCTTATCACAAAGCACTTTATTTAAATCAGCCATTGTAGCAGTTCGTGTCATCTCGTAAGTTACAGGCGTTATTGATATTTTATTATTCCGTACTGCGGCAATATCGGTATTAGCACCCTCCGGTTCAGAAATTAATTCACCTGCCATCCAATAATATACCTTACCTCTTGGATCAACACGCTTCTCATAATTATCAGTAAACATCTTTCGCCCAAGCTCTGTTATTGCAACACCTGCAATATCATCTACATCAAGTGAAGGTACATTTACGTTCAATATAGTTTTTGAAGGAAATTTGAAATCCTTTAAATGCTTCAACATCTCATTTATAAATTTTCCCGTATGCTGAAAATCCTCATATTCACATTGCATACTTGCTAAGGATACTGCAATACTCGGAATCCCCATCATTGCACCTTCCATTGCACAACTTACCGTTCCCGAATACAATATATCTGCACCTAAATTCGGTCCGTGGTTTATACCTGATATTACTAAATCAGGTTTTTCATCCTCTGACAAAATTGCACTTATACCAATCTTAACACAATCCCCCGGAGTACCTGTCGTTACCCATGTGCGTTTTGCACCGCTTATAGATTCTAACTCCTCAACCCTTAACGGAGTGTGCAACGTCAATGAATGTCCGGCTGCAGACCGCTCTCTGTCAGGGGCAACAACATATACTTCATGGTCTTCCGATAACGATTTCGTTAATACTCTTATACCATTTGCTGCTATACCATCATCATTTGAAATTAATATTTTCATATTTCATCCTTCCTTTAGAAAACGACTGCTATCCGATAATCCTATTCTAATACTATTTCAGCTATTTTCCAACCCTTATTTATTTGTATGTTAAGTATTGTAACAAATGCAAAATTTAGCGAAAAAATATAGCAATTTTATATACTATAAATTTTTTATATATATGAACACGAGGAAAGCTTAAATTTGAGGAATCAGACAAAAATTTAAGCACACACACTACACTTCACACTATTTGAGGAATGAATGAAAGTTTATTCCAAAGCTCTCCGTAAAAAGAGGGCTTTTTGTTTTTAAGAGTTTTCATCCTCGGAAGAAACGTCTTTATCCGTATGAAGTTTTACTATTTTTACTTTTGTAACCCTTGCTCCATCAATTTCATTAACAATAAATTGAAAATTTTTAAATTCAACCTCGTCATTAACCTGAGCTATACGGCCAAGAAGCTTCACAACCAAGCCGCCAATAGTATCAACATCCTCTTCTTCAATATCGTTATCGAAATCAAAATACTCAGAAAATTCATCCAGACGCATCATTGCATTAGCCTCATATACATCCTCAGAAATTTCTTTTATATCGGATTCTTCCTCAACGTCAAATTCATCCTGAACATCACCTACAATCTCTTCTAAAACATCCTCCAACGTTATTAAGCCTGAAGTTCCGCCGAATTCATCAATAACGATTGCCATCTGTTGACCTTTATTCTTCTTAAATTCTATTACCAAATTATCCATAGTTATTGTTTCAGGAACTAACATTACATCTCTCAGGATATTCTTTATAGGACAAACTTCATCCTTTATAGAAAGTGAATATAAATCTTTTACATGCACAATTCCAACGATATGATCTATGTCATCATCATATACAGGATAACGAGTATATTGAGATTCCGCAGCCAGCTTATTCAAATCCTCCAATGACATATCTATCGGGATACAAACCATATCAGTTCTTGGCAGCATAACCTGCTTTGCAGTCAAATCCGAGAACTTAAACATGTTATGGAGCATATCTTTTTCTGTTTCATTCAATACTCCGCCATTATAACTTGCATCAACAAGCATATCCAACTCTTCCATAGAATGTACGGACGATTTTTGTGCCCGTGGAATATTTAAGATTTTCAAAACTACATTTCCAAATCCATTCAATAGCCAAATAAACGGAGCAAAAATAAAGCTTATGCCGTACATTGGTCTTGCAACCCATAATGCTGTCTTTTCGGTATATTCTAATGCAATTGATTTTGGAATAAGCTCCCCTAAAACGACATGCAAGAAAGTAATTAAACAAAACGCTACAGTAACAGAAATAGTATGAGTTGCTATAGTTTTTGATATTCCCGGCAAAAATACGAACACAGGTTCAATAATTCGTGCTAACGTAGCCTCACCAACCCATCCTAAACCGATGCTTGAAATTGTAACACCTAATTGAACTGCAGCTATAAATTTATCTAAATCTTCTATTGCTTTTAAAGCTAACTTTGCGTTTGAATTACCTTCCTTTACCAATTGTTCAACTCTGGTTTTTCTTACTTTTACCATTGCGAATTCGGAAGCAACAAAAAAGCCGTTTGAAAACAATAATAGTACAATAACCGATAAATTAAATATCAATCTTATATAACTGTCCATTAAATATCTTTATTTCCTCATTTATATTATTAGTCAAATTGTAATGTCTCTTTAGGCAAAAAGCAACCTGCTTAATGCGAATCTGTTTCTCTTATTTGCGTATATATCATAGGGGAGAAACCTTTTGTAGTAACTATATCAATAATTTTATACGGATTTGATACAGCTAATAATGAAGGTGTACTTATGTGATATATACCATTTTCCATTTGTTCTTTATTTGTATGATAATGTCCTGAAATAATAGCTATTACATTATCATGTTTTTTTAATACTTCATAATAGTTTTCAGGCTGATATACTCTGTGAGTTTTTGACTCAAATGGTGTTAAAATTGGGAAATGCTGGAAGATTACAACCTTATGACGCTTATTTTTAGTCAACTGTTTATCCAACCATTCCAAAGTTTTTGGGCGATAATATCCGCCGGGGCCGGGTATTGTTTCCTTTGCACCATCTAAACCAATAAAGACGAATTCACCTTTTTTAAATACAAAGTTCGGCTTATTTTGACGTGAAAAAAATTTATATTTTCTCACAATCTCATAATACCTTTGTTTTGAAACTCCGTTAGACTTAAAAACATCATGATTACCAAGAACAATATAGTAAGGAACATTTAACTTCTTAACAATTTTCATAAATGTATTAAGATTAACTTCACTTGAATAATCAATATTATCACCGGTAAAAACTACAAAAGAGATATTTTGTTGATTATTTATATCCTCAACCGTTGATTTTAAAACATCTGCAGTATATTTATTGTTAACAGTGAAATGGGCATCCGTTACCTGCACAAATTTAATTTCACCTGCAATGGCAGAAGATATACCGCAAAAAATAAACATTATTAAAACTAATATTTTTTTCAACATGATTTCCCTACTTTTTATAATATTATATCATGGATATTAAACTTATGATAAAATGTAAATAACAGAGGTATATTATGAGATTAGACAAATTTTTGAAAGTATCAAGATTAATCAAAAGGAGAACCGTCGCCAACGAAGTATCAGACATGGGCAGAGTTCTTGTGAATGACAACCCTGCAAAGCCTGCAAAACAGCTTAAAGAAAACGATATTATAACAATTGAGTACGCAAACAGAAAAGTCAAAGCAAAAATTCTAAAAATACCGTCAGGGAATGTCAGTATTCAAGAAGCTTCAACTCTTTATGAAATTATTGAATAAAAAAGGCTCGCTTATAACGAGCCTTTTTAATATTGATTTTTAAAATTTATCTCAAATATCTCAGATACAAATATACTGAACTTAAAGTTAATGCTATTACTGTAACTATAGCACCATACTTTAAAAATCTCATAAATGAAATTGCATGACCTTTTGAAGCAGCAGTTTCACTAACAAGAACATTTGCGGCAGCACCTATAATGGTAAAGTTACCGCCCAAACAAGCACCTAACGCTAATGCCCACCACATAGGGTTATGACCGGCTCCATGGTATGGTATTGTATGCTGTACCTGATCAATTAATGGTGCCATTGTAGCTGTATAAGGAATATTATCAATTATACCCGATAAAATACCTGAACCCCACAGAATCAGCATAGTAGCAAACTTTAAACTGCCATGTGTCAATGCTATCATCTTATTAGCTAAAAATGCGATACCGCCGTTTGCTTCAAATCCGCCAATTATGATAAACAAACCAATAAAGAAGAAAATAGTTAGCCATTCAACATCTTTATAAATTTCTTTTGGCTTTTCAAACAATAATAAAACACTTGCTCCTGCGACAGCAAAAACATAAGCAGGAATGCCCGTCATATCATGTGTCATAAAACCTAATATAACAAAGAATAAGACTACTAAAGATCTAATCATCAAATTTTTATCGGTTATAGTCTTTGAATTATCAAGATTTGCAATATGTTCCATTTTTTCAGGCGTAGCTTTTAATTGTTTTTTAAACATCAAAATAAGAACTCCTATTGCAGCCAAGAATATTACCGCTACAATAAATGACAATTCTTGTAAGAAAGCCATAAAGCTCAAACCTGCCTTTGCTCCAATAATAATATTTGGCGGATCTCCAATAAGGGTAGCCGTACCACCAATATTAGAAGCCAAGACTTCAGTAATTAAAAACGGTATCGGATCCATATCGAATTCTTTTGCAATAACAAATGTAACAGGCATGATTAATACAACTGTTGTTACATTATCCAAAAATGCTGAAGCTACAGCCGTAAATGCTGCCAGTGCAAACAGCACCATTTTCGGATGTCCTTTCGTAAGTTTAAGCAACTGAATTGCAATCCATTTAAATACACCGCTTTTACTTGCGATATGAACAATAATCATCATCCCTATCAGCAAAAAGATAACATCAAAAGCAATATATTCAAACACTGAACGAACATACTCGCCGGTCTGCTGATTGACATAGCCTTTAAAAGGCAGTAATCCCAATAACATCGTCAATGAAGCCCCGACTAAAGCTACAACAGACTTTGGGATTTTTTCCGTTGCAATAAAAATATACGCAATTAACAATATTGATCCTGAAATCAACATACCATGCGTGGATATAAATTCTAACATTTTATTCCTCCTGTTTATATCAAGAGTAACATAAAAATAAATTAGTGTAAAAAATACACATAAAAAATTTACAAACTGTACAAGTGACTAATTGAAAACAAAACACATTAACCGTTAAATATAATTAATCTTTTTCATACTTCCAGCTATTCTTAATTCCAACCGAGGCAAACATAGTTTGCCTCTTTTTTTTAAAAAATTTATACAAATAATTATTTCCAAGGATAATTTTTTGGAAAGGCCCAGCCGTTAGATAACAAAAGTGCAGCACACATCATACCGGAACTTTTACAATTATCTAACTGTTGCGTACCTGTTTTTTCAAATCCATAAGGTAAAATCCTGCCGTCAGGCAAAAATTCAAAATAATATATGTCTTTACCTATCACATTTGGATTTTTGTATGAACCATTTACATCAATAATAAAGCGACGTTTATCTCTACCATCCCATTCCCAATTTGAACCATAAGCAAATTCAACACAAGCACCATCTTTAAGTTGCCAAGTATAATTATTTGCAGTCATAGTCATTATATAGCGAGCCTGAGACGCAGAATTATTTGAATATTTATAATTATAATCCTCATCAGTATCAAAACAAAATCTACTAGAAGGATCAGCCCTGTGCCAATCAACGGGAATATATTTTGCAAATTCAGGTCCAAAAAGGCTTGAATCAAGGTAAGCCTTATGATCCCACTGTTTATGCACAAACGGCATTTGGACAGGATCAACATTATCATATTCCGCCTTCATAAGTTGTACAGCCTGGTTTAAAACAGCATATTCTTTTTTCAATTGAGATAAAAGTACTTGTTTTTGGTGATTTTGAATCAATGTCGGTAACGTCATCGCAGCAACAACACCTATAATACCAAGGGTTATTAAAACTTCTGCGAGGGTAAACGCAGCTTTACTATCTCTACACACTTTGTCATGCCGAACTTGTTTCGGCATCTGACCCATGGTACTTGCTACGACTTTCTCTTTTTGAGTGTTACCTAAAGTTTTACTGTGGCTAGATCCCGAAACAAGTTCGGGATGACATAAAGTAATATCCCGTAATGAACTGTTTACTGGGCACTGTTCACTAATAACCAAACTGTCATATTTATCAGACCATAAATCGCTACAACCCTTACTGTGAGAGGTTATCCCCCCCCCCCCCAAGTTGAAATACTGCCATAATAACAACCTCCGCTGTTTTCTGTCTACATTATCATTATAAACTATTTTCAAAATTTGTTCAAGGCTGCTATAAAAAATATGTAATAAAATATGAATTTTTATTATATAATTTCAGTATGAACTTACTGGAAGAATTTGATACAATTACCGCAATAGCAACACCGCTCGGAACAGGCGGAGTCGGAGTTATTCGCATTTCAGGAGATAAATCCTTTGATATTATAGACAAAATTTATAATAAACATAACCTTGAAGCAGGCAGGATTTCTCACGGCTGGATTAAAGACGGAAATAACAAAATTGACGAAGTTATAGTATTACCGTTCAAAAAACCAAACAGCTACACAGGCGAAGATGTTATTGAAATACATTGTCACGGCGGAATAAATATTGTAAGAAGCATTCTGGAACTGACTTTAAATAACGGTGCGAGGATGGCAGAACGTGGCGAATTTACAAAAAGAGCATTTTTAAATAAGAAAATAGACTTATCCCAAGCAGAAGCCGTGGCAGACTTAATCCACGCAAAAACAAAAAACTTTGCAATTCAATCAGCAAAAAATCTATCAGGCGTACTTGGCAAAGAAGTTGAAGGGATAAAAGAAGAAATATTTGAAACATTATCAAGAATTGTCGCAGGAATAGATTTTCCGGAAGACGTATCCGAACCTGAATATGATTACCTGATTGAAAAATTTGAAAATTCATTATCAAGGATTAACAAAATTCTCTCTTGCGTAAAAAGTTCAGACATCCTTAGGCAGGGAATAAAAATAGCTATTGTCGGAAAACCGAACGTAGGCAAATCATCTCTGTTCAATACTCTGTTGAACATTGAACGAGCAATAGTAACCGATATTGCAGGTACAACAAGAGATGTTATAAAAGAAAATCTCGACTGGGATATTCCGATAACATTAATAGATACAGCAGGAATAAGAGATGGAAACGAAGTTGGGAAAGTTGAAGAAATTGGGATTGAATATTCCAAACAATCTGCTCAAGATGCAGACTTAGTGCTTTTTGTATATGATACGGCATCAAAATTTACAGAAGAAGATTCTGATATATATGAATTTATAAAAGATAAAAAACACATAATTATAGGAAACAAAGCTGATTTAACCGAATATAGCAATACTTTGCCGTTTGATAATTCGGAGATAATTAGGATTTCAACAACTGACAATACAGGTATTGAAAGCTTAAAAGAAAAAATTAAAAATACCGTAAGCAAATTTTCCACAGATGATACCGAGTTTATAACAAACAAACGCCAACAGGAATGCCTTGTAAAATGCAAAGAAAGTCTTGAAAGAGCATTGGAGGCTGCAAAAATAGAAGAATTGCAGGATATGATTTCTATTGATGTTAAAGCCGCACTACTTGCGTTAGATGAAATTACGGGCGAAGTTATTACTGATGAAATCTTGGATAATATATTTACAAACTTCTGTATAGGTAAATAAGTCAGCTAAGCTTCTTTTACGCCATAAGGAACGGTTACTAAATTATTTTTAATCCAATATCCGTCTGATTGTTTAAATTCGTCATTAATAATATAGAATGTAGAGCCTGAACCTGACATTACTGAGTTTGTATAATCACGCTTGATATATTGAAGTTCTTTATAATCATCAATTACAGCCCATTCAAGATCATTAACGTACTTATCTCTGTCAGAAGAGGCTGCCGCAAGTTTAGCAGAAAATTTTGTATAAGCTTCTTTAGCACTAATACCAAGGCTTACAGGCTTTATTAATGATATCATTTCTTTTTTGAACGGCATAGGTTCAAGGATTTCACCTCTGCCTCTTGTCATACAAGTTCCGCCCTCAAGACAAAAATTCAAGTCAGAACCGAGTTTTGCACATAAACTATGCAAATAAGTCTTACTCAAAGGTTCGTTAAATAATTTATTTAACCCATACAAAGTACCTGCAGCATCGGTACTGCCGCCTGCTAATCCTGCTGCAACGGGAATATTTTTTTCGATATTTATATTGACCTTATATTCATCAGAAATATCAATATGAGAAAAAAACAATTTTGCCGCTTTATAAACAAGATTACTGCTATCGTATGGAATATCGTTACAATTACCATCCAGATGTATATTTAATCCTTCATCAGGAGTAATATTAACAGTTAAATAATCATACAAAGAAATAGTTTGCATAATACTTTCAATATCATGAAACCCATCAGGACGCTTTCCTGTAACTTTTAGCGACAAGTTAATCTTTGCAGGACACTGAACTTTTATACTATACATTTTTTATCAACTCCTCTGACAATTTACCAAACATATCAATAGATAAATTTTCGCCTCTGATATTTTCATCCAAATTTAAATTTGACATAGATTTAAGTATATTATCTTTTGAAAAACCACCGCTCAAAAGGCAATTTTTAAGATTTTTCCGTCGTTGTGCAAATGCCGCTTTGACTGTCTTTCTAAAATGGGAATAATCACTAAGTTCTAGTAACGGTTTTTCACGGACTTTTAAATACACAAGAGCAGAATTAACCTTTGGAGCAGGGAAAAATGAGCGTCTGACGACAAGTTCTTTTATTTCAACTTCAGCCCAAAACTGAGATAATATTGTTAACAGCCCATACTGCTTTGCAGGCGAATTTTCGGTAGCGACCATTCTCCTTGCGACCTCTTCTTGAACCATTAAAAGAATATCCTTAATTTGATTTCTGTTAGAATTATTTAAATCGTCTATTTCACCCAGAAGGTGTGCAATGATAGGACTTGTAATATAATACGGGATATTTGCAACAACTTTAACCGGCTCGGAACACAAATCCGAAAATTGAGTTTTTAAAATATCCTTATGAATTATTGTTAAATTCGGAGCATCCAACTTTTGTAACTCTTTAACCGCATCTTCATCCAACTCAACAGCTATTACTTTTTTTGCTTTTTTAACAAGCTGCTCCGTAACAAAACCAACCCCCGGTCCTATTTCAACGACTGTATCTTCAGAAGTTACACCAGAATACTCCAATATATTTTGGATAACTTCACCGTTAACCAAAAAGTTCTGTCCAAGGCGTTTTTTAGTTTTAAAATATCTTGCACGTTCAAAGTAATTCATATTACCTATTATAATATCACAAGCAGGACAATGTTAAAAATAAATTCTTTTGTTAAAGTAAATTAGTGATATAATAAACTTACGGAGGTCCTGTGAATAACACATTAACAAGAAACGAAAATCGTTTGACAATTGAAGATATTAAAAATCTTTATACTTCAGGTATTAAAGCCTCAAATGATATGAAGATTGGTATTGAGTACGAACGATTACCAATAGAGACTAAAACAGGACAAGCAGCAAGCTACTATTCTCAAAACGGTATTTGCGAATTTTTAAGGGAATTTGCAAAAGAAGAAAACTGGGATTACATCACGGATAATCTTGAAATAATCGGGCTTAAACAAGGTCATAACACTATTACACTTGAACCCGGTTCACAGACGGAATTTAGCCTTGAACCTCAAAAAAACATAAGAGATTTAGAATTAAATATAAATAAACTTGACGAGCAATTAAAACCGATTTTTCAAAAATTCGGCATAAGTTTTCTTAATTATGGAGTATCTCCTGTTACAACTTATAAAAATATTAAACTTATTCCTAAAAAGCGTTATCACATTATGGCACAATACTTGTGGGGAATTTTATCGGATGTAATGATGAGAGAAACAGCAGGAATTCAGGGAACATTTGATTTTACATCAGAAGATGACGCTATTAAAAAATTTAAAATAGCTAATATGCTCTCACCATTTATGACGGCACTTTTTGCAAACTCACCGATTAGAGGAGGAGTTGACACAGGCTATAAATCTTTCAGAGCATTAAGCTGGTTAAATACTGATAACGACAGATGCGGTTTTTACTACAATTTTGATAACGATTACGGCTTTGAAAAATACATAAATTTCGTATTAAACGCTCCTATGCTATTCATATCAAGAAACGAAAATAATATCGTAATAAATGGCGGAATAAACTTCAAAGAATTCTTAGGAAACGGCTTTGATAATATACAACCCGACATTGACGATTACAAACTTCACGCAAACCTGTGCTTTCCTGAGGTAAGATTAAGAAATTTCATTGAAGTCAGAAATCACGACTGCGGTAAAAAAGAATATATTTACGCAATGCTCGCAATCTACAAAGGAATTTTATACAATTCAGACGCAACTGAAAAAATTGAAGAATTATTTAAAAATACAAGTTATAAGGACTTTGCAGAACTTAGATATGCAGTTCCGAGATTAGCGACAAAAAGCAAATTCAAAAATCACACAGTTAATGATTACATTAAAAATATAATTAAAATTGCGGAAGCAGGCTTAACCGAAAATAAAAACGGCGAAGAAAAATATTTAGAACCAATCAAACAGCTTGCGGCTGATGGAATTTGTCCTGCGGATATTATTCTTAAAAACTGGTACGGACAATGGAATAAAGACATTTCAAAATTATTAGATTACATTACAAAATAAAAGCCCTCCGAAGAGGGCTTTTTAAATATTTGAATTATCTGGATTTTACAAGTTCCTGAGCTTTTTCTCTTGATGAAGCAGAACCGATGTATTCTCCTTCACAAGTTCTGACAGTTACCGTACGAGAACCCAGTTTCATATCTTTGCCGCCTGATTTAGTTTTCATTCTTGCAACTCTTCTTGCGATTTCTTTTTCATCAGCCAGACAAATCTTTGTACCGTCTTTTAAAGTAATTTCTTTTCTTAATACTTTAGTCTTCCAGTTATCACCCTTTTGAAGAGAAGTTTCGTCGTGTCCTGGTTTCAATAATTCTGTTAATTCTCTAATTTGTTTAGAATTTAACGGTTTACCTGTATTACAATCGTTATAAAGATTTGCATAGTGCCAATAACCGCCATAAGGGATAGTTTTGACAGCAACACCTTCATCATAAGTATAACAATCTTCCGGAGTAGTACATTCAGGTTCTACAGTTGGTTCAACAGTAGGTTCTACAGTTGGTTCTACAGTAGGCTCAACAGTAGGTTCAGCCGTTGGTTCGGCAGCAGGAGGCGGAGCCTGATGATACAAGTTAGCTGCATCCTGACGTTTATTAGTTTTGCCGTCTTTATCCTTTAGCAGCAATCCTAACCCAACTAAGCCTGCAGCACCAACCAATCCCCCTAAACGAGATACCGCAGTAGATGTAGCTGTATAAGTTTTACAACCAACATCAACAGCTGCTGTTGCAGTTGCTGCAGATGCACCGAATACAATTGCAGCTAATGCTGCAGTACCTGCAAGTGTTCTGTACAACCCTGTATTATCTCTTCTGTAGTCAATACCTGCAGCTTTAATTGCATTTTTTTCAGCCGAAGCAGAAATTGTACGTCTTTCTGCGGCTTCACGTCTTTCTGTTAATTGCAATTTATTATCAGTACCAACATCTTTTCCGAATTCATTTTTAAATTTATCAGAATCGAATACTTCATTACCGTTTTCGTCTTTAGTGAAAAATAAATCCTTGTTGCCGTTAATGTGATTTAAAACTTCTTTATCTTTAATAAGATTAAAAGTATATAAATTATAAGTTCCGTCTTTTTTAGCCTGAGCTACAGCTTCATTATATGATTTTTCATCAATAAAAGTCTTTGTAGTCTGAGCTTTTTTCTGAGAAATTTCATTTTCTAACTGCTGTTTAGATGCTTCAACAGCTTCTTTATATGTAAATAGGCTGTTACCGTTTTCGTCTTTCATACCTAACAAATATGCAGCAAGTTCTTCCTGACGAGCAGTTCTTGCACTTTTGTTACTAAGAAAATCCTGAATTTTTTGAGCTTCCTCTTTTGAAGCTGTAGTATAATCACTTTCTTTCATAAACTGAACATTGTGATTTTGTACAACGTACTTAGCAATGGTATCTACGTTCAATCCCATAATTCCCCTTTCCTTTCCCCGTGAAAGTATTTTAATTTTCCCTGTACATTAATAAACTATTTTTGAGTTCAAAAATTGCCTCAACTATCACGACAAGTTTAAATCAGATATCTCTAAATAGTTTTATTATGGGGTTTTTAGAGAATATTTATATTAGTTACATTTCTTAATAATTGAAAGTAATACCTTTTTTAAGCGTAAAATTTTTGCATCGTCAGTACCAATTCCGCACAATAACATAGTAGAAATTTTGTTTGTCTTTTCGTCTTCGATTTTGTATTTATCAAACAACAATTCAGATAAATCATAACCGGACAACCCGTTGATTTTAATCAATAATTTTGTTATATCATCACCACCAAAATCACAGCCTTTACAAACTTCTTTTAAATTCAACAAAGAATCAATAAGATGTTCTATTTTTGCTCTGCCTTTTACTGAATTGAGAAACCTTATATTAGCCTCTATAGAAGCTAACAAAGGATAAGACGGGGACGTGGTATTAATCATTGCAAGAGATGAGTCTACATCAAGGCATGTATTAGTATGTAACAAGGCGGTAGGATTTAATCCGCCTGCAGTTTTATGCAGAGATTGAACCGTAAAATCAGCAATTTTTACGGCACTTTGAGGTAATCTGTCTGAAAACGGATATAACGCACCATGTGCTTCATCTACAATTAAATAGGCATTATAATTCTCACAAAGAGATTTCAATGCGGCGACATCGGCAACATACCCCTCATAAGTCGGGGATGTAACAATAACAGCTTTAATATTTTGATTTTTTAATAAAGGTTCAATATCATTACATGACGCAGCAATATTTACTCCAAATTCATTACTTATCTTTGTTTTATAATAAACAGGAATAGCTCCGGCAAGCTTTACGGCATTCAAATGACACGGATGTGCATTATCCGTAATCAAAACATTATCCCCATTTTTTGCACAAGCCAAAACTGATGCGATAACTCCACTTGAAGAACCGTTTGTCAAGAACTTGGTTTTTACTGTTCCATACACATTGGAAGCATAATGTTCAGCTTCTTGCAACGCTTTTTCAGGATTATGTGCCTCAGTTTCAGAAATATCCAGCTTGTATAAATTACGGAGTTTACTGAATATAAACAACCTTTGAGAATGCGAGGGCGTAGTGAACAGAGTTGTTCTGCAACTCTTTTTTAATAAAGCAACTAAACCCACAACAACCTACTTATTATTTATTTCAATACTTCTCTTTGTACAGTATTGAATAAGTGTCATACGATCATGATTATTGTTAAATACAAACCTGCCCGAATGATAATAATATCCGTCATCACTTCGTTCAACTCTTATCGGACTATATTTGCAAACTATCGACATAGCATCCGTTAACGGTAATGTAATATCATACAAACCCTCAATATCGATATTTTCAGTGGTTTTAAACTTCATACCGCCTGCAGATATATCAAGAGTAGTGATTGAATGAGACTTTTCAGCTTGTGAAAGAGTTAAATCATAAATAAATTTTATACGGGTAAACCTTCTTCTCTGAAGAAATTTATGTTTTGCAGGATTTGCTATTTCCAAAGTATTATTATCGGAAATTTGCTTTGCATAAGATTCAAAATATAAAGTTCCATGTTTTGAATCAGTATAAAATTCGCAATAGGTATTTTTTAAAACCCCATCGGCAGGATAATCCAACTTTAAAGTAAAACCGTCTTCATTAACATCTGTAACAGTTCCTTTATTCGCAAATTTAAAGTCTGCCGGAATAATCGTTACACGCTGTTCTTTTTCTATTAACTCTCTCATATTTCAAATCCTTATAACTACTCTATGAAATGATTATATATTATTATTCAGAATAAAGCAATATATTAACAAAGTTCGGGAACTAACCGTAAAGAAATGCTCTCATAAAATATGAGAGCAAAATTGAGCAATCAGAAGAGTTGAGGATTTACATTCTTATAGTACAAATTTTCTGAGGAATAAACATTACCAAAAATATTAATCTTTAAAAATTATCTTATCCTTTGGTATAACTAATTGTTTGCACTAAAAAGGCAGGTAAATAAAAATTCACCTGCCTTTTAATTATACTAAAATCAAGTTTACTCTTTCAAGAATGATTCATAATTTCTAGCTAACAAGTGGGTACGAACCTGATTAATCAAATCAAGAGCAACACCGACCATGATGATTAAGGAAGTAGCACCGATACCCTGAATTGTTTTTATGTTAGTAACATAACTTGCAAATGAAGGAATCAATGCAACAATACCTAATCCTAAAGCTCCGATAAAAGTCGTTTTTGTTAAAATTTTATCCAAAGCTTCGGCAGTCGGTTTACCAGGTTTTATACCCGGAATTGATGAACCGTATTTTTTCAGATTAGTTGCAATATCTTTTGGCTGCATATTCGGCATAATTGACGCATAAAAGAAAGTTAATGCAACAATTAATAAGAAATACAACACATAATATGTAATTCCGTCAGGACTCATTATATGAGTTAAACGAACAACAAAATCCTGTACAGCAGGGTTTTTGAAATTAGCCTGACCGACAAGACTAAGTACAGTTGACGGGAACAACAAAATTGCAATAGCAAAAATTATCGGCATAACCCCGCCCGGATTAAGTTTGAACGGAATATACGAATTCATACCACCGTAAACTTTGTTACCAACCTGACGTTTTGGATTAATTATAATAACTTTCCTTACTGCTTCGTGCATTACAACAATTAAAACCATTGTAATTAAGAATATCAGCAGGAATGCTACCAAACCAATCTGCATTGCTGTGTTGTGTGCAACAACCTGATATGTTCTTGAGGCATAAACAGGAATACCGGATATAATACCGATAAAGATGATTAAAGAACCGCCGTTACCGATACCTCTTTCGGTAATCAATTCGGAAATCCACATTACAAGGACAGAACCTGCTGTTAATACCAATATAGAACTGATATAAAACATTGTATGAGGTACTGTAGCTATAATAGATCCCGGAAGATGTCTTAAAAACATCATGAAAACTAATGACTGGAAAATAGCAAGTACAACCGTAAACAAACGAGTGTACTGTGCCAATTTTCGTCTTCCTGCTTCACCTTCTTCTTTCTGCAATTTTTCCAATGACGGAATAACAACAGATACAAGCTGAACAATAATTGATGCGGTGATGTAAGGTCCTATACCCAATGCAAAAATTGATACACTACCTAAAGCACCGCCCGTAAATAAGTCCAAAAATCCGATTATATTGTTGCCTGCTGCAATATTTGAGAACACAGCGTTATTAATACCATACAAAGGTAACTGTGCACCAAATCTAAATGCAGCTATCATCAACAAAGTAAATATGATTTTTTGCTTTAGTCCCGATGCATTCCACATGGACATTAAATCATCGGTACTCGGCATTCTAACTTGTGCCATTATACTAACTCAACCTTTCCTCCTGCAGCTTCAATTTTAGCTTTAGCTGACGGAGTAACGTAGCTTGCTTTAACAGTAAGTGCAGATTTAATTTCACCATTACCAAGAATTCTTAAGCCATCAGCTGAAGGATGAGCTTTTCTAGCTTCCTTTAATGCTTCAAGACTAATTTCTTTTAAACCTAAAGCTTCAAGTCTACCAACATTTATAGCTTCATAGTTAAGTTTATTAATAATTTGGAAGCCTTTTAATTTAGGAAGTCTTCTGTATGCAGGCATCTGACCGCCTTCAAACCCTCTTTTAGCTGCACTTCCTGAGCGTTGTCCTTCACCGTTATGACCACGGCAAGAAGTTTTACCACGTCCTGATGAACGACCTCTGCCTACTCTTTTTGTTTTATGAGTAGAACCTTCGGCAGGTCTTAAATCTTCTAATGTAATTGTATTTGCCATTTTATTTTTCCTCATTTCTAATTTTAATTAATATTTATAAATGTTTCCATTCCCTTGCTATACAAATGGGAATTAGTCGACTACTTTTACAAGGTGAGGTACTTTATTTACCATACCCATAATAGTTGGTGAGTCGTAATGTTCAACGATTTGATCTTTCTTTGTAAGACCCAAACCTCTTACAACTCTTTTCTGAGCTTCAGAAGCACCGATTAAACTTCCTGTAAGCTTAATTTTTATTTGTTTATTATCGTTTTTCTTAGCCATTTTTATTTTCCTTTTCTAATAATTAAATTAATTCAACAATTCAGCCATTGTTAAGCCGCGTCTTTTAGCAACATCTGAGAACGGAGTAAGCTTTTTCAAAGCGTCCAAAGTTGCATTAGCAGCGTTCAACGGAGATTTTGAACCTAAAGATTTTGACAAGATATTTTCAATACCTGCAAGTTCAAGAACTGAACGAACAGCACCACCTGCGATAATACCTGTACCTTCTGAAGCAGGTCTTAACATTACTGCACCGGCACCTGATCTTCCTGTAATAGGGTGAGGAATTGTGGTCTTGAAAATAGGAACTGTAATAAGATTTTTTCTTCCGTCAGCAATTGCTTTTTGAATAGCAATGATAACTTCGGATGCCTTAGCACATCCTACACCTACTTGTCCTTTTTGGTTGCCGACAATAACAATTGCACGGAAGCTTAATTTTTTACCGCCTTTAACAACTTTTGTTACACGGCTGATTTGAACAACTCTTTCAGTCCATTCTGACTGAGGTTTTTCTTCAACACTTTCTATTTTTTGTTTTTTACCTCTGCCTCTTTTCTTGGCAGGTTTTTCTTCAACTACAGCTTCTTCTGCAGCAACTTCTTCTTTAACTTCTTCAGCAGCTTCAGTTTCAACTGTTAATTCTTCTTTTTGTTCTTCTGACATTGTAAATTTTACCTTTCGTTTAATTTTAATAACTACTTTTAACAATGCATACTCGGAAAAATTCCGCTTATCCTGTTATTAAATAAATTGAATACGCCAAAATAAACGCTATTTAAAGCTATTTGAAATCGTATTCGGGTTTTAACTTTTCTGACAAGAAAAATATATAACAAAAATATAACAAAAGCAAGTCCATTGTTACATTTTTTATTATTTATAATTTTAACCTTTTTTATTTAGATAAGTTACGCATCTGACACCCAAAGATTTGTTGTTGTCATCGTAGTCGCCTACTCTGCCCGAATAAAAATTAACACCGTAATGCTGATTATTAACGGATTTATCTCTTAGCCAAAAACTACCGTTTTTATACTGCGAAGCCAGCGGAAATTTTATTTTTGATTCCGCACAATAGTTTACAATACTCTTTGCAGGAACAGTACATGAATTTTCACCGCAATCGTGCTTAAAATAGTTTTTCCCTCTGGGAACATCCTGATTTGAAGCAAAAGTTCTTTGACAGTTTTCGGATGCAATCCAAATTTTCCAAGCATCCTCCAATGTCGGTAAATACATGCCTCTTTTGCTGCACAATGATGAAGCCTCATAATAATTAACTCTCAATCCGGCATCTTCTGCAAGACAAATTCTATCATTAACATGAACACAATTACCTGAATTTGTATGCAACGGAAGTCCTTTTGCAAAATTCCAACAAACATCTGACTTATAAACAAACACAAAGATTGCAAGGACAATCAGTAAAGAACAAAGCAAAATAAATTGTTTTTTAACTTCTTCCAAAATTACCTCCGTTAAGTAACCGCATTATACTTGCATTTTTTAGAAAAATCAAATAGAATAACAATATAATAAGGAGAGTGTATCATGAAACTTAGAATTTTAAGTATTATGTTAGCAATGTTTTTATTCGCACAAATAGCAATATCTGCACCATTCAATGCTAATGCAAAAACAAAAAGAATTCCTGCAGGAACAGAGTTTTCACTGCAACTGCTTAATCCGATAACATCAGTAGCAGCTGAAGGTGCTGAATTTTCGGCAATACTTGTAACAGACCAAAAAGAAGATAACGATGTAATTCTTCCATCCGGTTCTCTTGTAAGAGGAACAGTAAAGAAAATAGTTGCATCAAAACGCATGTCAAAAGGTGCTGTTGTGTATCTTGATTTTGATCACGTTGTTACACCAAACGGCAGGCAATTGCCTCTTTCACTTTCCGTAATCGGTCGTTCCGATATGACTTATGACGGAGGTATAACAACAACAAAAGGATATAGTGATGCCGTAAAGCAGAATTGGACACAGACGAAAAAAATTGCCAGAAATGCTATGGATTGGGGCATGGAATCAGGTGATTTCTGGAACGGATACGGCAAAATATTAACTGTTCCGGCCGGCGTAATCGGTGCAGGCTTCGGCAGCGGCGGATATTTTATTGGAGATAGTGTTGCCGATTTAGTAAGAAAAGGTGCTGATGTTAATATTGAAAAAGGTGCTAATTTAAAAGTAATTTTAGTTGATCCGATAGATGTACCTGTAATATAAAGGGAAAATTTATAAGTTATCACAAAAAGTCCGGATTCACATATCGGTGTTTCCTGACTTTTTGTATTTAGAGTAAATATAAATGTTAGCTTAAATAAAATTTTTATAAAGACAAAATATTTCATGATATAATTAAGAGAGAAGTTAAAACATTTAGATGGAGAGATTTTAAGGTATGTGTGGAATTGTAGGATACATTGGAACCAGACAGGTTGTTGATATATTACTGAACGGATTGGAACAACTGGAATACAGAGGTTATGACTCCGCAGGTGTAGCTGTAATGGGCGAAAACAAAATTAATATATACAAGGCTGAAGGCAAGCTTGAAAATCTCAGTTCAGAATTGTTAATACATAAGGACGAATATAAAAATTCCACACTCGGTATAGGACACATACGCTGGGCTACGCATGGTGCACCAAATGTAATAAATGCCCACCCTCACACTTGTAATTGCGGAAGACTGGTAATTGTTCACAACGGCATAATTGAGAATTACAAGGAATTGAAAGCGGAATTAGAAAAAAAAGGAGCGAAATTCCGTTCACAAACCGATACAGAAGCAGTTGCACACTTAATTGCATACATATACAACGATACAAAAGATTTAACAGAAGCTGTCAGACTGGCGACAAAAAAAATTGAAGGAGCTTATGCTCTATGTGTAATGCACAGCGATAAGAAAGACGAATTAGTTGCGACAAAGAGGAATGCACCTTTACTTGTAGGCGTCGGCGATGATGAATATTTTGTTGCATCAGATGTTCCTGCAATCATTCCATATACAAAACGAGCAATGTATCTGAATGATAATCAAATTGTTACACTTACTCGAAATGACATGACTTTAATTGATGCAGAAGGTAAAGAGTTACCGAAAAAAGTTGAAACATTACCTTGGGAGCCTGTTGCATTGAGTAAAATGGGCTACAAACATTTCATGCTGAAAGAAATTCACGAACAGCCTGACGTAATCCGAAATGTACTTGTTGGTAAACTTCATTCTGCCCAAACCCCGATTAAGCTGGATGAGGTTAAATTAAACAAAGATACTCTGAAGAATTTGAACAGAATACAAATTATTGCGTGCGGAACATCACTTCACGCAGCAATGATAGGGAAATACATTATCGAAGATTTTTGCGGTATATCGGTTGATATAGAAGCTTCAAGTGAATACATCTACCGAAAAACCGTAACAGATGAGCATACACTTGTAATAGGGGTTTCTCAATCAGGAGAAACTGCCGATACACTAACAGCAATAAAACAGGCAAAGGCAAAAGGTTCACACGTTTTAATTATAACGAACAGACCGGATAGTGCAATGGCAAGAGAAGCTGACAGCTTAATTCCTGTAAACGCAGGTATTGAAGTTTCAGTTGCTGCAACAAAATCTTATATAGCACAGCTTGTTTCATTCTATTTGCTTGCGATTTATATGGCAGAAATCAAGAATACTATGAGTTCAAAAGCTTTATATGAGATAAAATCTGAAATGATGCTTGTACCGCAAAAGATTGAACAAATTTTATCTCATAAGGAAACAATTAAACAATGTGCACAACATTACGCTAATACAAAAGACTTTATCTA
Organism: uncultured bacterium; assembly: GCA_902777385.1. GTDB lineage: Bacteria > Cyanobacteriota > Vampirovibrionia > Gastranaerophilales > Gastranaerophilaceae > UBA1221. Next base: position 20,629 of record CACYTP010000008.1, read on the forward strand.
TGTTGCAAGAGGAATTAATTATCCTACTGCACTTGAAGGGGCATTAAAATTAAAGGAAATAAGCTATATTAATGCAACCGGATATCCTGCCGGAGAACTTAAACACGGACCTATTGCAATGCTGGATGAATCTATGCCTGTACTTTCAATCCTAATGAAGGGCAGTGTATATGAAAAATTACTTTCTAACAGCGAAGAGGCAAAAGCCAGAAATGCAAGAATGATTGCTCTTACAAACTCAAAAGATGAAAAATTAAAAGATTTATTTGAATATATTATTGAAGTTCCGGATATCCAAGAGCTATTGTCACCGCTAATTGCAATGATTCCTCTGCAATTAATAGCATATTACATTGCCGAATATCTCGGGAAAGATGTAGACCAACCAAGAAACCTTGCAAAATCGGTTACGGTGGAATAATGATAGTAACAGAAAATATTGAACTTAATCTTATAAAACCGATAAATAATAGCAAAATTGAAAAAGCACTATCTGCAAAAGGGCTGGACATATTGCGTTGGGCTATTATTGAAATTCAGCAAGACAATGTGATATTAAGAGTTTCTTATATTAATAATTAAGGAGAAATTATGACGGATAGTATAGAAACTTTCAAGAAGAATTTTTAAAGTAAAGTACTTTATAGAGGAGTCCGTTAAAGAAATATGACAGAAGAAATTAACAATTTTAAAAACAAGGTACTTGAAAAACTACATAATAGCAACTATTTAAACACCTTTGAAACTATCAACAAAGATAAACATAACTATTTAGAACTTATAAAAGCGGAAAAGATTAAATTCAATATCCTCTGTATTATAGTAGTAGTTATAATTACGCTATCTATGGTTCCTACTTTTTTGTTTTCTAATGAAAATCTTATGATTATATCGTTTATTTTTCTTACAATACTAGTTCCCCTGATATTTTATGCCGATAAGAAAAAAATCCAGAAAATTGAAATGATTAAAAGAAATAAAAACAACAAATTTAAAAAAATATTCTATGACATCATAAATGAATGTTTTCCGGGTGAATTTTTGTGGTCAGAGAAATTCTATGAACATAAATACATAGAAGAATCTTGCGTTATTCCACAAAGATTTAAAGACAAATATTTTAAAAATAGTGATGATGACGTGTTTTGTGGAACTTATAAATCAGTCAAATTCAATATAGTAGAAACGCAATATTTACCAAACGACGGGGGTGAATATTGCACCTATTATACGGTTATAAAATTAGATTTAAATAAAACTTACAAAGGGCATACTGTAATTTTTGAACCTGAAGTAGATGAAATATTGCCTAATAATATTTTTACAACAAATCAATCTAATTTAAGTAAAATCACTCTTGAAGACATTGAATTTAATAAAAGATTTAGAATATACTCTGATGATCAAATAAAAGTAAGATATATCTTCACCACTGCATTTATAGAAAGATTTAAAAAAGTAAAAAATATATTTAATACAGAACGGCTTAATTGTGCAATATATAAGAATTCAATATATTTTGGAATGGAAACAAACAATATTTTTGAATTTGATACTACTAAGGACAAAAAACAAATACTGGTTGATATTAACAAAACAATGGATGAAATTACTTCACTAATCAAAGTAATTGATATATTAAGTCTTGATAATACAACATCTCTATAATGGTTCATTGAATATATTTACAATAAATGTTATAATATAAATACAGATTAGATAGAGTTTCTGCAATGGCTATGAATAAAAAAGACGACAAGTTCAGCGAAGAGAATTATCTTCGCCTATATTATGACATTCCTTATGAAGGTTCTACTTCAGCAGGGAAGCCTTTACGCAGTTTAAGAAATATAACTTGCCCGTATAGAGGGATAAAAATTATTCCGGGAACTGCACTAAAACCGTTTGAAAGAGGTCTTGTAAACTGTCATACGGCAGAAGATGCAGTTATATTATTGAGTGAATATTCAAAAAATCTGCTGCCTACAGAGCAATCTATATATGCAATATTAAAGGATTTTGCAAAGCTCAACCCCAACGATAATATTCAAAATTGCCTGCAAATGATACACACACATTGTCTAAAAAGGCTCAAACTTGAAGAATTTGAAGTTCTTGATAATGTTGATATGCTTTCACGAAAATTATCCCCAACTACTGCACTAAAGCTCAGAGAAATTACTACAAAATGCAGACAACTCATATTAAACGACAGTAAAAAAGATACCTTCAAACGTAAAACCTTTTTGTCATCGCTGGATGAAATTCAACCAAAAGACAATGAAATAGAGATTTTTGGAGATATAAAAAATAAAGCACTGTTTTTGCCCACATCCGGCAGCAGTAAAAATGCTTTTGTAGTCAAATACTCCTCAAGAACTCAAACAGAAACAATAAGAAGAATATTTATAGCATCAACAGGCTCAATAGAACATATAATTCCGCATTCGCTCGGGGGATTAAACACTATCGGAAACTTCCTCTGGACAACAGCAAGCGGGAACAGATACAGAGAAAATATGCCGCTTCTGTGGTACATAAAAAGATTTAACAAAATACCTACATATATGCAAATGTATATTGATGACGTAATAGAAGAAATACATAACGGAAAACTTGAAGGAAACGAAACCTACCCGTATAAAATCAAACAAAAAATGCTGGAAGCCTCTGAAGGCAGAGTTTTAATAAGTCTTGCCAAATACAAATACAATGAAGAAGAAGCCGCAGAAAGAGAAAAAGAATATCACTACAGATGGGAAAAATATAAAAAATAAAAGCAACATCTAAGCTCTAAAATATGACAAATTGTAACCTTTCTTGACAAAAATTTACGTTGTGAAACATTTTGAACTTTTTGGCATGGTTCATGCTAGAGTAATTATACAAAGATTAAAACACATTGGAATAGTTAAGGAGATTAATGAATGTCAGAATTTCTGAGCAAAGAAGAGATTAAACAATGGAGAAGCTCTTTAGAAAGGATTACTTTAGAGGAATATGCTGCCAGATTAGGGAAGAAAATAGCTGATGCAAAACCAACAAATGATTTAGCAGATATAGTTTTGCACGGGCAACCTGTCGTATCTACATCTCAGGATTGGGTACAATCAAAAACCGAACGAATTACGACTATTGCACAGCGTGCATTTGAAAGAGAACAAGAAATTGCACCGTCACCATTTTCTATACAAAAATTAAAGCTTAGCTTGAGTGATGAATTTAGTGATGGCAATACAGATAAAAAATCTACTAATAAGACTACAAAAAAAGCTGACGCTAAAACTGCAAAAGCAAAAGTTTCTGCTGATATAACAGAAGAGAATGCAATTGCAAAACCTGCAACGAAGAAAACTACAGTAAAACCTGAGGTTAAAAAAGAGATTAAAGCTCCTAAAACACCAAAGGCTGTAAAAGCACATAAAGAAGTTCTTGAGGCAAAACCTACAGGGGATAAAGTAAGAGATGATGTAAGAATAGTATTTAAGAAAGCACTTACGGACAGAGAGCAGAAAGTGTTTGACTATTTTGCAGAACATCATAACGAAGTTGTATATGCTAAAGATTTAGCCGTATTACTTGATTTGCCAAGAGATTATGTATATAAATATATCAAAAATCTAAGAGCAAAAATCGAAGGTGAAAAATTAGAAAATGCGGATAAAGGCGGATTTATCCTTCACGTTTAAGCCGCATACCCACAGTTTTGGCTATAAAAGATGATTTCAGTTCAAACTGAAATCATCTTTTTATGTAAATAAATTATCCTGATTTATAACCAAAAAGTAGAACAAGACACGGAAACATATACTTTTATCCTACTTAAAACAGATAAAAATAAGATATAAAAATATAACAGAAACGATTAATAGCAAAACCTTAGAACAAACGTTACCCTATATCTAAGGAGTTGCCATTATGAAAAAATATCTAATTATTACACTAATATTATCAGGATTAAGTGCAAACGTACTTGCTGCAAACAACGGATTCAACACCACAATCGGCAGAATAGAAGATTCACTCTATGGGTTTCAGTATAACGGAGAAAGCACATCGAGCAGACTTAACAGGCTTGAGAAAGAGGTTTACGGCAAAGTTTCAAACAACAAATCCGAAGCGGACAGAATTGCAAAACTAAGCAAAGATTTAGCCGCAAATGAAATGGGAAACGAAATTCCGCCTGTAGAAGATACTTTTGCGGAAAACTCTGACTATATTGCAGAAGAGTTACAAGAAACGTCAGATATCAGCTATCCGACAATAGACGAAATGGAGCAACAAGTATTTAAAGAAAAATATACAAAAGAAAACATTAAAAATCGTTTGGCAAAACTTGAACAAAAAACGTTTAGCAAAACCTATACCAATGACGATCTGAATACAAGAGTAGAAAGGCTTAAAGCTGAATTAAAGCCAAAATCATTTATGGACAACCGAGTAGCCCAATCCTCAAACGTATTTTATGATGATGATGTAGAACCGGTACAATCAAATTATCATCTTGATAAATATGTACCACCCGGAAGCTTCGACTACGAATACTACAATGACAGGCAAAATCAAAGGTTCAGCGACTATTACGAAGACGAAATTCGTGATAATTATTCATCATACGCACCTAAAAAAAATACCAAAAAGGCATCAATTTCAACAATAGAAAAAAAGTTATATCATCAATCTTTTAAAAATGATACAACAGAAAAGAGGTTATCAAGACTTGAAAATTCCATGTTCGGCACAGAATTTACAAGTGATGACACTCAAACCAGAATTGACAGAATTTCCAGTGCTTATCAGGCGGAAAAATCAGCAGGCAAATATGATTCAAATAAATTCAGTCAAAATCTTGCAACAGCAATGCAGATAGGAACAATTATACTTATGGTGCTTGCTTGCATTTTATAAATTTGACTTTTAAAAATAGTTCATTAATATTCTGATATGAATATATTTGAATTACTCGGAATTAAAAGAAAATGCCGCCACGAAAAAGTATCTCCCTGCGAAGATTTTGCATACTGTCCTGATTGCGGCGAACTCATAGAAAATCGTTGGTACATAACAAGATGTTCCTGTTGCGGCTTAAAAATTAAAGCAGTATTAAAAAACGGAGAAGTAATACCAGAAGAAAAATTCTGTCATAATTGCGGAAGTCACGAATACGAAATTGAACAGGTATCAAAAATAAATTGTATTGACATAAATTATGCAGTACTTGTAAAAACAGCAATAGAACCGCAAGTTGAGGACATTACGCAAAGCTGGACAAACGTTGAACATTATGAAAACTTAAAATTACTTACGCATACATAATGTTGCAAACACAAACAGCCGCAATAATACCAACTAAATCTGCCAATATACCGACCAATAATGCGTATCTCAATTTTACTACCTTGACAGCACCAAAATATACTGCCAAAACATAAAAAGTTGTTTCACTGCTGCCAACCATAACAGCTGCGAGTGTAGTTGCATAATTATCAGGTCCGAGAGAATTTGCAATATCCGAAAATACCCCTAATGCCGCGGAACCGGACAGAGAGCGAACAATCATTATCGGAGTAACATCAACAGGAACGTTAAATTTAGACAATAATGGCATACAAAAAGCACCAAACGCCTCGATTATTCCTGACGCTCTTAACATTGATATTGCGACAATTATAGCTACAAGATACGGAATAATATTTACGGCAACCTTGAACCCGTCTTTTGCACCATCCGTAAACACTTCATATATAGGCACTTTTTTTATCAAACCCATTGTAAGGATTAACAACAAAACAACAGGTAATGCCCATAACGAAATAACATTCATAACAGAGTGAAACATTATTCTTCACCTCCGTTATCAATTTGCGGTTTCCATAACTTTTTAAACAATTTTGCAAACACTATTGCAGAAACAAATGCAATAGACGTAACCAAAAGAGTAGGTGCAATTATTGAAGTAGGATTTTTATACCCGATACTGACTAAAACAGCAATAACCGTAGCAGGTATAAGCTGAAATCCTGCCGTATTCATCGCTAAAAACATACACATAGAATCAGATGCACTGGATTTATCTTTGTTATGTTTTTGCATTTCTTCCATAGCCTTTATACCAATCGGAGTTGCTGCATTAGACAGACCAAATGCGTTTGCCGTAAAGCTCATTGCAATATCGCCGACAGCAGGAGAATCTTCCGGAATATCCGTAAACAATCTTTTAGTAATCGGCTTTATCAGTTTAGAAATAAATTCTATAAGTCCGCATTTTTCTGCAATTTTCATCATCCCAAGCCAAAAACCCATTATACCTATAAGAGAAAAAGCAACCTTAACGGATAATTCCGCACCGCTCAGAATTGCGTTAACAACGTCATCCAGTTTGCCGTTAACAGCCCCTGCAACAATTGATATTACAATTAAAAAATAAAATATATAGTTCATAAGAAGATTTTAACATTTCGAGAATAATATTACAAATCTCTTAATAATTCATTTATATCAATCGACAAAACTCTTGCAATATTATCTTATGGAAGCAACAACAAGCTCAGCCATATAAACAACATACCCGAGATAATACCAACCATTGACAAATGCCAGTTTCCGTACTCTTTTGCCAAAGGTAACAGCGTATCAAATGAAATATATATCATAATACCTGCAACAGCCGCCATAGCAACACCAACCATAATTTGCGGCATAAAGAAATGTAATAAAAGCATACCAATAACAGCACCAATCGGCTCACTAATTCCAGATAATGCCGCATATAATGTTGCATAACGCTTTTTGCCCGTAGAATGGTATATAGGTAAAGCAACCGCAATCCCTTCAGGAATATTATGTATTGCAATAGCTAACCCGACAGATATTCCTAATGTCAAATCATGAGATGTAGTTAAAAATGTTGCCATACCTTCAGGGAAATTATGTACACAAATAGCAACTGCCATTAGAAAACCTGCTCTTTGCATTCTTTTATCGGCACTCACAACATCAGGGTGCATAAGTTCTTTTTCATTAATATGATCAGGTATAAAATAATCTATTAAAACAGCAATCAATATGCCTATAATAAAACCACCATACACAATCCAACTATGCTTAGCAGGAAACGTAACCGACAGCATCTTACTTGCCGCAGGAATAATATCAGAGAACGAAAGGAATATCATAACCCCTGCTGAAAACCCCAACCCAACAGATAATGCCTTTAAATTATCTTTTTTAAAAACAAAAGCAAAAACAGAACCTATTGCAGTAGCTAAACCCGCAAATAGAGTAACTAACAAAGCTATAAAGTATGAATGGGGCATATTTAAATCCTTTCAGCTTACATTATTATAATATCACAAACAAAAAATTAAAGATTATTCTTTTACCCCACCCTGCATAATATCATTTATAAAATACTTTTTACCTAACAAAAAAACTCCGATAACAGGAACAGTACAAATAACAGAGCAGGCAAGCAAATCCCCCCATAAAGTAATTTCTCGAAAACTGCCCTTAAAAATTGCCAATCCGACAGGCAATGTACGCATACTCTCTGAATTTGTAACAATCAATGGCCACATAAAACTGTTCCACGCTGAAACAAACGTAAATAAGCCAAGCGTAACTATAACCGGCAATGCCAAAGGCAAAACAACTTTAAAAAAGGACTGAATTATATTGCATCCGTCAATTTTTGCAGCCTCCTCCAAATCTTTTGGATAATTCAAGAAATATTGACGCATCATAAATATCCCAAATCCGCCAAACATTCCCGGAAGAATTAACGCCGCATAAGTATCAATCAAATGTAACTCTCTCATTATAAAAAACAACGGTATTATATTGACCTGAGGCGGAATCAACATTGTGATAAGTACTATTAAAAACAGCACATCACGTCCCTTGAACTTCATCCTTGCAAACGCATATCCTGCAAGAGCCGCAAATAAAACCTGTCCGATAGTAGTAAAAAAAGCGACAATCAGACTATTCAGGAAATATCTGGCAAGCGGAATCTGAGTAAATACGTTTTTATAATTATCTACAGTCAAATGTCCGTACACCAACTTTCCTGCCTGAGTAAAAATGTGGCTATTTTCAACAAATGATAAATTAACCATTACAAAAAACGGATATAGCATACTAATTGCAATCAGTATCAATATAAAATAACCAAAAATTGTTCTTAATCTTCTTGTCATAAGAAAATATTATAATAATTAATATGCCAATGCAAGATAAAAGACATTATTTAACATCTTCAGCTTCAATAAGTATATTCGAAGCTTCAAAACCCTCCTCAGAATTCAACGGATAAGATTCCTTGCTATTAAAATTATAAAAAACCAAACTTAAATTTTTTGAAAGTTCAATATTCTTTTTTATTAATTTTTTATTTTCATATTTTTTCAATTTTTTAGCCAAATTAGAGTAACTATACACAGTTGCAAGTCCTGCCTTTAGAATTTCCTCCTCATAACTTTTACCATTATCATAACTTATTGACATTATAGGTCTGTCATAAGCATCAAATGCAACCTCAGCAGTAAAATTAGCATCAACAACTTTGTAAAGCAATTCCTTTTCTGCGAACTTCTTTCCTAAATATCCAAGCTTTAGGCAATCCTCTAACGATAAGTTAAATTTCTGCATCTGTTTTTCGATATGACTACCGTTATGAACCTCAAAAGCATCTATACCGTTTAGCCTTACTCGTTCATTTTTATCGGGAATACCGTTAGAATTAAAATCAAGATACACCGTATCACCATCCGAAACCTTAACAACCATATACGGTGTAGCCGCAACAGGTAAACAGACGGTAATCATCAAAGAAAAAATTAGAATTATCAGTTTGAAAATATTTTTGTTCATAAAATCCATTAAAAAACTAAAAAAGTGACCGACTGTTAATCGGTCACTTTTAATATGTTTTAATATTATGCGATTAAATTTAATCCGCTACTTTCTTTTGCTTTTTCAGCAAATTGTTTGGCGTAAGATTTTTCCATCAATGATGCAATTTGATAATCCATTTGGCTTCTTAACATATCCATTTCAAGTTTGGAATCCATAGCATGAAGCATGCCCAAACTTGCACCTGAAAAAGCACCTGAACCAATACCGTGCATCATAGACTGCATCGCCATCTGAGTATTCAACATGCTGCTTTCCGCACGTTGTCTCATTTGCATTGCATTCATTCTTGCCATCATTGAAACTAACATACTAACCTCAAAACATTTCTAACACATTTATAGTATAAACTATTTTTTAATATTCCGCAATCCAATAAAATAAAAAACTTTGTAAAGTTTTGTAAAATAATTTCAAAATAGTGAAATTCTTATGAAAAATAATACTTTATTATTATATAAGAGATATAAAGCATATATCACATGGATTAAGATAAGGAGTAAAATATGTCCGGAGATGATTTAACAATAGGTCAGGTAAAAAGAAAAAGACCGGAATATACAAATTACAATTTAGCTACACAGAAATCAAAAACCGGTCAGGTAAATTTTCATGTACCTACATTCCAGATTGGGAATTTATTAGGTTCAGGAAACGTAAGTAATCCACAGGTACGTTCAGCTGCAAATAACCTGTAGTTTTGCAACGAAATAATATTTGATGTAAAATAATCCTTGAGAATTCGAGGATTATTTTATGTTGTTAACGGCTGATATAGGTAACACAAGTATTACACTTGGTATATTTGAAGAAGATGCACTGGTAGAACAATTCAGAATAGCATCAGACAAAGACTTGGAATTAGAAGAGTATGTAGTTCTTTTAAGAACACTTTTAAAAAAATTTGATATTAAAGATTGCATTATCTCATCTGTAGTGGAAGAGTTGACAGACAAGTTCAAGAAAGCAGTAATTTCTTCAATAGGGGTTCAACCATATATCCTTACCAAAGATTCTAAGACGGTAATAAGTTTAAAAGTTGATGAACCTAATGAAGTTGGAGCTGACAGAATTGCAAATGCAACAGGTGTTGCGGTATTATATAAACTTCCTGTTATTGCCATTGATTTTGGCACAGCTACCTCATTTGATATAGTAAACAGCAATAGGGAATTTGTTGGCGGAGCAATAGCACCGGGGATTAATTTACAACTAAAAAGTTTGAACAATTTCACATCAAAATTACCTAGGATAGAGGCTGCGACATCACCAAGAGCAATAGGAGCAAATACTACGGACGCAATACTTGCAGGCGTAATAAGAGGTTGTGCGGGGATGATAGACGGATTGGTTGAACAAAGTGAAAAAGAACTTGGGGAAAAAGCGACTCTGATTGCAACAGGAGGTTATGCAACAATAGTATCCGACTACATGAAACGTCCTTTTGATTTTATCAATCCCACATTAACGCTTGAAGGATTAAGGTACTTATATTACCTCAACAATCCAAAGAAATAAATTATATATTATATGTAAACTGAAGGAAATTGCCCATCAAATTTTCATTCCAAACCTGAACATCCTCCGGAACGGAAAGAACTGTTGGCGTAAAATTCCAAATATATTTTATATTTGCATTTACCAAAAAATCAGCCATCGCTTGTGCCTGTTGCCTTGGAACCGTTAAGATTGCAATATCTACATTGGATTTTGAAGACAGATTGGGTAACTTATTTATATCAAGAATCAGCTTATTGTTAACGGTTTTACCGATTTTTTCTTTTTGAATATCAAAAAGAGCAAGGATATTTAGCCCATAGTGTTGAAAATTGTCATACTTTGCAAGTGCCATACCCAGATTGCCTGCACCGATAATAAATGCTTTTTTATTTTTTGAAAATCCAAGATTTTTTTCAATAGAGGTACGAAGTTCTCTGACGGAGTACCCGACACTGCTTTTTCCGGAATTATTCAGTACACTTATATCTTTTCTCACTTGAGAATCATCAATTTTTAAGAGGGAAGCAAGCTGCTTACTGGAAATATACTCCACTTGTTTTTCAATGTAATCGGTAAGAATACAATGATATAGAGTTAATCTGTTAATAACTTTATCTGAAATATGCTTATTCATTTATTAAATCCTGACTTATTACTGAAATCTTCGGGGTGATTAGAATTAGAAAGTTTAATTTCATAAAATTCATTTTTATCAATATTCACGCCCATATTATCAGTATTGAGCTTAAATTCTTTCTTTTTATTTTTAAGTATATTGTCAATAAAACTTTTCATCGTATGTGAATTATATCACAAAGTAAAAATAGAATAAAAAAGTGCTTGAAAATAAATCTTGTTCTTGTTAGTATTGAGTAGTTAGGATATACGCGCCCGTAGCTCAGCTGGATAGAGCGTTTGGCTACGAACCAAAAGGTCGGGAGTTCGAATCTCTTCGGGCGTAATAAAAAGGATAGGGTTTATTCCTATCCTTTTTATTACGTTAGGAAGTATGAGAAGCTCCGTTTTGAAGTTTGAGAGGATTTTTTGCAGAGGGCGAAGCTATTTTCTTTGAAGCAAATGAATTTGCAAAAAGAAAATACATAGACCCGTTTAACGCAAAAAATCCGATACACGTCCTTTTAATTTGCTTTGGTTTGAGATTTGAACGCCAAATGCGTAAGCATTTATCTGCGTTCGGAACGAGCGAGCAGAGTGCGGAGGCTTTTCTTTGAATAAATAAAATTTATGAAAAGAAAACCGAAGGCACGTTTTATGCGAGCGAAGTGATTAATCGCTTCCAGGGTAAATAAAAAAGGATTGGTCCGTTCCAATCCTTTTTTATAGTTTTTGTTAGGCAGTGCCTAACCTACAAACTTACACTCCAAAATAAAACTAACCCAAATGCAAATTATCGAAATCAATATGTTTTAAAATCGGATGTTTTTCAGCTTCATTTTTAAAAGCAATATGATTAAAAAGCTCATTACCTTCTAAAAGAGCCTCCATAAAACCTTGTGTCGGTTTTTTATTTCTTTTTAAAAACTCATTTTCAATAATCAAATTTGGCATAGTTCTTTTTGAAATTTGTGCATGTTTATGCATATTGAAAAGTTTTACTATTGTATTAGTTATTAATTCTTCAGGCATTGCCAAAAGTTCTTCCATATATTTTTTAGGAATAACTGCTTTACCGTCATTAACCTCAATACTCTGTTCACTCATAACAATTGTATCGTGCGGATATTTTTGTGTTCTATTTCTTACACTTGTTATAACATTTTTTAATTTGTTGCTTTTTTCTATGCCTTGCAATTTCATAGATGCTTGAAAGTTAATTGAAGAATTGTTAATTGAATTGTTCATTATATACTACCTTTCTGTAATGTTACTTTGCCAACATTAATTTAAAAACTTGTAAAAATATAATTTGCTAGTTTATTTTTATTTATGTCATTTTTTCCACCAACCAAGTTCTGAACTCGTCAACTCTGAGGTAATAAAAAGGATAGGGTTTATTCCTATCCTTATTATTACGTTAGGAAGTATGAGAAGCTCCGTTTTGAAGTTCGAGAGGATTTTTTGCAGAGGGCGAAGCTATTTTCTTTGAAGCAAATGAATTTGCAAAAAGAAAATACATAGACCCGTTTAACGCAAAAAATCCGATACAAATATTATAATCACAAAATTTTTGTATAATATATAGGTAGCAGGTTATGGAAATTAACAGCAAAATTTTTGACACACAAAAATATAATACAAAATACCCTCTTTCATTTTGCGGTAATCCAATAAACAAGATTACGGAAGAATTAAGTGAAGAAGCAATAAAAAGGGCAAGTGATGCGGCAACTTCAATAGGCAAAGCCGGAATAGATATAGTTGCACAAAGGGCAAAAATAAAAACTATTAAACCTGAAGATATCACTTCAAGATTAGAAGCAGGGCTAAACAGGAAAGAAATTTGCGAAGAATTTGGTATTTCTCCGTCGACATACAACAGACTGCTAATAAGATTTAATATAGTATCCGATTCAAAACAGACAATGCAGTTTACCCAGAATTTGACTAAGGAGCAATTAGAAGAAATTCTTTCTCAAGATAAAACTCTTGATGAAATAGCAAAGGAACTTGGGGTATCAAAAGCAACTCTACACTACCAAAGGAAAAGATTAGGGATTGCCTCAGAATTAAGTGAACAAAAAAATAAAATCAAAACAATCACAAAAGAAGATATCTTAAAATATTTAAGCGAAAATAAAACTCGTGCTGAAATTTGCGAAATTTTAAATATATCCGAAACAACATATACTAAATTATTGAACAAATATAATATAGTAACAGCACAAAAAATTGCAACAGAACACAGCAAAAGCATATCAAAAGAAAAATTAATTTCAATGCTGGATGCTAAAATACCAATAATGAAAATTTGCGAAGAATTAGGAATTTCATGGTCAACATTTAAAAAACTTACAACCGAATACGGAATACAAACAAAGCAAATGCAAACTCAGGCTCGAAATGCAACAATAACAATGGAGCAATTAACTCAACTTATAGAACAAGGGCTTTCAAGAGATGAAATATGTAAAAGATTAGGAATTAACCGACATACATACAATTCAAAATTAAACGAATTCGGCATAAAAAGCAGATTATCGTTAAATAAAGAAAAAGTTGCATCAATTACACAAGAGCAGCTTGAACAATTAATGAGTAAAGCCAAAAGCGTAAAAGAAATATGCAAAGAGCTGGATATTTCGACAGGAACATACAGCAGACTTTTACATAAATTTAATATACAAGGAAAACGTACTTCTAAAATCTCTGATGAAACTGCAAAACAATTCAAAGAATTAATTGAACAGAACAAGTCTAAGGAAGAAATTTGCAACCAATTACATATCAACACTAATACTTATTTTATGATATGTCATGAACTCGGGATAAAAACAGCCGCAAAACAAATGGGAGAACACGCATCAACAATAGAAAAAGAAAATATTATAAGCTGCTTAAATCAGAATATGTCTGTCAACGAAATTCTTGAAACCTTAGGTATATCAAAAGCAGTATTAAGACGGCTATTAATAAAGTTTGATATAAAAACTTCGTGGAAAGCTGCAAGAGAAAAAGTAGCTAATGTAGATGAAGAAAAACTTAAAAACCTAGTTGAGGAAGGGAAATCTCAAACGGAAATAACTGAGGCATTGAATATTTCAAAAGGGACATACATGAATCTTTTGAGAAAATTTAATATTTCAACTTCCTACAAAGAATCCGGCAAAAAAATATCCGGCATAACAAAAGAGGCTATTACACAAAAATTGCTGGAAAACAAAAGTTACGCAGATATAGCCAAAGAATTTGGAATTGCTCCGAGCAGCGTATATAGGTTAATCTTAAAATACGATTTACCTTCCAAAGTGGGGAAAACGGCAGGACACAAAGAACTATGGGGGACACCTAAACCTTATGAAAAATATTCAATTTCGGAATTAAAAGAACGATTACTCGAAGTATTCCTAGAAAATCCAAACATTGCAAAGCAGAAAGATATAGAATTTTTTACAGATTATATTTATGAAACAGATACTTTTACACCGGAATTACAAAACCAGGTAGTAGAATTCATAAGATTATTGGATTCTGCAGAAAGTAAAAGAATTTATGCAAAAGATATTATCAATCATCAGGTAATTGAAAAATTAGAACTCTCACTAGAACAAATTTCAAAAGATATAATTATCAAAGAGCATTCAATGAACTATACAAACGAAATAGTTGAAACACTCTTAAATAAATTATATCAGGGAAACATGCCGGAACTGGCACAAATTTGCTTAAAATTTAAATCTAAATCAGTTAATGAATTTGATGAACAACTTGCACAAAAAATCACTTCAAGAATTAAAACAGTACTTGGAGAAGAAGGAAATATAAAAGCTGACAGATTGCGGCATCTCGTATATGAAATAATATATACGGAAAAATTACACTCAGCACCTGCTTCGGAAACTATAATAAAAGCTCAAAAATATGCTGCAAATAACAAGGGAGAAATAAGCCCATCAAAAGCAGGACAATATATCATTAATGCAGAAAGATTAGAAAACTATTTCAAAACAAGTGACAGCTCACCATACAACCAAGAATATTTCAAACTCATAAAAAATACTTTACTAAAAGACTCGAACGAGTCCGTAATTACACTTACAAAATTAGATAGCTGGTTCAATTCAGAATTTCCAAAAGACAATCATTTAACAGAATTTCTCAAAATTTTTGACAAAGAAAATCCAATTGATAATTCAATAATTAAAAAATTTATACTTGATACCTACCAAAAAATCGACACTTGCACAGTATTCGAAACACAAAGTGGTGCAATTATAAGACCTAAAATATTATCATCAGTAAAAAAAGATATTATTGAAAAGTATAAATATCCAAATTGTATAGAATATTTGGCAGCATTTGAAGACGGCATAAAAAGATTTGCTCCGCCAAAAGGTCAATCAGGAATAAAAATAGAAACAACAGGTCTTAAACGAATGAAAGTAAAAATCATAGGATACCCTGACAGATTATATTCTTCTAAAAAAGATTATGTTTTTGACAAGTACGATCCCGATCACAGGGCAAATTATAATCCGACAACCAATAAGCATAACTAACGGCTTGTTCACATATTAAAATTTTAAAAACAGACGTATATTAAATTTTTAAACAAATGCAACAAAAGTTAAAAATATTGTATTAGTAAATTTGTTTCTGCTACAATAGTACCAGAAGTGGAGAAATATCTCTAAAAGAACTATTTAGCCGAGATATAGGTTTAATAACGAACTATGGATATTCGAAATACGATTGACAGCAACTCAAAAATAATTGGCATACCAAGAGCCATTTCGTATTACTATAATTACCCCTTTTATTATGGTTATTTTAAGGCACTTGGCTACGATATAGTTTTATCGGACAAAACCACTACAAAACTGATAAATGAGGGTTCTAAGCATGTAGTTTCCGATACATGCCTGCCGATTAAAGTTTTTGTAGGACACGTTGTAAATTTAATATCAAAAGGCTGCAACAAAATATTCATTCCTTCTTTACAATCGACTGCATATAAAGTTAATAATTGTACCAAAGTAAGAGGTTTACCTGAAATTATAAGAAATGTCATCGATAAACCTTTTACAATGATAGAACCAACCTTAGACAAAACAAATGATATTAGCTTTAAAGATTTCTGCTTTGATACAGCTAATCAGTTAGGAATCTATGATGAATCGCTAATTAATCAAGCAATTAAATCCGGCTGGTTAATGTATGATAATTTCAAACAAATGACGGTATCAGGGATTCCGTTTGAAGAAGCATTAGAAAATGCAATAAATAATAAAACAGCAAAGAAAACGATTGAAATTGTAAAGCCAATTTCCGTTGTAATTATGGCTCACGGATATAACTTGTTTGATGAAAGAATATCAATGAGATTAATACCTAAACTTGAAAATATGGGAGTAAAAGTATATACAGGCTTGAATGTATCAAAACAGGATGCAATCGATTCCATTCAACAAATAGGTGAAATCCAATATTGGGCAAATGAACTTGATTTGACCGGAGCGGCCGCATATTACATGCTGAATGGCAAGATAGATGGTATTATTGCACTTTCTGCATTCGGATGCGGGCCTGATTCATTAATGGTAAAAGAAATGGAATATCACGCTGTAGAAAACAAACTTCCAATGATACATTTAAACATTGATGAGCATACCGGAGAAGCAGGATTTTTGACCAGAGTCGAAGCTTTTGTAGATATGTTATTACGCAAAAAACGCAGAAAAATAGAGAAAAATAATATTAAATTATTTCAATCATCCAAAAGTGAAAATACAAAAGTTTCACAAGAACAAAAAGAACCATCTTTAACCATTGTATAAAAATTGGTGATTATTCATGAATAACAATAATTATAAAAAATACAGATATAAAGGCAGTATTCATATTCATACTGCAATGTCTGACGGAACAGGCAATATCGAAACTATTAGTAAAGCAGCTAAAAAAGCAGGGTTAACTTGGATTATTATTACTGATCACAACCATTTTGATACGGAAGAAGGTATTTATAACGGGGTATATGTTCTTAAAGGTGAAGAAATAACACCCGAAAATAATAATCACTATTTAGCACTTGGAATAAATGAGTTTATTCAGCCGAGTAATGATTTACAAACAAATGTAAATAATGTCAGAGCAAACGGAGGCTTTGGATTTGCTGCTCATCCGGACGAAAGCGAAAACAGAAAAAATACTTGGAAACCAATTGTTTGGGATAACAAAAACGTAATACCGGACGGTATAGAAATTTGGAATTGGTTTTCAAACTGGGCAGATAATCTGAATGACAGAAACATTTTTAAACTTGCATATTCTTATTTATTCAGACATAAAATAACTACAAAACCATCCTCTGCAACTTTAGACTGGTGGGATAAATTAAATCTTAATACGCCTAAAATTATTCCGGCAATTGGCGGCGTTGATGCTCACGCACTAAAAATTTATAAATACGCTTTACCATTTACAATATTTCCGTATAAAACGTGTTTTAAAACTATAACAAACGTAATTAATTTAAATGAACCATTATCAAATGAATTTAATACAGCAAAGAAACAAATTTTAAATGCAATAATACAAGGTAATAATTTGATAATAAACAGAGAAATCTGTAAAGATATTCCCGAAATAAATATAGTAAATAACAATACTGTCAAATCCATTGGAGAAGAAATTTCTCTGACTGACGACACATATTTAGAAATACAAGCTAATAGAATTGCAGATATAAAAGTTATTTGCGACGGGAAAGAATATATCAGCAATAAAACACAAAGATGCAGAATTCCTATCACTGAAACAGGTAAATATCGTATCGAGTTTTCATATTCAGGTAGAGAATATGCATATACAAATCCAATTAAGGTTAGAGAGGCATAAAATTGGCAAAAAAACAAGAAGGCAACCGAACAATATCACAATTAGACAAAACAATACCTACCAGTCAAAGGGTAATCGCTTGGCCTCGTATGGGTAATATTGACCTTTCTATGGAAGCTCTTGTTTCCGCCATTGGTGCAAAAATAGTAATGCCGCCGCCTAATAATAAAGAAGCTCTGGAAATAGGAGTAAAAAACAGTATTGAAGGCATTTGTTTACCTTATAAATTAAATCTTGCCAATTATATAATGGCATTAGAAAAAGGTGCAAATACACTAATGATGTTTCAGGCACCCGGTTCATGCAGGTTTGGCAACTATACAAAAATGGCACAAAAAACTCTGAAAGATATGGGATATGAGTTTGACATGTGTGTATTCGATATGTACCAAAGTAAAATGAAACAAACATTAAAAGCATTTTGGCATGTCTCACACTGTTGGAATCCTTATCGATATTATAAAGGTTTTAGTACAGGATTTAATAAAGCTTTTGCAATAGATACAGCAGAACGTTTAATGTTCTATATAAGACCAAGAGAACTAAATAAAGGCGATGCAGAAAGATGCTACAAAAAGTGGTACAAAATTATCCATGACACCACATCTTTATTTGGTTGTAAAAAATTAAAGAAACAAGTTATTGAAGATTTCAGAAAAATTCCTATTGATGAAAATAAAATGGTTCCAAAAGTTTATTTATTAGGAGAATTCTTCGTTCTGCTCGATCCTTACACTAATAAAGAAATCGAAAAAACCTTAGGAGAATTAGGAGTAGAAGTTGAACGTCAAATATTCTTTTCAGATTGGCTTGAACATGTTCTACAACCATCATTCCTGTATAAAAAAGAATCTCACAGAGAACGCTGTGTGAGATATGCAGAAAAATACATGAAAAGAGCTATCGGCGGAGAAACTATTGAAACAATAGGGGATACCGTATATGCTGCTCAAAATGGTATTGACGGAGTTATACACATAATGCCGTTTTCTTGCATGCCGGAAATAGTTTCTCAGAACATTCTTACAAAAGTCAGCAAAGAGGAGGATATACCTGTAATGACGTTAGTTCTTGATGAACAAACAGGTAAAGCAGGCTATCAAACCAGAATTGAAGCTTTTGTTGATTTAGTTAAACGAAAAAAAATGAAAAATATGCAAAATACATAAATTTGCATTTCTGTTAGTATTTTTAGTGTTACTTCAACTTCTGCAATACCGAAACTTTTTATGCAGTAAATTCTTACATTTTAATTCTTATCGAATAATTATACTGATGATTAAAAAATTTCCTTTAACTACAAAAATTGTATATTTTTTTGTACTTATAGTCAATTCAAATACATCTATGAGTGAGAGAGAATAAAAATGAGGTGTGTATGTCACAAATTAAAAAATTGCTTGGGAAAAGAATTAAAGAAATTCGCATTTCAAGAAATTTAACTCAGGAAGGGCTTTCAGAATTAACTAACATTGGAGTTTCCAGTATTAGTAAAATAGAAAGCGGAATATACCACCCCACGGATGAAAATCTGGAAAAAATAGCAAAAGCATTGTGTGTTGAACCATATAAACTATATATGTACAATCACAATGATAATATATCAAATATTAGGACTAAGGTTATTTCTATTGTTGAAAATGCCGATGAAAAAAACTTGAAATTAATTTATCGTATTTTAACAAGCATTATAGACTAAATTACATATATTAAAGGAAGTGAGCGAAAGATAATGACAAAACAATCAAGAAACGTAATGACGTTTGAACGACTGAAATATTACAGACATCTGTTTGGAGGAGCATTGGAATGTATACAAAGCAGATTGTCGAAAAACCCTAAACCACTATGTTTTTCATTAATGGTTACAAGTGCTTGCAACTGCGATTGCGACTTTTGTTACTGGAAGTCTAAAAAGGGTCAGGATGATATGCCTAAAGAAGAAATCATCAGACTTTTGACAGAAGCAGGACAGATTGGTTATATGGATAGTATTCTTTGGGGCGGGGAACCACTTTTAAGACAAGATTTTACGGAAATATGTAAAGCTTCGCACGATGCAGGCTTATATACAAAGATAGCTACAAACGGCTGGTTCTTGGAAACAAATCCGGGGTTTGCCCAATATACAGATTTATCTTTTATTTCTTTAGACGCTATCGGGAAAGCTCATGATGATATTCGTCACATGCCGGGTATATGCGATAAGGTTATGAATGGTATTGAGTACCACAAAATTCATTCTCCTAAAATGAGGATATATATTTGTTGTACGGTTTCAACTCAAACCAGTTTTGAACAAATAAAAGAAGTTGCTCAATACTGCAAAGATGCTGATATTCTTCTGTACTTTACGGTTAATAAAGCAGCGTCAAGACCGGAGGAAGCAACAAATGTTGTTGAAACCGAACTTGAAAATGAACAACTATCTGAAATGTTTATAAAGATTAAAGAACTGAAAAAACAAGGATACCCTATAAGAAATTCATACTATTTTATGGATTATATTATTGAAAAGAAAAATTACTACGAATGTCATTGGCCTAGAATAGCAACCGTAATTTATTCAAATGGAGAAATGCTGCGTTGCTATGACAGAAAACCATTTATTGATGTTAAAGGCAGACCACTAAAAGAGGTTATATCTGACCCTGTATTTGTCGAAACAGTTAATAAATGTAAAGACTGCAAGTTGGCTTGTGTTGGCAACTATGCACTTGATGCTTCAGGCTTGTGGAGATTAGAGTGGCCTGCAATTAAATCTCTTATGGAAATTGCTATTACATAGATTATAATATTTTATAGACACAAAGGAACAATTGGTATGAAAAAAATAATTACAGTATTAATGCTTGTTGCATTTACATTTGAGCAAACCCTTTTATACGCTGCAGCAGCACAACCTTATGAACAGGAAGCCATATATATTGAGAAAAAGGATGTTTTTGAAGACAACAATCAATCGTTGGCACCTGAATCCACCAAATTTAGTGATTTAAGCCCAATTGAACGCTTATACAATGACTCTGAAGCCGGTGATTTAAAAAAACCTATAAAACAAGTCGGGTATAATCATTTCACTACCCCGACCGGCAGCGGTTCAAGTCATGCCGGTAAATTTGACGACAACTATAAATTAAGCATTGGAGAAAAGGTAAATGCAAACTTATACGGAGATTCTGTAGATGTAATGGCAATAACAGGCTCTAACTTGTTAAGTCCGGTTGTTCAAGCTGAAGTAGATTCCAAGGGAAATCTTTTTATACCCGGAATAGGTGTTGTTCCTGCTGAAAATAAAACAATAAAAGAAGTTGAAGCTTCAATGAATAGTAAGGCTAATGCAAAATATAAAAGTTTGAAAATTAAACTTAATGTTGCGTCAGGTCAGGATTTTTCAGTATTTGTATATGGTCAGGTTAACAAACCGGGCAAAGTCTATGTAAATAACAACTCTTCAATAATGGAAGCTTTAGGTGCTGCCGGAGGAGTAAAAAAGACAGGTACATTAAGAAAGATAAGCTATACAACAGGTAAAAAGAACAGAGAAGTCGATTTATATAAAACACTTTTTGAAGGAAATGACAATGATATAATTTTAAGACCAAATGATAAAATTTTTGTAGGCGGCATAGGAAATGTTGTTGCAATCAAAAACGGTGTAGCAACTCCCGGTATATACGAAATCAAAGACCACGAATCGCTAAAAGATCTTGCGAATTATGCCGGAGGACTTCTTCCGGGTACTCAAACAACAGAAGTAACTCTTACAAGTTTAGATACGAAAACACTTCAAAGAGCTGCAAAAAATGTCAGTTGGGCTGAAGCAAACAAAACAAAACTTACAAGCGGCGATAGTGTTGAATTCCGTGACTTATACAACGTTGCCGAAAATACCGTTGTAATTCAAGGTAATATCAAACATCCTGCAACTTATACATATAGACCAGGGATGAGATTATCTGATATTTTAAAAGACGAAAGCGAATTATTAGAAGAAACATTTATAACACAAGCCGTTATAAGGAGAATATCAGGTAAAAATAACACTATTGAAACAATACCTATTTTCTTAAAAGAATTCTTCGCAGGGATGAATAATCCGATATTACAACCAAGAGATGTTATAAGCATATACAAAAATACCAACTCGCAATTCGTTGATGTTTATGGTGCTATAAGTATGCCAAAACATATTGTATATACAGAAGGAATGCGATTAGATGATGTTTTAACAGAAGTTCAATTCGTTGATTCAAAAATAAGTGAACAACAAAATGATAATAACAGTAATGATAAAGAAGCTAAGGTGCAAAATGTTTCTATAGAAACACAAAATGGCACAACTACAGCATTAATTGGGAACGCTAGTACCGATGATAGGATAATATCCGCAGAAAATATCGCTTGCGAAATTACTCATTCAAACGGCAAAACACAAGTATATTATTTGTATGACATAATGATTTCATCTAACAAAATTAAAACAATAACTCTGTCACCTAACGACAAAGTATTCTTTAGGACGTTAAGAGATAATGAATTTATAAAAAATGTCAAAGTTTCAGGATTCGTTAATCGTCCGGGAGTATTCAAGTTTGTTGAAGGCAAAAGATTAAAAGACTTAATTTTAATGGCAGAGGGTCTTACAGCCGATGCAGATTTGAGAGGTATTGTCTACACACGCAAATCGATTAAAAACAAACAAATCAATTTGGCAAGAAAAAATGCAGACCGAGATATAAAACTTATTGAAGGAAGAATGGCAAGTGCCTATAAAACAGATGACAAAGAATTGGCAGCTCGTGCTGATATGATATCTATGATTAAGGATGAAGAAAATAGCCTTGGTCAAAAATACGATGGGCAAATTGCATTGAACATAAAAACACAAAACATAAACAATATTAGAAGTATAGATAATATTACAGTACAAGATGGAGACGAAATATATATTCCAAGGATGTCCAACCATGTAAGTGTCCTTGGAGAAGTATATAATGAACAGTCCTTTATGTACAAAGGCAAAAAAGCAGGAAAGTATATAAAAGAAGTTGGCGGCTATACCCCGAATGGCAATCGTTTCAGGAAATATAAGGTTGGCGTTAATGGCAGAGCAGAAAAGATAAGATTATTTACTAAAATTGAGCCTGGAGATACCATTATTGTTCCGAGAAAAGTAGCGGGTAATGACTGGTATTCACCGCTATTAAATGTACTCTCAGCACTTGCACATTTAGCAATAATGGCTGTAGCTGTTACTAAATGGTAGAAATTACCAAAATAAAGTAGGAAACCAATATGACTATATATGTATTCGACATGGATGGGACTTTGACTCCGGCACGTTTGCCTATGACAGAAGAATTTAGAATTAAATTTTTACCTTGGCTAAAGGCACATACGGCATATATTGCCACCGGTTCAGATTATGCCAAAGTTGGAGAGCAATTACCACAAGATGTCATTGATAATTTTGATGGAATTTACGGTTCGATGGGCAATACTTTATTCCAAAAAGGTAAACTTATTTATAAAAAAGAAATAGATTATGATGAAAATTTATTAAATGATTTGGAAGATTTCAGAAAGAGTACGAAATACCCGAACAGACTTTTTGGGAATTACATAGAAAAAAGAATTGGTATGATAAATTTCAGCGTCATAGGGCGTGAATGTACTTATGAAGAACGTGAAAAATATACCGAGTGGGATAATAAAAATTGTGAAAGGAAACAAATACAGGCAATATTATCAAAAAAATATTCTCAATATGATTTTGAATTGGGTGGGAATATTTCAATCGACATTATTCCGAAAGGCTGTGGCAAAGGGCAAATTGCTCATAGTTTAAGAGAAAAATTCCCAAATGAAAAGATTGTTTTTATGGGGGACAGAACATTTCCGGGTGGAAATGATTATGCACTTGCCCATGAACTGCTAAAAATGGATAACACACAGCTAGTTCAAGTAGAAAACCCTGACGAAGTATTGCAACACCTATTATGCGAGGCTCAATAATGAAAAGTATCATTTTAGCAGGAGGAAGCGGAAGCAGACTTTGGCCATTATCCAGAGATGAATATCCAAAACAGTTATTATCTTTTGATGAGAAAGAGAGTTTATTACAAAAAACATTTAATAGGCTCTGTACTTTTTCAAAGCCTTCTGAAATAGTTACAATTACTAACGTAAAACATTATCAGAATATAAAATTACAGTTAAATAAAATTGATAAGGGTAATGTAGTTATAGGGGAGCCTTTGGGTAAAAATACGGCTCCTGCGATAGCCTCAACACTTGAATATTTTAGGCAAAACTCCGCTGATGATGATATTGTTTTGATTGTTCCTTCAGACCATCTGATAAAGAATATTGAAGATTTTAATAAAACTGTCGAACAGGGGAAAATTTTGGCAGGACTTGGTTATGTTGTAACTTTTGGCATAAAACCCAGATATCCGGAAACAGGATATGGATATATAAAAATTGACAAATCTTTGACCACAGGATTTAAAGTCGAAAAGTTTGTGGAGAAACCGGATATTGAAACTGCCAAGAAATATCTTGCAAGTGGTGAATATTTCTGGAACGGTGGAATTTTTATGGGTAAAATTTCTACATTTTTATCTGAATTTAAAAAATATGCTACTGATACATATAACAATTTGTCAGAATTAGATTTTTCAAGTGACTCTAAAATAAAATATTCGGTGTATGAAAAAATGCCATCTATATCAATTGATTATGCAGTAATGGAAAAATCGGATAAAATTGCATTGGTTGAATTGTTATCTGATTGGAATGATTTGGGTTCTTGGCAATCAATTTATAATGTCAAAGATAAAGACGAGAACGGAAATGTAATAACCGGGAAAGTTGTGACTGATAATGTAAAAAACTCACTTATATATTCTCAAAAAGAAGTAGTAGCTGTTTCCGGCTTAGAAAATATTATTTTAGTTGAAACAGAAGATGCAATAATGGCTTGTAAAATGGATGAGTCACAGAGTGTAAAGAAACTGTATGAAAAACTAAAAGCAATAGAAAGTGATACAACAAAACTCCATAAAACCGTATTTAGACCCTGGGGATATTATACCTGTATGAATCAAGGCGAAGGTTATTTGACTAAAACTATATGCGTTTTACCAAAACAAAAACTTTCTGTTCAATCACATAATCACCGTTCAGAACATTGGGTAGTTCTTGAAGGTGAAGCTCTGGTTTTACTTGACGGAAAAGAATATAATATAAAGTCAGGTGAAAGTATAGATATACCCATTCAGGCAAAACATTCTTTACAAAACCCTTATGACAAAGAACTAAAGATTCTTGAAGTTCAAAAAGGAAATTATATTTCAGAAGACGATATTATCAGATACGAAGATTGTTATGGAAGAGCATAGCAGTTATTTAACTAAGAATTATTGTTTATTTTATAATTTTAAAAAATCTCACTAAAAACTTTCAATGATTTGCAGGTTATCTGTGCAAAAATTATATTTATATGATTGAAAAATAACGCCAGTTTTGATTTTAATGTAAAAAATATTAATATTATTATTTTAATTTAGCCGTTTTCATGGTAAAAAATTTACATAATGAGGAGCTAAAATGAAAAGTTTATCTAAATCAACCAAAATAATGTTTTTATTTGATTTTATAGTTTTATTTATTTCAACATACTACTGGGCAAATTTCTTTGATTACACAACTAAAGCAATCGCTTTATTATGTATTCTAACTGTTTTTACCGGTTTAATCATTTTATATTTGAAAGGCAGTTATAAGATACGAGAATTTAATATTACAGTAAAAAATGCATACCTCTTATTTGAAGGGGTTGTTATGACGCATGTCCTTCCTGCAATATATTTACTGATATATGCAGCGTCATTAAAATCTACAATTAATTTTTTAGCATTGAATATTTTAACAATATTTATCTTGCTCAGAATAGGCAGAGCTTTAGATCATTTTTACCTGTTCAAAGTAAAAAAAGACAAAAATATCTTAATTCTTGGAACTGATAAAAGAGCAAGAGTCGTTGCGGATGAAATAAATGGAAAGTTTGCTCTCAGAATGAACGTCGCAGGATTTGTTCAGGTTGGTGAATCAGAAGAAGAATATATACAAGATAATAATGTTCCGATATATAAAAATGTCACCGATTTAAGTCAGATAATTGTCAATAATAGCATTGATATCGTTGTAATTGCACAACCAACGGAATTAATAGTAACTGTACCCCAGGATATACTGATATATAAAATGCCTGATTTTTATGAAATGGCTACGGGTAAATACTATATTGATGAAAAGACTATTACCGAATTATATTATCAGTTTGCAACACAACGTTCATATTTGTATGATTTTTGCAAAAGAGCTTATGATATAATTGCCGCAACAATTATTTTGCTAGTGACGTTGCCTGTTACCGCATATATTGCAATAAGAGTAAAAATGACTGACGGGGCAAGTCCGTTTTTTACACAAACAAGAGTCGGTAAAGGTGGAAAGACATTTGAATGTTACAAACTTAGGACAATGTATGTTAATGATTATGTACCTAAAAATGCAGAAATGCTTAATGATGGTGCAGACAGAACTATTCCGTTTTGCAAATGGATAAGAAAAGCAAAATTGGATGAAATTCCTCAAATGGTTAATATACTAAAGGGAGAAATGTCAATTGTCGGTCCTCGTGCCGAATGGGAAAAATTTGTCAATATTTACACAAAAGATTTACCGTTTTACGAATGTCGTATGTGGGTAAAAACAGGCTGGACAGGTTGGGCTCATGTCAGTATGCCTGCTGCGTATTCACTTGATGAAGAACGAGAAAGACTTGAATATGACCTTTATTATATTAAACACAGAAATGTGTTATGGGAAATAGCTATTCTGGTAAAGGCAATATTTTTAGCAATTGGGGGAAGACATTTGTAATAACAATAAATATAGAAAATCAAATTATAAGGAGAAAATTATGGCAAAAACAGCGATGATAACCGGAATCACTGGTCAGGACGGCGGATATTTAGCAAAATTCTTACTAGAAAAAGGTTACAGAGTAATAGGTTTATACCGCAGAGGAGCAACTGACACCTTTTCAAAATTAAAAGAGCACGGGATTTATGATAAGATTGAACTTCTTGATTTTGAATTATTAGAATTTTCAAACATCTGCAGATTATTAAAGAATTACCAGCCTGATGAATTTTATAATCTTGCTGCACAGAGCTTTGTAGCTGCATCTTGGGCAGAACCGATTTATACGGCACAGGCAGATGGGATGGGTGTTGTTTATATACTGGAAGCGATAAGAGAATTTTCTCCAAAAACCAGATTCTATCAGGCATCAACAAGTGAAATGTTTGGTAAAGTTCAGGAAATTCCTCAAAAAGAAACGACTCCGTTCTATCCGCGTTCACCTTACGGATGTGCAAAATTGATGGCTCACTGGATGACAACAAATTACAGAGAAAGTTTTGACATTTTTGCCTGTTCTGGTATCTTGTTCAACCACGAATCTCCTATGAGAGGAAAAGAATTTGTTACAAGAAAAATTACTGATCATTTAGCAAGATTGTCTCTTGGTTTAACAAATGAAGCATTGGAACTCGGAAATCTTGATGCAAAACGTGACTGGGGCTTTGCAGGTGATTACGTTGAAGGTATGTGGTTAATGCTTCAACAGGATAAGGCTGATACCTATGTATTATCTACAGGTGAAACACATCCTATAAGAGATTTTGCAACTCTTGCCGGGAAATACGCAGGATTTAACATTGAATGGCAAGGTGAAGGCGTAAATGAAACAGGTATAGACAAAAAGACAGGAAAAACTATTGTAAAAGTTAACCCTAAATTCTTCCGACCTGCCGAAGTTGAACTTTTAATAGGGGATCCTTCAAAAGCACACAAAGTCTTAGGATGGGAAAGAAAAGTTTCCTACGAAGGCTTATGCAAAATGATGGTAGAAAAAGATATCGAAAGATATAAAAAATCTAAGGAGCTTTCACTGGTATAACTATGGAAAATAAGAAAATAAAAGTTACGCATGTATTTAAGACCGCCTATCCTACGATAGGCGGTATTGAAAGTGTAATAAGTCAAATTAATGAGCTTATACCTAATGAAGAATTTGAAAAGGAAGTTATCTGCTGTTCTAATACAGATAAGTCCTCTACAGAAAACGGCGTCAGATACAATCGTTGCCGTTATTTGTTTCAATTCGCTTCAAACAATATTTCACTTTCTTTTATCTGGCAGCTACATAAAGTCAATACGGATGTTTTGCACTACCAAATGCCATGCATTTTTGCGGTAATAGCACATTTCATAGCTCGTCCGAAATATAAAAATTTATATATATCGTACCAGAGTGATATTACAGTATATCCTAATTTAATGAAATTTTTCTGGGGAATATATCGCAAATTTATGAGCAAAGCGGATAAAATTCATGTATTATCACCTGGTCATATTTCCGGCTCCAAGTTTTTACAACAATATAAAGATAAATGTGTAATAATCCCTTTCGGAATACCTTTAGAATACAAAATAGATGACAAAAAAGTGCAGGAATTAAAAGATAAATACAGAGGCAAAAAGATATTATTTTCTCTCGGACGACATGTAAGCTATAAGGGTTTTATATATGCACTTGAAGCTATGAAAAACATTGATAATGCAGTATATTTACTAGGCGGAAGCGGAAAATTAACCGAAACCTTCAAAGAATTTATAAAAGAAAATAAATTAGAGGATAAGGTTGTGTTGGTCGGCAGAATACCTGATGAGGAAATAGATAATTATTTTGAAGCTTGTGATATTTTTCTGTTTCCATCCGTTGGTAAAACAGAGTGCTTTGGTATTGTTCAGGCACAAGCTATGCAACATTCAAAACCTGTAATTAACACATGGCTAAATAACGGTGTAAATTACGTTTCAGTCGACAAAGAAACAGGGCTTACCGTTGAACCGGAGAATGTAGAACAATTGACACAAGCAATAAAAGAGCTTGTCAATAATGAAGAACTTCGTCTTGAATACGGCAAAAAGGCACGAAAGAGATTAGAAGATTTGTTTGATATTGAAAAAGTAAAAAAAGGCTATCAGGAGTTCTATAATGCTTAATGTAAAAAAACTTCTGTTTTTACCGATAATTCTTTTATTTTTACCTGCATTTGCTCTTAACATGACTTTTTTAGGCGGTGCATACGCAGTTTATCCATACTTTTTTCTGGCTTTGTATGCTGCCTTGATAATTGTATTTGCACTAAATTTAGATACATTTACAAAAAAAATTTTAAAAGTCATAAAAAGCACTCCGCTCAAAATCTATCTTTTATATGTATTAATCAGTATTTTAAGTACTTTTGTTTTATCTCTTGTAGGAGTTGCATCTTTACTAAATACCATAAGGTATATATTGGTGCATTACATACTCTGTATTTTTCCGGTATTTCTGTATTTTATATTCATAATTGATAAATATATTACTTATGACAATTTTATAAAAATATTTGTAAGATTATTTTATGTAATGCTTATACTCGGACTTATTGCTTATGTCGGAAGATTTTTTAATATTGAACTTATAAATTCTATTTTTGATTTCTTTGCAAATGTAAGAATGATAAAATTTACAAATATCGGATACGGAGGAATAGCTTCAGGATATGAAGCATACGGACTTCCAAGACTTGACGGATTATTTGAAGAGCCAAGTTTCTATGCGAGATTCATGTATGTATTTCTACCTTTAATATACAGCGTTACACTCTCAAAAATAAGACTTTATAGAAATCATCATGTAAACAATTTTGTAAAAGCAACCATTATTCCTTTGGCCTGGCTGAATCTTATCTTAACTCAGTCTCCGATTTATTTGATTTTATTCTTTTTTATTACCCTGGCGTATTTCTATAAAAATATAATCTCGTTTATTAAACATCATATAATAATCTTCACCTCATTTTCAATATTTCTTATTTTAATGATTTCTATATTTTATTTAAGTTTTGATCTCAGAGATACATATTTGGCACGAATTATAAATACGGTAACATCGGCCTCATTTGATGATTTTATTATGGGCGAGCAGTCTTTGGGCGGGAGAATAGTATGTTTTATAAATTTATTCATTATTTTCTTAAAACATCCTTTCACTGGAGTAGGTCTCGGAAATCTGTCAAATATAATGTTCCAGCAGTTATTATCTTCACCTGTTGTTTTAACACCGGAAATTACCCAAAATATGCTGACAGCTATCCAAACCAAACAAAAATTCATATTTAATTCAAATCTGCTATTTGCGGATTTGGCACAATACGGATTTATAATTTTTGGTATTTTTATCTGGTTTAATGCCAAAATAAAAATGACTTTGAATAAATTGAAATTCTGTAATCTTACCTACAACGAACAAATATATCTTAAAGGACTTAACTGGTGCTGGCTAGCTTTGGTTATAGGTTATTGCTATCAGTTCTACATGACACTTTTTGAGCCTTTAATAATAAATGTGTTACTTATTACTTTTATATATAGAGTTCAACTCAGGAGGAAATATGAAACGAATAATATTTACGGGTGATTTTTTATATAATACCGAAAAACACAACAGAAGGTATTTTTTCTGGTTTTTTAAAATACTAAAACCTATTATAGCAAGTGTCCTTGGAAATAATGTTAAAATGCTGTTTGAGATTGTAAATGAAAACGGAGAAAAATTTTCAAGAGAACATTTTTACGAACTTGCAGGTCAGACAAACTTAAAAGAATGCTACAATCAGTATGATGTAAGTGCTTTCAATGATGAACAAGTTGATTATGTAAAAAATTTCTTTGACGAAAATACTATTGTTTTAGGTAGCGAAATGTATACACCTTTGTCTGATTTTTTAACAAGCCTTGGATGTAAAGTTTTTGATTTTGCCTTCCATTCATACAAATTATTTGATGACTTGGCATTTGCTGTTTACACAAATGACAAAAATGTTTATGAGCAAATGTGCAAATATCAGGTTCCGCAGGAACAATTTTATTATTATGCAAATTACTGGAAAGTATTTATGGAATACAATAATATGATTCCTGACGACAGGCTTGAAGATAATTCTGTTCTTTTTATTGGTCAAACGCTTACGGACAAATCGGTTGAAAAAGACGGAAAATTTTTAAATATTGAGCACTTTGAAAAAGAAATTGAAGAACTAAAAAAGCAGTATTCAAAGGTTTACTATATTCCGCATCCATACCTTTATAAAAACTGTAAAGAGCATTTGGAATATGTAAAGAAAAATCCAAACATCGAATTGCTTAACGATGTATCTACATATAGTGTTTTGGCATCAGACAAGATTAAAAAAGTTATGGGTATTTCAACCTCAATGTTATATGAGGCAAAATATTTCGACAAGGAAGTACAGTATTTATTTAAGCCGCTCTTTAATATAGATGTTCCTTTTGAACAGCACTCGTATGTAAGTATTTTTGAAGATTATTGGAATCCGAAATTCTGGGCTGATATACTGGCCCCTGTTTGCGAGGTAAAAGAAAACGTAAAAGACGCAAATTACTTCAAAGGTGAATCCAACAAAATGCGAAACATAAGAGATATGTACTGGGGATATGCAAGTTTGGATCCGCTAAAGAGAATACCTAATTTTCAGGAAGCCATTAAAAGACTGTATGTAAGATATATAGCAAGGAAATTATAACTTAAAGGGAAAAATACATTAGACCAATGATTCTAGAAAAAATAAAAAAACTATCATCAGAAAAGAAAAATTTTTTCAAAAATTTTACGGCAATGGGTATAATCCAAATTTTGAACTACGTTATACCTTTCGTAACATTGCCGTATCTTGCTCGTGTTTTAGCTGTAGATAAATTTGGTTTAATCTTTTTTGCTCAGGCTGTAATGGATTATTTTTCCAGATTTGTAGATTTTGGATTTAACCAGTCGGGAGTCAGAGAACTGGCAATAGAAAGAGAAGATGAGCAGAAAGTTTCTCAAATTTATACTTCGGTACTTTTTGCAAGAATATTGCTTTTAATTGTCAGTTTCATCGTTTTATCCTGTGTAATTTTTGGATTTGAGAAATTTAGGCAGGACTGGATAGTTTACTATTTCACATTTTTGACTGTACTTGGCAATGTACTTCTTTCAACTTGGTTTTTCCAGGGAATGGAAAAGATGAAGTTCATTACATACCTAAACGTTTTGACAAGAATAATTTCTGTTGTATGTATATTTGTATTCATAAAAAGTCAGGGTGATTATTATCTTGTTCCGTTATTTAATTCTCTGGGTATCCTTGTTGCCGGTGGAGTCAGCGTATGGTTAGCAATTAATCAGTTTAAGGTAAAGCTGTATCTGCCTAAAGTTAAAGAAGTTTTGTTGAAATTAAAAGACAGTAGTGAATATTTCCTCGGAAATGTTTCTATTGCACTTTATCAGAGTGCAAATGCTTTTGTGCTAGGTCTATGCGTATCTACCACTATGGTTGCATACTATGTTTCAGCTCAGAAAATTTATCTGGCAATATATTTTATGTATATACCGTTTTACAACGCATTTTTCCCTTATATGTCAAAAAATAAAGACATCCGATTTTGGAAGAAAGTATTTAAAATACTGGTATTAGCAAGTCTGCTGCTGTCAATATTCATGTTCGTATTTGCAAAACCGGTCATAAGTACATTTTACGGATCTCAATTGATTGAAAGTTACAAAGTTTTGAGAATCTTTGCAATAATTGTTCCGTTCCATATAATGGCAGGAACTATGGCTTTTCCGTTACTTGGAGCCTTCGGTTATACAAAAGAAACGAATCAGTGTTGGATTATTGCCGGAATCATGCATATTATTGCACTTGGTATATTATATTTAACAAATTTGTTAAATATCTATACAGTAGCGGGAATGTATGCATTCTCTCACATATTTATGTTTTTCCACAGAGTTTACTATGTAAGAAAATACAAGATTTTGGAACAGAAAGGGTAAATAATGGTTTCAACTATTGAAAGTACTGTAAAAAATAATTTATGTATAAATTGTGGACTCTGCAAAACCGTCTGTAAATTTGATGCAATAAAAATGACTCGTAATGAATATGGAGAAATTAATCCCGTTATTGATTATGAAAAATGCAAAAACTGTGGTCAGTGTCTGAAGGCTTGTCCGATGGATAAACCAAAACTTGAGGCAATTGCACAAGATTTGTCTAAGATGGAAAATCCGCACAGACACGGACTTGAAGATTCCAAATATTATCTTGCGTGGGACAAAAATGATGAACAGAGATTAAAATGCTGTTCCGGTGGTGCTGTTACAAAAATTGCATCTTACCTGTTTTCGCAGGGTAAAATTGACGGGATGATACACTCCGAAAGGCTTTGGGGACATAAAGGAGATTTGCACTACGGTGCAAGACTTTCAACTACACTTGAAGAAATTAAAGAACATGTAAGTTCTTCATATCAACCGATAGATTTTTCTGAAGTTTTATCAAAATTAGAAAAAGGCAAGACCTATTTTATGACAGGAACACCATGCGTCATAAGAGGAATAAAAAATTTATTGCAATCAAATAAAGACTTTAAAGACATAAAAATTATAACCTGTGCCTTGATTTGTTCTCATAACACAAATTCAAAATTTGTTGATTTTTTAACGGAGACCAACAAATTGTCAGATAACGAACCTTGGCAAGTTGATATGAGAGCAAAAGACAATACGATGTCTGATGCAAACAATTTTAAAAACTATGTGTATACAAAAGACGGCAAAACACTTATGAATAAAAACCGTTTTAAAAGCGGTTGGACTAAATTTTGGAGATTTTACTATTTTGCGATGAACAGTTGTCTTTATTGCCCTGATTTTTGGGGTGTTGATGCTGACATTTCAGTAAAAGATGCTTGGGGGAAATGGGCAGGTGAAGATGCAAAAGGACAATCTATTCTCGTTATAAGAAACAACGAGATTTTAAATGATTTCTTTAACTCGGGACTTGAATACGAAGAACTTGACTGGGAAACAATGAAAGATCATCAAAAAGCAACTCCTGTTTACAAACAATCAAATGCTATCTATAAATTTACACAAAAACCTTACTCTAAAAAGAACCGTAAATCAAGATTTTTCAGATACTATATAAATTCAAAATGTTCAAAATTTCTATATAAACATGTCGGTGCTACAATAACATATTATCTGATGAAAATTATAAATACACTGACTTATGTGCTGGAGGTAATATAAAATGGATAAAAGCAGAAATATATTAGTTGCCGGAGGATACGGATATACAAATCTTGGGGATGAAGCACAGTGTGAAACCACATTGGAGCTGCTAACAAACAGATACCCTGATTATCAAATTATAAATTTGACACCAAATGTAAACCATTCAAAAGATATGCATCCGAAATTTTTTCATGAGAGTGCATCAAGAGTGGCAATATATAATCAGAGCAGACCTTTCGATATATATTCTTTCGGACTTTCCGTCTTTAAACTGTGGCGTATACCGGCCTTTATATTAAAATCGGTCTGGGTGCTTTTAAATGCATACCTTGTCAAGTTTGATTTGCCGACATTCCTTTTAAATCCGAGAACTGTTAAATATATGGAAATGCTGAAAGAAGCGAGTTTGTTTTATTTCAGCGGTGGCGGTTATCTGACAGGAAAGACTCTGTCAAGATTATGGGACGCAATAGTTATATGCCGTCTTTGCAAAATCTTTGATACTCCCGTTGTTATGAGCGGTCAGACAATAGGGGTATGGAGTGGAAAATATAATGAAATTCTTGCAAAATGGGGTTTTAAATCAGTTAAAGTTATTACCGTAAGAGATGAAGAATTTTCTTTAAAGGATTTAGATAAGATTGGATTAAAAGGTGAAAATTGCTTCGCTACTCACGATGATGCCCTTCACAGCAAAAAATCAGATAAGAAACAAATAGATTCTGATAATTATATAACCCTGAATTTTCATTATTGGGGTATGAAAGGGAAGCAAAAAGAACTTTATATTGATAAAATAAATAAAATAGTAAATCATTTCCTTGATAATACAAGTTACGACATTGTCCTTATCGCAATGACTAAGACAGATACAAATTCATTTGAAGATTATCTGAAAAAATACCCGAATGACAGAATTAAGCCATTCACATTTAATCTCGATTTTAGCATAATTCGCAGAGTAATCGCTGACTCAAAGATGTGTATAACAATGAAACATCATCCTATAATTTTTGCAATGGGCGAAGATGTACCGGTAATAAGTTTGGCATTTTCTGATTATTATGTCCATAAAAATGTCGGAGCTTTGGCACAATACGGACAGGAAAAATATTCTGTTAATCTTGAAAACAATGATTATTTTGATAAATTTCTGGAATTATATAAAGATATAGAAGATCACAGAACTGATATTATATCATTGCTCCAAAATAAAAAAGCAAATCTTGACGAGAGAAAAGAAAGATTTTTACAAAAGGTTGATAAAATCTTAAAAGGATGTTAATTAAATATATAGGAAGATTGTTATAAAGGAGAAATTATGAATCAAAATTTAAACTACAATGAATATAATGAGCAGGAAGAAGAACTGAATACCAATATTAAAAATATTATTTTGGCATTATGGAACCGAAGATTCCTTATGGTAAAAACTTTTATAATTACATTACTTATATTTATTGTTTTGCTTTTTATTCTTCCTAAACAGTGGAAAGTTCAGGCTGATTTATATATAAACAAATCGAATAATTCAAATTTAATGGATATAAACCCTTATGCGATAGAAGAAGGCGGAAATATGTATGGTTTGCTCGGTGCAAATAATTCTCTGACGAATGAACTTGAAATCATCCAATCTCCGAGGGTAATAGACAAAGTAGTAAGAGAAAATAATTTGAAATACGAAAAAATATTTAATATAATCCCTACACGTAAAGTCGGGGAATATTGGACTACAGAAAAATTCCTGAAAAAAGATGTGAAATTTGAAAACATAAAAGGTACAAACATAATATCAATTTCCTTCAGGTGCAAATACCCTGAAAAATCTTACAACATTGTACAATCTATTGTTAAAAATTACATAGCCTTACATAAAGAAATAAACAACGATAAATCGAAGTCCGATAAAGCAATTATCGAATCCGAATACAACAAAGCTAAAACTGATTTAAGTAAACAATTAAAAAGTACTGTGGGTATTCCTGCCACATCTTTGACTGGTTCGGGTAATCTGACTGCAATGAGTGCCTTTTCACGTTCAGCTCAAAATGCTCTGGCGAATTTAGAAAGTAAGTTTAAAGAAGGAGAGCAAGCCAGAATTAATGTAAGTGAAAGTGCTGCAAAAGTATCTCAACTGGCAACAAAACTCGAATGGGCAAATCTTGTTGAAGAAATGTCAGATTCATCAAAGGTTATTTTATTAAGATCACCTTATCCTTTGAGAGCTTGGGAATATGATTTTCCTAAACCGTTTACCTTTATTATTTTAGGTATTGTTTTCGGAATAATTACTGCAATATGCAGTGCCATATATAAAGAGTTTTTTGATGACAAACTTACCTATGCAATGCTAGGGAAAAATATTATCTATGATTTAAAAAAAGAATATACGAAATTTTCAGCAGCATTATTATTATCACCTAAGGAAAAACTTTCAATTGTTATGTTTGAAGAAATACCAGACAACATCTTAGACAAGCTAAGAAAAATAAATAATGTAGAATTTATAAAAGCTGAAATCACACCAGAATTTGGGCAAGCATTAGCAAATTCAGGTAATATAGTATTGGTGGTAAGCATAGCCAAAACACCTGCTGAAACTTATAAGCTGATAAAGAATAAAATCAGCGATATGAACAAAAACATAATATTTGAAGTTCTGGTATAATAAAATAAACATTTTCAGAAATACAAATAATTGAAATAATCTGCTTAGATTGCTATAATGGCGTCAGAAGATAATATATTATACAATCAGGGGTAAGATTGGAGTGTAATATGATTACAACAACAAATTCTATATCAAATGATAATATAAATATAAGCAAATTATCAAATAGAGATATAGTTTCTGCGAAACATACAATAGATATTGAAATTGATGCACTTAGAGTGATGGAAAGTGAATTAGATTCATCACTTACTTCTGCACTTGATATTATGCAATCAGCTAAAGGTCGGGTAATCCTAACCGGGATGGGAAAATCAGGACACATTGCAAAAAAAATAGCAGCATCTTTAGCTTCAACCGGTACACCGTCATTTTTTGTTCATCCTGCTGAAGCAAGCCACAGTGATTTGGGTATGATTACCAATAATGATGTAATCATTGCAATATCCAACAGTGGGGAGTCAAAAGAATTGATTGATATCTTAAATTATTCTAAACGATTCGGCATAAAATTAATTGCAATAACCAAAAATCCGGAGAGTTCGCTCGGAAAAGCCGGCGATGTCGTATTAAAACTACCATCAGCTAAAGAAGCTTGTCCTTTGGATTAGCTCCTACATCATCGACTACGGCAACTCTTGTTTTGGGTGATATATTAACTGTTTCTATGATTGAAAGAAATGGTTTTTCAAAAGAACAATTTAATCAACGCCATCCTGGTGGCAAATTAGGTTCTATCCTGCAAAAAGTATCAGATTTAATGCATAAAGGCAAAGAAATGCCAATTTTACCTGAAAATATCGGAATGCAGGAAGCGTTATTAGAAATGACATCAAAACGCCTTGGATGCGTAGGATTTGTCAACAGCAACGGGGAATTAACAGGCATTCTTACAGATGGAGACCTGAGAAGATGTTTATCAAATGATATTCTTACTAAAAAAGCAATTGATGTTATGACGAAAAATCCTAAAGTTATTTCACCTGATGTTATTGCGACAGAAGCCGTTAAACTTATGCATGACAAGAAAATTACGAATATTTTTGCCGTAGAAAACGGAAAGCCTGTCGGTGTAATTCATATTCACGACTGCCTTAACAGTGGTATCATATAAATATTACGGTAATTCCAAATAATATAATATTAATCTTATGTGGATAAATTCAGGCATTATTTTCCACTTGTAGTCTTGCGGAACACTAAAAAACATGCTAAACTTATAAATAACAAAGGATTATATGATGATAGCATTCAAACATATAGATGGGGGAGGTACCCACCACCATTATAACAAAAGTTTCAAGGGTTTTACCCTTGCTGAGGTTTTGATAACACTTGGTATTATCGGGGTTGTTGCGGCTATGACATTACCTACACTGATTTCCAACTACCAAAAGCGTGTCTATGTAAACCAGCTTAAAAAGGCTTCTTCTGTACTATCTAACGGGTTCAAACTTATGATGGCTCATGATGGAGTAACGGAATTAAAAGATACATACGCATTTAGTGGGATAACGGGTACAGTAACTTATCTGATAGGAGAGCCTACGCAGTCTTGTACCGTTGGTAACACGCTCGAAAATATCAATACTGATGATTGTCGTAGTATTAGAGAAGGATTTTCGGATGCATTTTCAGCTGTTCGGTTCACTTCGTGTGATGGAGTACAAATGAAATACTTGAATGGAGACAATTATCATGTAAGGTCCACAGATACAACATGTATAGAGTTTGCCGATGGTTCGGTGATTTTTAGTGGTGTTTTTAATGTATCTCCTTATTCATCAGTACTTCCTTATCAGGCTCAATTTTGGATTGATATAAACGGACCTAAAAATCCAAATACTATTGGCAGAGATATTTTTGATTTTTATGTTGGTGCAAATGGCACAGCAAGAGGAAGAGGATCTAATTCTGATAATGAAAATAAATCTTGGCGTTCTGATAATAGTGACCATAACTGTGTTATATATGGCCGTGGCTTAGGTTGTGCAGGTAGAGTCCTTGAAGAAGATGCAATGAACTATTAGTGCAGAAAACGGCGAACAGGGAGCAATAAAGGCTCTGTCGGGGTTATAGACAATTCGCTTATGATTTAAACAGGGCTTTCAGGTAATTGAAACCTGACAAAACGGATTCAATTATCCGTGTTCAAAGTTTTTGTGAAAAACGCCTTCCATCTAGTAAAATCAAGATTTCAGGTACATATTTTCAATTATCTGATTTTAAATTTGTCCTACCGAACTATGATAGATTAAAATTAGATATATAAGAAATTATATATACATGAAAAATTTTTTTATATATGATATTATTAAGGAAATTGGTGTGCGTAATATGAGAATTCACCATCAGAAAATAATTTTTGAAAGGTGAAATTATCCCAATAGCAGACAAAAAGAGATTTCGTCCGATATAAATTAAACATTTACTAATAAATATTAATATAGAAAGGGAATATAAAAATGAGAGTAAAAGAACAAAAAGCGATGTGGCAATCGAACTCAATGGGTGCCTTCGACGGTATAAAATTAAAGTTCAACAATTTTATAATTGACCAAACTATTAACTATTTAGGAACGAATTTTAGCAAACAAAAACTTGTTAATCTTGCGAAAATATTTGAAAAAATTGCAGGGTCTAAAGGTGGTATAAATCACGCAAGAAGAATGCAATGGCTATTTTCATCAGAACATCCTCACCTTTACTGGTGGAAAAAGATTTTAACCGAATTACATCCTAATTGCAGAAATAAATGGATAAAAAATTTCTTTGTTAATGGCTACTATGGAGATAACTTAAGAAAACGCTCAGAATTTAATGCTAAAAACGGTTTCTTCCCTCCTACGGTATTATTGGCAAGTATCACTAAGAACTGCAACTTCCATTGTAAAGGATGCTGGGCACATGAGTATGATGTTAGAGAAGATTTAACAAAAGAAAAATGGAGACAAATATTCACAGAAGCTCGTGATGAGATGGGTATTCACATATTCCCTATAGTCGGAGGAGAACCGTTCTGTCGTAAAGAATTCTTAGAACTTTGTGAAGAATTTAACGATTGTACATTTATAACATTTACAAACGGCTCTTTAATTACAGAAAAAACTGTAAAAGAATTGCAGCGTTTAGGTAACGTTCAACCAATGTTTTCTATAAGCGGATTAAAAGAGAATACTGATGCTGTTCGTGGCGAAGGTACTTTTGATATGGTTATGGGCAAAATGGATATGCTGCGAGAAGCAGGTATCTTCTTTGGAGCTTCAGTTGTTGCAACAAGCCAAAACTGTGATGAAGTTACATCTGACGAATTTATGAAAATGTTGTCCGACAAAGGTTGCTTATGGACTTGGTTTTTCCATTATGTTCCTGTCGGGGACAGTCCGGATATCAGTATGACACCTAATGCAGATCAAAGACGACAAATTCTAAAAGCAGTTTATAATGCCAGAAATACCCTTCCTATGATGACAGTTGATTTCTGGGGTGACGGACCTGAAATGATGGGATGTATTGCAGGAGGAAGACAATATGTTCACGTTAATCCAAAAGGTGACGTTGAACCTTGCACATTCGTTCACTTAGCTACTCATAATGTTAACAACTGTACTCTAACAGAAGCTCTTGCTTCACCATTTATGAAAGCTATCAGAGACGGTATCCCGTATGAGGACGGCAA
Source organism: uncultured bacterium (assembly GCA_902777385.1). Classification (GTDB taxonomy): domain Bacteria; phylum Cyanobacteriota; class Vampirovibrionia; order Gastranaerophilales; family Gastranaerophilaceae; genus UBA1221. The sequence continues at coordinate 61,183 of CACYTP010000008.1, forward strand.
TATGCTTAGACCTTGTATGATTGTTGACAGACCTGAGGTTTTAAGAAAATATTATGAGGAATTTAAGCCTTATGAAACGCACAAAGACGCTGCTGCATATCTGACAGATCCTAAGATTACCTCTGAAATTGACAGATACTCTAAAGAAGTAAAAGATATTCTTGATGACGATTGGAGAAACAATTTATGGATGACAATATTCCCGCTTGAAGGTGAATATTATGTCGATAGAGATCATTTCTGTTCTACAGAAAAACCTGAACACTCATGTGACGGTAAATGTGCAGGATGCGGATGCCATTAATATGAAAAAAATAATATTCTTTATTATATTATTCTTAATTTATACAGCTGTAATATGTTTTTGTCCTGTTGTAACGCAATGGGACAGGAACGTTATAGCGGCTGTTCAGGATTATTTAAAAGACTTACCTGTATGGATTCCAATGCTGTTAGACTCTAAATTATATGCAACATTTATTGTTTTGCCTCTGCTAATAGGATTTGTATATTTTTTCAAAAATCTTTTACTTTGGGATATTATAATATTTTCATCTTCACCATTGATTGCATACATTATGAATAGTGTTTTAAAAATCATAGTTCAAAGACCAAGACCGCCTATTGATTTACAAATTGCGGTTCATCCTGACAGTTTCAGTTTCGTATCAAATCATACTTTTATAACCTGCAGCTTATGGGGGTTAGTTATTTATTATTTAATAAAATATTGTTCTAATAAATTTTTAAAATATACAGGCATCTGTTTTGGAATTCTATGGATGGCTTTTGTCGGATTTAGCAGGATTTGGATTGGGGTACATAATCCGACTGACGTGTTTGGCGGCTACTTTTTAGCGATAATTTTGTTAATGATTTATATAAAAATCATAAGAACAATCGGAGGGAAAATTTAAATGAATAATGTATTGGTTGTTTTCAACTATAATGCAGGACGAAAACAAGCCATCATATACAAAAAAAAACTCCATAAATTCTTATTAAAAGGTGGTTATAACTTCAAATTTGTGTCTATTGATGAATTTATGACTAATGACTTTGAGGAATTTGACACAATTATTGCAGTAGGAGGAGACGGCACCGTTAATAAAGTTGCTCAAAGGGTTGCTTTTACTGATAAAACACTGGCAATTATTCCCAGCGGAACAGCGAATTTACTTGCCGCAAAACTTGGAATTCCTACTAATTTGAAAAAGGCACTAAAAATCATACACAATGGTAATATAAAAAGAATTGACGCATTAACAATAAATGATAAACAATGCGTTTTGAGATGCGGTCTTGGCTATGATTCAGATATAATATGTAAAACACCTCAATCCTTAAAAAACAGATTTGGATATTTAGCTTACTTTATTGCCGGAATAATTTTTGCATTGAGGCTTACACCTAAAACTTACGAAATAACCGGTAATGGTAAAACTAAAACAATTAAGGCTACTTGTATAATCGTAAGCAATGCTAGCAACATGTATAGAAATATTATTTCATTGTCTAATAATTCAAAAGTAAATGATGGATATTTTGATGTGTTTATTCTTAAAGCAAAAAATCCGATTACATTCTTTTACGAATTTTTACGAATAATTTTAGGAATAAGAAGAAACAACCTGAGAGCAAAATATTTTAAAGCAAAATCATTAACGATAAAAAATTCTTGGACATCTTGTCATATAGATGGGGAAAAAACTAAACTTAAAAGTGATATTGAAATTAATATCATTCCTCAAGCAATAAAAGTATTTTCTAAATAAGTTAAAACTTTTCAAAATGATGAAATATAATTTGCTGTATAGGGATTAATTCTGTTTTTTATGATAGCATTAATGTAATGCAAATAAAGAAATACTATATTATTTTAGCTATTATTATACTATTTGGAGGAGTTGTCAGATTAATTAATTTAGACAAGTCCGGCGGACTTTGGTATGACGAAATTACAATTTATTCTATAGCTTCTCAAAATACTTTACATGATATGCTAACCATAGACACGCATAGATTTTTATTGTTTCCGCTATATTATATAATATACCATTTTTGGTTAATTTTATTTGGAAATTCAGATTTTACGATAAGATTAATGTCCTATTTTTTCGATATTTTAAGTATTTTTTGTGCATTTTTTGCAGGTAAAGAATTGGGGAAAATCTGCAACATCGACAAATACAAAACAGGATTAATATATACAAGCTTATACTGTATTAATTCTTTAATTATATACTATGCTCAGGAAGCTAAATTTTACTCATTATCACTACTACTTGTTAATATAATACTGCTGTTCTGGTTAAAATATATACAAAATCAAAACCCAAAGAATTTTTTATTACTATGCTTATCTAATTTAGCATTATCCCTTGTATATACTTCCCAAATTTTATTTATATTATTGCTATACATAACAACTGTTATCTACTTTTTTAAATCAAAAATTAAAATTCCTATAAATCAAATTTTAATATTCCCGTCAGTATTACTACCTGTTATTATATTTTGCACAATTATTCCAAAATATTTTTCAGGGAATTTTGATGCGGTATCCGTCGATTGGTCATTTATATTATTGATTTTACAAAATTTTTTCAGCCCGATGCTAAACAGTCTTCAAAATAATATACTTAATTACCAAAATATATTTTTTACAAACATTCTTAACATCCCATTTTTAATACTTGTTATATTTCCTGTTACATACATGCTATACTCAATATTTAAATCCCTTAAACAAAGTCCGCTGTTAAGTTATTTATTAGGATTTGGTATAAGCTATTTAATGGCACACCTGCTACTTTCACACATAACGAATTACAATGTTCTTGTAAGGTACTGTATTCCGGTTTTACCGATATTTTTACTGGTTGCTAGTATAAGTATATGCAAGCAAAAGAGATTAATACCACATTTTATTTATATATTTATCTGCATAATAATGCTGTTTTCACCATATAGTGCAACAAAAATAGCCCGTCCTGACGGCTACAAACAACTGGGAGAACTACTCAAAAGAAACAGTATTTCTCAATCTTCGGATTTTATTTTACCAATCAGAACAAATCTGCTTGATAAATATTATTTTATCAATGGCTCACGACACAGTTTATATACATTAAACAGCGAAGAGTTCCAAAAAACGTATTTAACAGAAGAGGAAATAAATAACTTAAACAACAACAAATATAACGCCTACAAGCGCTACTTTCTAAGTGACGATATACCCAAAGAATTTGAAAAACTGGCTTGTAATAAATTTATTGAGGATAAATCTATTGTACTGATAACCGACAAAACAATTTCTATGTACTCAAATGAAGAAATCCGTATGATTACACAATCAAATCAGTACGAAAAATTTCCACTGCAATTTTTAAGATTATCAAAACTCAATAATGATTTAATTTTAACACTCCAAAAGAATACAAAACATACAGATATAATTAATGATAAAAATTGGATTATATATATTTTTACAATGTAATTACAAATTTATACCAATGATTTAAGTTCATTATTTCCGTCAAGCAGTTCGAACATTCTAAGCCTGAAAAGTTTTGTTATTATATGATTCGAAGAATTTTTATATCCCTGATAATCATATTTACAAGGTTCTGCCGTCTTAAAAACATTTTCGAAATTTTGCGGTACAAGTTGAGCTACCGGAGAATACTTCTTTAATTGTTGACCGCTCAATATACCATTATGAATAAAGTCTAATGACTCTTCAGAGCCAAGTGTTTTTATATTTGGAGCCTTTGATAGAATTTCATCAAAACTTAAAAATTCATGTGCATTTCTTAGTGAATTTCCTGTAGCAGTAAAATCCATAAGAATAAATTGATGTTCAGGATTATCCTTAATTTGTTTTTGTGTTAATCCAATTGATGCCAAATATTTTCCGTAGGCAGATACGCCCCTGTCATTAATCTTATAGATATAATTACTGCATCTTAATCCGGAAATTTCACATCAGCACCCATGTGCTTCAATGTTTCACAACAAGCAGCCAGCGACCGCCCAACAGATAAAATTGTATAATACTTAAAATCACCTACACATCTTTCCATATAAGTTTTTAAAGCAAAAGCAATATCATAATTTCTGTCTGCATCTCTGATTATATAATCAGGCATAACTTTATCTAAAATATCCTTTTGCTTTGCCGTTAAGTTTAAATAGTCTATACCAGACATATTTTTAATAAGGTTCAGAAACAGTGAAGCATTTTCTGCATACTTTTTTGGGAACTCCTCCTGAGAAGCATCCCAAACAACATCTTTTAATATTGTGTATGTATCTTTAATATCAAGAGGCGACTTAAATTTAGAATTGAAGCTTTGATTGTATAGACTATTTGCGGATATTCTTTCAACTTTCATATTAAAAACAAAACAGATAAAAAAAATTTTGCTATTTATAAACAGAAATATTACGACTTTAAGCTGAATATTTTTTTGACAATCGGAACGGATAACAAAGCAGGAATAAATGCTACAACAATCAAAACAGGAATGATACCTTTAGCCTGAGCGACAAAACCTATTACAGTCATTGCAATAGCCACAACACCCCATGAAAAGCCGTTTATAAATCCGCCAATAATACTTTTATACTCAGGAATAACACTCTGAGCCATGACCATTGTAACAGGAACAGCCATCCACTGAATTAATCCTATAAGAATAAATATTATAAGCGACAACACAGGAAACTGCTTATATGTGAACATAAACAAGATTAACATTGGTAATGGCAGCATCATTGAAAAATAAAAAACATTTTCCGTACCTACCTTTAATTCAAATTTTCTGCTCAAAAAAGACCCTAAACCACCCATGAAATTGAATGCAAACAATGCAAAACCTATATAAAATGCGGAATGTCCCATATCCTTCCATAGGAATGGCAACAATATACAGGCAGATGTTGTAATTAAAGATTTTAAAATTGAAATAAGATTTAAAAGATTTAATTTTCGGTTTGAAAGAATTGTTTTAAAAGTATGAACAAAATCCTCATGACTTTTTAAATCTTTTTCATCAATTTTTATTTTAGGTACAAAGAAAAACATCGATAAGCCGACAAGAATACCCAAAACAGAAAGATATGGCAGTTTATCCATGCCGCCAAATTGCACAATACCGGCAGATACAACAGGTCCTAAAGCAAAGCCCAGCGTTCCTAAAGACATAAACAGTCCCATGTTTTTTGCGACATCGGTCTTTGTAAACTTTACAGCCAAACCTAACGCCTGCGGATGAAAAAAACTTGAGCCAAGACTTCCAAGGATTATGAATAACACAAGCAAAATCAAGTTATTTACTGAAGGGGCAAGTGAAATAAATACCGACGTAAATATTATTCCCCAAAAAATAAACGCCCGTTTCTGTAAATTATCGGCAAAAAAACCGAATATCGGCTGTAATAAAGAAGCACAAATATGTGACATACTTAAAACAACAGTCGCAATAGCCATAGTAATTCCAAGACGCATAGCAATAAACGGCATAATAGGATTTAACATACCTGTATAAATATCATTTGTAAAATGAGCTGTATTAAGCCAAAATTGAGTCTTTTTTTCGCTGAAATTTTCCATACAATAATTCTAGCACAAAAGATTAATTCAACCTTGACTAGACGGTGTATTCTTTGTATCCTAAATTTAGAGGGTAATGATTAGGGAGAAATTTATATGGACGAAAATAATGTACAAAAAAAATTCACAACTGCTCAGTTTCTGAATTTCTGTCTGGGATTTTTCGGGCTGCAATTTGCGTGGCAGATGAGAATAATATTATCAGGTCCGGTTACGGAAAGTCTCGGGGCGTCACCATTTTTGTACGGATTAATATGGCTTGCCGGCCCGTTTACAGGGATGGTAGTTCAGCCTTTGGTAGGTGCTATGAGTGATAAAACAGTATCTCCGTTTGGCAGACGACGTCCATATCTGTTAGGAGGTGCAGTTATTGCGGCACTTGCATTATGGATATTTCCTAATTCAGCTTCGGTAGCTAATATTTTGAGAAATATCACAGGGTTGGATTTACACCCTTTGACTGCATTATTTATAGCTGCAATAATGATATGGATTATAGATGCGTGTATAAATATTGCACAAGGTCCATACAGAGCATTAATTCCGGATGTAGTTCCACAGGAACAACATTCTCTGGCTAATTCTTATATAAGTTTATCAATCGGATTGGGTTCGGTTGTAGCTGCAGCTACGGCACCATTTTTAAAATGGGCATTTGACTACCAAATGTCAATCCCTGCACAGTTTATAATGGCAGCCTTGGCATTCACGCTTGCAATGCTTTGGACATGCATAACAATAAAGGAAAAAGCAACTAAACGTGAGGACAATGCCACTCAAAATGAAGAAGTAAAGCAAGATACTTCTTTCCTGCAATCATTGAAGGACTTTTTTGCACTATCTCCTGAAGTCGGTAAAATTTGCTGGATGCAATTCTTTACATGGATTGGAACAATGTGTATGATGATATTCTTTACTCAATATTCTGTACACACTGTATTTGGAGTACCTGATGTTGCAGGGAACGAAGCACTGCGTCAGATGTACTCAGATGCAACGTTAAGCGGAACGAATTTTTCATCAATTTGTTTTGCAATATTCAACCTTGTATGCTTCCTTGTAGCAATTCCTATCGGCATATTATCAGCTAAATACGGAAACAAAAAAGTCCATATTATATCTATATTGACAATGATAGCAGCATATTTGACAATGGGAATATCTCATAATCTGTACGTTGTAGCAGCAGCAATGGGAGTCGCCGGCATAGGTTGGGCAAGTATTTGTGCTTTACCGTTTGCAATGCTGTCTCAATACATTAAAAAAGGCACAGAAGGTTCTGTAATGGGAATATTTAATATATTCATTGCAGGTCCTCAGGTATTTGTATGTACACTTGTAGCTTGGTTTATCTCAAAATGTGCATTTGCTGTCGAAGGTAATGCCGTTAATTATCATTGGGAATACTGCTTCTATATAGGGGCAATTACATTACTGTTAGCAACAATTGTAGCTGGAAAGGTTAAAGAAAAACGTGGGGAAGAATAGAGGAAGAATACTGCTAATATATCCGCCTTCACCTGTATTAAACAGGGAAGATCGTTGCCAGCAACCGACTAAAGAATTACTCGTAATTCCACCGCTACCACCGACTGACTTGATGTATCTTGCAGCAGTTGCGGAAAGTGAGGGCTTTGAAGCCAAAATAGCAGATTACAGCCAAGGGGGAAATTTTGAAGAAGATTTAAGAAACTTTAACCCCGATTATCTGCTTGTAAATGTTGCCACACCGACCTTTAAAACAGATATAGAAGCATTCACCATTGCAAAAGAAATATGTCCTGATATTACGACTATCGCAAAAGGTGCAGCATTTTTAACATTGGCAAGTGAGGCAATGTATTTTGCAAAAGAACTTGACTACATCATATACGGAGAACCTGAAGAGACATTCCGTGAACTTATTATTGGAGTAGCACCATACAGAATATTAGGTTTGTATTACAGAGATGATATTCGTGTTAAATTTTCGGGAGCAAGACCTTTTATTAAGGATTTGGACTCCTTACCGTTTCCGGCAAGGCATCTGGTAGATAACAGCATATACAGACGACCAGATACAAATGAAGTACAAGCAGTCATAAAAGTATCAAGAGGTTGTCCTTTCCATTGTTTCTTCTGTTTGGCTACACCTGTTTCGGGAGCAGAGGTTCGCAAGCGTTCGCCTCAAAATATTGTTGATGAAATAAAAGAATGTATCGAAAAATATAATATCAAAAACTTTCTGTTTTGGTCAGATATTTTTAATATAGATAAAAAATGGGTTATGGAATTGTGCCGTTTGATTATTGATAACGGACTTAATATTACATGGTCTGCAAACACAAGAGCGGATACTGCTGATGAAGAAATGGCTGAGATGATGTATCGTGCAGGATGTCGCCTTGTCAGTATAGGAGTTGAAAGCGGCTCTCAGGAAATGCTTGATAAGATAGGGAAAAAGATTACTCTTGATGATGTCAGATTAACTGTGAAAATATTTAAGAAATTCGGAATAAGAATTTATAACTACTTTGTAATAGGATTACCTTGGGAAACAAAGGATACAGTTGAAGATACAATTGACTTTGCAATTGAACTTGACAGTGATTTTATAAGTTTCTATACGGCAACACCGCTACCGGGGACAAAATTTTATGAGTACGCAAAGGAAAATAAATTATTAAATTCCGATACATCCTTTAAGAGTGCATATTTTTATCCGTCAGTAAACACCCACAGTCTGACTAAAGATGAAGTATTTGAACTGCATAAAAAAGCTTTGAAAAAGTTTTATTTAAGACCTTCATACATTATAAAAATGTTAATGAAAATCAAAACAAAAACCGAATTTATAAATTATTTCAAAGCAGGAATGAATTTACTGTTAAGACGCTAATAATTAAATTCTTTTACGAAAGAATCTACCCATTTGACAAGACCGGACACATCATAGGGTTTTGGCAAATATAAATCCGCACCGGCTTTCAGGATAGTTTCCTTGTCATGAAAAACAGATGTTACAATAAGTTTTGAACTTTTATATATATGAGAATCTTTAATTATTTTGCAAACGTCAAGTCCTGAACGAGTATCATTATCACCTGCATCAAGTATTATTACTGCGGGAATATATGAGAAATCAACAGATTTAAAAGATTTTGCAGTTTTAATTTTATATCCCTGTAACTTGAGAATAGTAGATAAAAGAAGCGTCATAGCTTCATCTTCCTCAATAATAAGAATACTGTTATTAAATGATTTTGTCATTACGGAATCTTCTGCCTGCAATTTAGTTCTTTCAATAAGATAATTAGACTTATCAGGTAATTTTGCCATACGATGAATCCCTTCAAGAGCATTTAACAAGTCATTTGAATTATTATAATCTCCTGATTTTGAGGTAATAATTCCTATAGTGGAATGAATGAACTCGGAACGTCGCCCTGCCTGAGTATCACCTTGAGTTATAACAAAACCTCGTTCAAGATCAGAAGCTGAATAAAATTTTTCAGTTACCGCATCAAAAGCAAAAATCAAAAAATTAGCGAATTTTTCAGCTTTTAACTCATCAGTAATAACCAAAAATTTATCTTCTGCCAAACTTCCAAGGAAATCTTCCTTCCCTAACGCAGATGCAATAATTGCTGAATAGGTCTGAGCGAGCCTGTCAGACGCAAGTTTAGTATAAGCTTCTTTATATACTGAAAAATTATCGATACTTATAAGCACTGCTGCCCAATCACTATCGGACGAAACTGCACGCTTTAAAGCCCTCATTGAGTAATTTCTGTTAGGGAGCATTTTTTTATCATCAAGATTTGATTCAAATTCTCTTCTTAAATGAGCCTGTATACGCATAACAAATTCTTTTGAATTAACAGGTTCACTTATAAAATCATCTGCCCCGGCTTCTAAAACTTTTAACTTGTCAGAGAGTTCGGCTGACTTTGAAGTAGCAACTATCACAGGACGCATATTATAGGTTATTGCTCTAATATCCTTACAATAAGCATCTAAATCCTCACCCATACTATCAGAAATTATAATTAAATCCGGTTCTTTATCTTGAATAAATTTCATAGCAGAAATAAGATCTTTAGAAATAATTACATTTGAATATTCACTATCCAAGAGCTTCTTATACTTAACCGGAATTTCCAGACGCTTATCTATAATCAAAGTTACTGTTTGCATTTTTCCCTCGCCTGAGTTTCAACATTACAAACAGGGAATTTAACTTCAAAAGTAGTCACAGCAGATTTATCATCTATCTCTGAAGAAACAACAGAAATAGAACCTTTCATCTTATCTACAATATTTTTTGTGATATACAATCCTAACCCGCTTCCCTGGACTTTACGAGTTAGTGGATTATCAATTCTTGAGAATTTAGTAAAAATCTTATCGTAATCTTCTTCTGCAAGCTTTACCCCAACATTAGAAACCTTTATTGAAACGTATTCATAATTATCTGAGGAAGATCCGACAACAGATATCTTTGTATTATCAAATGAATACTTTGCGGCATTTTCTATCAAATTCATCATTACTTGCTGGAATTTATCTCTATCGACAAGTATTGTTGGAGTATTTTTAGAAACATTAACTTCAAATACTCTTGACGTATACTGATTTTTGACAATTGAAACTACAGTATTTATAATCGGCAAGATATCAGTTTCTTTATATACAAAATTTTCATTTGCTGACTGAAGCTTTGTAACAGATAACATATTTTCCACAAGAGAAATCAATCTGTTTGACTGTTCTTCAATAATTTTCAGGAATTTTTTTTTGCTTTCGTCATCAAGCTTATTCCAAGATGTCAACATTGTCTGAGAAAAGCCTCTTATAGAGGTTAAAGGCGTTCTTAGTTCGTGGCTGACAGTGGACATAAAATCTTCGTAACTTTGTTCATTCATAACCCGATTATAGCAAAATTTAAAATTATTGTAAATTATTCTTAAATTTTACTCATAAATATTAAAGTTAATATAAAATATACCGAATTAATAGTTGTAGAAAGGTATCTCATTGTGTCTGATTTTATAGAAATTGGTAATTCAAAATTTGATTTAACAAAAATCAAAAATATATCCAAAGAAGATATAACAAAGCTAAATGACAAGAAATTATTAGCTTTGTTTGAAGCCATTGCAGGAGAAGATAATATCGCAGACACAAATGAAATTTCACTTTTTGCTGAGAAATTAAAGAAAGCAGACACCAATAATGACAACAAAATAAGCAAAAAAGAGCTTAAAATTTTTAATAGGGAAAATAAAGAATACTTGGGGAACACAAATTTTGATGAGAATTCCGTTGCACAAATTTTTGACATATCAATTAGCAGTGCAGAACACTCAACAGGTATCACACAGACACAAATTGATTTTCCGGAAGATTTTGATTTTAGCGAATTTATGGCTTCTTTAGAAAAAGGAAAAACGGATGATAAAATAAAAAAAGAAACTATAGCATTTATTGATGACGAATTTAAAACCGGAATGGCAATGCTCAATAACTTTGATCCGGGCATAATCTCAAAAGGATACAATGAAATAAAAGAATTTCTTAAAAGTAATTTATCAAAAAGTAAAGTAGTAAAGGCTCTTTATGTAAAACAAGAAACAGCAGTACTTTTAGAAAACGCACAAAAAGGGTATCTGACCAAACGAGAATATTATGAACGACAAAAACAACTTGTTTTTGATATATTTCCTGAAATTGAGAGATTAGACACAACAAAACGTGAAGAAATTAAGAAAAGAATTTCAACACTATCACCTGCAGAATTACAACAGCAGGTTAACAGAATTTTGGAATTACCAAACAAGGACAGCAGCAATTATAATGATGCAATATTCAATTATCTTAACGATTTCACACAAATAACTACTGTCTCTACCGCTTTTAAAGCAAAAGGGGACAAAGTAAGCTTACATAGCACTAAAGGAATCAAACAAGCTTACGAAATTTCTGGCAGCGAAGAATTAATAACCTTTGAAGAAGTCTTCCGTGACAGATACGGCGTTGAATATAATGCGGACAATTTTGAACAATTAACAGAGCAAAAAAATCAATTATCACTAATGTACTCGGCACAGGCAACCTATAATCAGGTATATGAGTCATTACATCCGCAAATATCCGCCTGTGAAGCATTACAAGAACATGGCACAACAGGAGGGAATGAATTTCAAAAGCAAGCACAAGCAGACATATTGAAAAATAAAATTTTTGAAATTCTGGATAAATTAGGATTTAAAGATGATAACAGCAAAACAGAATATCTTAGCAGAATTACGGGAATTAACATACAAGTCAAGGATGGGCAATTTGTTAAAACTCATAATTCAGAAACAAAATTCGCACGAAAAGATAACAATTCTATTGAACAAGTCACATACATAGCAAAAAGTTTATTAAAAAAATTAGAAGAAAATGTACCTTCAGATGAAAAAGTAAAAGTTTTACAGGACAAAGCATACTATACATATTTAAATACATTTGGAGATAATGACACGACTTCGCTTGTTCAGGCATATATAAATGATTCTGAGAACAGCGTAAAAACAGTTCGTACTGGGTTAGAAGGAATGCTTGGTGCAGCAGCATTAATAAGTATGTTTATCTGTCCGCCGGCAGCATTAGCATTCGGCATTGGAGGCTCTGTAGCCGGAATAGGACTTGAAGCAGCAAATGAAATATCGAGAAAGAATCCCTCAACAGATAAATACAAAGAATTATGCGAAGAATTGGCAACAAATGCCGCATTATTTGCAAGCAGTGCAGGAGCAGCAAAAACTGGCATGTCCGCAAAAGCATTACTAATTGCAAAAAATTGTCCTCGGCTTGTTGCCTGTATTGCTGACGTTGGGCTTGACGTAACATTAAGCTTAATTTCAAATAAAATTCTGACCGGAGAATTAAATCTGGAAGGGGAAAGTTTAGCACAAATACTTTCTATTCTTGCAGGTCACTATAAAGCAGGAAGATTTGGTAAAGGTAAAATATCCCGACAAGATTTAGATCCTACTAAACATCCATTGGGTAGTAAAGCATTAGAGGACTTAGCTAAAACCGATCCCGAACTTTATGCAGACTACCAACTTTTAAGAAGCAAAAACCTTCTTCCATCGGGTACTATAGCGGATGTATTTGTAAACCCAAAAGCATCACTTAGTGCAACAATGAAAAAAGATATAAAAACTATGGCAGCCGCAGTAAGAAGCGGAACTAAACCAATTGATTCTTTCATTCCGCAATACAAAACTATAAATGAAGCAATACAAAAACATAAAGCAGGTGAAACATTCTCTTTACAAGGAACAAAAGAAGTCTATATTATGAGTGAAACAGGTCCGGTAAAATTAGATATGGACAGAGAAACCTATTTCAACTTATTTCCGCCGATTACAAGTGCAAAATCTCAGCAAGGTAACATTGGAAACTGCTTTATGGTCTCAGGATTTATTGATGCCGCAATGAGTAACCCTCAGGCAAAAGTACTATTTTTGCAAAAATTTCATCAGAAAGGAAATGACATAATATTTGATGTAGGTTCATACTATTCACGTCTTAAAGGCAGGGACTTTATAGTATATGATGATTATCTTCCTATACTGGATGAAATGCCCCAACAGGTAGTATTTAAAGATGCTAAAAAGCGTTCTTCACACATTTCCGGTGCAGGACTAACCGGTGCTATGGGTCTAAAAATTGCAGAACAAGCAACAGGCTACAAATATGCGGCAAAAGATATTATGATTTACATGAACAGAAACGGTTATCCGGAAGAAGAAATGCGAGAAATAATGTCAGAGTTACACAAAATATTTTCTGACAACAATTATAAACCTTCTGAAAAATGTATGAACATAATAAAGCAGACATACAAAGAGCAAAAAGTCGGAGATTTGTTCTCTGATAACAAGCCATCACAACTAAGAACAGATTTGATGGTAGCTACAGACAAATTCAATGCTCTCAGAGTAAGAATGTCAGGGCACGGCAATATGCCGCACCTTGTATCAACAGGGATGTTTGAGTTAACGGACGACGCATATAAAACCGGACTAAAACTCACAGATTTAGTTGACGGGAACTACAGCGGGAACACAAGATATATAATAGGAACAAGCTCGAATGTAGGTAAAAACGGATTTTTAGATGAACTGGCAACCCTATTCGGAGTCGGAGAACGGAAGAAATTTACACTTGCACCAAATCACGCATACAGAATTGACAGCATTGATAAAGCAAATCGCACAGTATCTATCGTAAATCCTTGGGATACTTCAAAAGTTGTAAAACTAACATTTGAACAGTACGAAAAATACTTTGGCTCAAATGCTTACGTTGTTGATCTTTCCAAAACGGTAAAATCTACCAGAATTGACGAATTAGTAACAAGACTTGAAAATTTGGGGATACCGACTAAAGCTAAAAACGGTCGTTATCTGGATAACAAAGAATTACTTGAAAAATACTTTCAATACAAAGAAAATTCAAGCGGCATAAAGACAGAAAAGCCAACTATAATAGACGCAGACTGCAATGTTTGTCCGCAACAGATACTCGATAGGCCTGAAGTAAAAGTCTTTGCAGAGAAACACCCCGATTTTACAGGCAATTATCACGCTCAACTGGAATGGGCAGGGGAAGACGGACTTGTAACAGAAACAATAAATGCACTAACTAAACTTGCTGAAAGCAACTTGTTCAACTATAATTTCAAATCTGCACTGGTATCTGTAAGAAAGAACTCTTCAGACTATATATTTATGCTTCAAAAAGCACCTGAAATATATGGTAAACTGCATTCAAAAGACTATAGCGATTCAAATATAGTACAGATTTTGCACCGTTTGACAAAGGAAAATTACAATATAATAAAAGAACTCTGGGATTAAACAAGGATTATTAGGATTTAGCATAAAAAAAAAGCCGTTTCAATTAAGAACGGCTACCAGACTTGGGGAGGAGGTATGAAAAACTTTCGTTTTTCATATCTGTATTATTAATTACGAAATAATTTGCTGACTCTTTAATATTTTAAGTTCAATATCCTCTATTCAATGTAGATAAATGTAAAATTATTTATAAATTTATCGAAAAATATTAAAGCAAAAACAGATATTAGCCGTAATAATACTTGGATTCATGTGTCGAAAGGTTAATATGGAAATATTTTCTGAGTTTGAAGACAACAACTCGAAAAAATACAAATCAATAGACAAATCAAGTATTGAAAAGCTAAACAATCCGGAGCTATTAGCCATATTTAATGCTGCAAACACAAATAATGACGACATTCTTGAAGGAAATGAAATTTCTGTATTTTTAAATAAAAGCAATAACCTTGATGAACTGTGTCCTCATACAACCATAGAAGCCTTTACACAATTTCTTGAACTCACTAAATACAATGAAACACAAACTGATTACAACATCACAAACAATAATAAATCCAAAGATGAAACAAAAGACGACACTATCGACTTTATAGAATCCGAATTTACAAACGGCATAAAAACATTTGAAGGCTATGATCCCGGATTAATAAGCAAGGGATACAACGGAATCAAAGAATTTTTAGGACACAGACTTGCAAAGAGCAGAGTTGCAAGGGCTTTATATGTAAAAAATGAAACCGCACACCTTCTTCAAAAAGCAAAAAATAACGAACTTACTGAAGAAGAATATTACGGAAATATCAAGGAAACTTTATTTAAAATATTCCCAAATATAGATGAAATGAGCGAGGACAAAAAAGCAGTAATAAAGAAAAATATAGATGCTCTGTCCCCAAAAGAAGTAATAAGATTTCAGGAAAAGGCCATTCTGTTACCCGATAGAGGTTCAAGCGATTTCAAAAACAAAATAAGACATTTTATAAAAGAGTTTCAAAATGCAACATCAACAAAACACACCGAAACTTTTGAAACAATACAGGACGTAACGTCTGCAATAAAACAAAAAGAATACTACACGATAAATGAACCTTTCACACCTGATAATCCAAAGAAACTTGTAACATTTGAAGAAGTATTCTTGCGGCAATATCACAAGGAATACGATAGCGGCAACATGCAGGAACTTATTGCATCCAGAAACATGTATCTTTATGCAAGGCATAATGTTGAAAGGAAAAATCAGGTTCATCAAATTCTTGATAATGAAATTTCGCTTAACGAAGGCAATAACAGACACGGAGCATCAGAAGAAACAGATAATATATCAAAAGAACGACTTAACAATGCAATATTAAGAGTTCTGGATATTTTTGGTTGCGATAGTGAAGAGGAAAAGATTAAAGTACTTAAAAACATTACAGATGCAAATTTAGTAATTAAAGACGGTAAACTGGAATATACACAAACTACAGAATTTGAACATCGGATGACTTCCTCCGATTTAACACATATTGCAAAAGAAATAGTAGAATTTGTAGATAACAGAGCTGTACAGGATAAGACTCTACAGAATGCGGCTGTTGATTTAGAATACACATATATAACAGTTTTCGGGCAAGAAAGTTCCGATGAACTTGTAAAAGCATACATATCAGATAACGAAGGTATTGTTGACTTCATAAAAAATAGTGTAAACGAAGCCGCTTTAGGCGGAATAGTCATTGGTTTATGCGTATGCCCGCCCGTAGCTTTTATCTCAGGAATAGTCGGAACAGTAGGCAGCGTTGGAGTAGATGCAATTAATGAGTCCGGCAAGAAAGTTATAACCGAAGAGAAAAAGCAAGCAATGATACAAGAACTTGCAACAAATTCGGTACTATTTATAGCAGGCATGGGGGCAGGCAAAGCTGGGATGGCTGCAAAAGCCGCACTTTTATCTAAACAATGCCCAAGACTTGTGGCGTGTATTGCAGATATAGGACTTGACTCAACATTAAGTCTGCTTTCTGATTTAGCGTTGACAGGACAGATTAATCTTGCAGGCGAAGGTTTCTCACAAATTATATCACTTATTGCCGGACATATAAAACCTAAACGGATATCAGCACAGGATAGAGCACCGTTTAATAATCCGCTATTTGATAACGCAGTAAATCATCTTGCAAAAACAAATCCTGAATTATATGCAAAATTCCAATACCTCAGAAGCAAAAATATGCTCCCTAATGAGAATGACACAAGTCTGACTAACATAATCTTAAATCCAAGGAATGCACAATTCAGCAAGCGGTATTTGGAAGAATTGGAACTTCTTGCAGACGCAACTAAAAACGGGACAAAACCTATTGACTCATTTATTCCAAAATTTGATAACATATCACAAGGCATTAAATCAAGAAAAGCAGGGGAAGTATTTTCAATTAAAAATTCAAATGAAATTTATATAAAAAATGAAAGCGGAAATGCCATAAAACTTGATATGGATAGAGATACATATTATAAGCTGTTTCCACCGCTTATCGGAGCAAAAACCGAACAAGGTGCAATAGGCGACTGCTATTTTGTATCAGGCGTACTTGATACTGCAATGTCAAATCCTACGGCAAAAATCAATATACTAAAACTGTTCCACCAAAACGGGAACAAAATTACAATAGATATGAAAACCTACAGAATGTCATCTAAACTAAGTCATCAATATCCTAATTACCAAAAATATTTTGACGAATTACCGGAAAAATACGAATTTGACCTGAACAATCCGCCAAAATCATTAATCTACAATAACGGAATTGAAGGTGCTAAAGGATTAAAACTACTGGAAGTTGCCTTCGGTTACAACCGACTGATTGAAAGTATTACTTCTGACATTGTAGGAGGCAGATATTCAAATACTGAAATTGAAAACTTTATTAGCGAATTGAACAAATTTCTTGCTAATCCAAGTTATAAAACTAATGACTCATTCAATACTATACTAAACAGAACACTAAAAACAATAGATGCAGACGAAAATACACAAAAAACAATCCGACAAAATATACTTAAAAGCGGATTTGACTATGCTGCATATCTGAAACTTAATGCGGGAAATGGTGCATACACATTATCAAAAATATTAAAATTACCTGATAATGCTACATCGGACATTAACTCAATTCCAAAAGCAAATGAATTACTTAGCAATCCAAATTATGTAATTTTAGCATCTACAGATAGCAAGATTGATCCGGAAGGATTTTTTGCTAACAAAATAAGCAGAATAAAAAAACGTGCCAAATATGTTGCAGAATCACACGCATACAGAATTGAATCAATAGATACAGAAAACAGAACGATATCATTAATAAACCCTTGGAATACATCAAAAGTAATAACATTAAGTTATGAAGATTTCGGTTTTTATTTTAATAGCATAAGAGCCGTAAATTTGGGAACAGTAAAAGCTGATACTCAAAATAAATACTTAGCTTCAAAACTTGCTCAGAACGGACTCAGCAACAAAGATAAATACGGGAATTACTACACCGATGAAGATATGCTGGTTGAATATGTATATCATATACAAAGCACAAAACACATAGAATTTGCAGAAACATATAAATTCAAACATCCGGACAAAGAGTGGAGTAAATTTGAAGACGAAAAAGAACAATTAAATGAGAGAAAAGACATACAGGAATTACAATCAAAATACAATTTTGAAATGGCATACGGATGGGATATAGCTGAAATGATAGCTGGATTTAAGGAAGGAACAAATACCGATAATATAATAAAGGCTATGTCAAAATTCCTAGATGAAATTTCCGGAACAACCAAAGACTATTACATACAATATAAAGCCTTCACAACTATGAAATCGGAAGCAGATTATGTTTTTACACTTGAAAAAGCACCTAAAATTATAGAAAAACTAAAAGCTAAAAACTTTGACGAAGATTCTATTATATTTTTATTGAATAAAATCAGTGTATCAAATTACAATGAACTAAGACACATTTGGGAAGACTAAACTTCAAAAAGTTTACGAATTCTTTGCATTACATCTTCTTCATCAAGTTCATCAGACTCTTTATTCAGTTCCAGTGCCATTTGATAATAATTGGCTGCATCATTTGTAAAACCCATTTCCTGACTTGCACGTCCGGCATTAAAATATGCAAGTGTATAATTAGGGTCAAGATTAATAGCCTCTTCAAAATATTCAAGAGCCTCTTCTGCGTCAAGCATTCCATCAAGATAAACTATGCCTAAATTATTATGAGCAAACGCATTTTCAGGATTTAATTCAATTGATTTATGATATGCAACCAATGCTTCTTCCACAAAATCCTTTTCAAACAAAGCTATCCCGACCTTTGAATAGCCTCTGTAATTATCGGGTTCAGCAATAATAGCATCACAATAAGCTTTTATAGCCTTATCCAAATCATAATCAGCCATATATGTATCACCTAAGGCAATATATAAATCATAATTAGTAGGATCTAATATTATACCTGCCTGATAAGTTGAAACAGCAGCATCTATATTACCTTTTGCTTCAGCATAAATTGCACCTAACCCCTGACAAACAATAGAAGTCCATTCGTTATCAGGATTAAGTGAAATAGCTTTCTGATAGTATTCAATAGCATCGTCATACAATTCAGCTTTAGAATAAGCAAATGCTAATGAATTATTATAATAAGGATTTTCGGTATCTCTTTCAACCGCAAGCTTGAAGGCACTAATTGAATTGATTTTATCTTCTTTCCGCAAATACAGATGACCTAACTCATAGTATATTGCGGCCGTGTCAACATCAAATTCTAACAAACGTTCATAGCAGGATATAGTTTCTGCGGTATTTTCAGGGAAATACGTCTGCAAAACGGTTACAAGTTTTACAAGAACTTCCCTGTTTAGCGGATTAGATTCTAACACTTTTCTGTAACAATCAACACATAAATCGATTTCATCATTTTTAAGAGCCAAATCTCCGATTTTATCATAAAACAATTGAGCGTGTTGAGTTCCTGTTACTGCCTGCAAATATAAATTCTGAGCCTTATCAAAACATTTAAATTTTTCCAAAAAATGACCTACAGTACTATATGTAAATACAGAAACATCATCACTTATTTTTTTGTAAATCATTTTTAACAAAGGTCTGTCCCATGCAAGCATAAGACTACCCGATAAAAAGTAATACAAAAAGCTTACATAGTCTGCCGGACTGCCTTCTTTTGCGGAAATTTTATTTAACAGAGCTTGAGATAACACTAATCTTGGGCGAGCAGATTTTAATTTTCCTGACCTTATGGCAGATTTAAACTCATCTATAGCTTCAGGATAATTTTGAGCCATTTCCATAAAAAAGCCTGCATACATGTGTGCATTCATATTATTTGGAGCTAAAGAAACAGCAGTTTTACATTGATCAATGGCAGTATTAATGCTAATTTGTCCCTGCTCCCACATTAATGTGGCAAGTCTGTAATAAGTTTCGGGGATAGTAGGATCATACTTTACAGCATCAATATAGCAGGTAATTGCTTCCTGCAAATCAGAATTATCTTTTCTGATAAGATATCTCTCGTGGTATATTCTTGCCTGTTCAAGAGAATTTTTCGCCTTCGTAACCTTTTCCGATTCCGCCGAGATTATATTAGGATTTATTAAAGTTTGTTCTGCCATCTGTAAAGCTCCATAAAATAACTATATATAAGGACTTCGTATAAAAATTATCTAACTTTAACTATTTGTTAAAATATCCACCAAATGATGTATATATGATAAAATAATTAAAATATGGAGGGAGCATGAAAACACTGGGAATAATGAGTTCCGGAAATATTGAAAAGTTCCGAGCAATAATTGAACATTTTAAAACTTCAGAAGATGTTAAAATAATCTGCATATCAGATAACCTTAAATCAGATATTTTTAACATAAATAAAACTGACAATCTGGATACAAAATATATTTCTCCGGAAAACGCACTACAATACTTCACGAATACGAACTTTAATCTTGTTGCAATCAACGACTATAAATCAAAACTTGACACAAATATATACAGCTTTGCAAAATTCATTAACCTGCATCCGTCATTACTGCCTGCATTTAGAGGAGAAAATGCTTTATACAGAGCGTTTGAATCCGGAGTAAAAGTAAGCGGAGTAACAATACACACGTTAACCGGCACACCGGATACCGAAAAAATCTTAGCACAATATCCGGTTTTGATATCCAACCTTACGCATTTCGATGAATTTCAAAAGATGACAGACAATTTAACAGATATGATTTATCCGATAGTAATAGAAAAAACTCTTGATAATAAATTATTCGACTTTCAGGATTTAATCGACCGTTCACACAGTTGTTCGGGCAGCTGCAGCAATCATTGCAGCAAATGCCGTGGTTAGGCTTGTATATTATGGCATTTAGGCACTCATATCAATAGTTTAGACGTCATGATTTTATCATCTTTTTAAATGATGACTATTTTGGGTAATCATATAGAATAAAATATGGAAAGACAACTTGGGTGGATAATGAGTCAGAATTTTGATTTTACATCATATAATAATATAAAAAGATTGCCGGAAGAAGAATTAGCATCTTTATGGACGGAATTTCTTAAAGATAAAAATAATAAGCAGTTAAGAGATACGCTGATTGTTCAGTACATTTATCTTGTACGTTACGTTGTCGGCAGAGTAAGAATAACTTTACCTGCAACAGTATCAATAGAAGATATTGCAGGATATGGCATTGAAGGTTTAATTAATGCAATTGAAAGATATTCTGTTCAAAAAAATACAAGATTTGAAACTTACGCACTTATAAGAATTAGAGGTGCAATTCTTGATAAAATCAGAGAAGAAGACTTCTTGCCAAGAAGCATAAGAAAAAAAATCAAAGATATAAAATCAGCACAAGAGACTCTGAAACAAGAACTCGGAAGAACTGCAACAACAGCTGAAGTAGCACAATACCTTGATATGGATGTTGATAAAGTAAATCAAATACTGGCTGAAGATACAACGATAACATCAATATATGACAAAAAAGGCACAAGTGATGACAGCGTTGAAATCATTGATACTATACAGGATACAAACAAACTAAATCCTCAAGAACAAGTGGAAGAAAATAATGTTAAACAGGAATTGGAGAGAGCATTGAAAAAATTACCGGAAAGAGAACGAGTAATAATGGTTCTTTACTATCAGGAAAATATGACATTAAAAGAAATCGGAACAACAATTAACGTATCCGAATCAAGAGTATGTCAACTTCATGCTCAGGCTATTATGAAGTTAAAAAACATTCTTTCGGAAACAAAATCCTCAAGACTGCATCAAAGTATTGTTGCTTAGTTAAATATTTGGTAAATCACCTTTTACTTCTGCAATAGTATCACAAGATAGTCCGAATTCTTCATGCAAAGCTTTAACAGCTTTTTCGGCATCCTCTTTATTAACTAAACAACTTATTTTTATTTCACTTGTAGAAATCATTTTGATGTTTACACTAAGTTTTGCCAAAACATCAAACATTGTAGATGCAATACCCGGTCGGTCAATCATGCCGGCACCGACTATAGAAACCTTGGCAATTTCTCTGTCTACCTGAATTTCTCCGCATTTTAGAGTATCTTTTAATGAATTTAATGTCGCTATAGTTTTGTCCGTATCAACAGAATCAACAGTAAACGCTATATCATTAGTATTAGAAACTTTCCTTGCATAAGACTGAATAATCATATCAACAGAAATATTATCCTGTGCAAGTTTTGAAAAAATATTTGCAGCCTGCCCCGGAATATCCGGAACATCACATACAACAATTCTTGTCTGAGATAAATCAGCAGCAACACCGGTAACAGGTCTATCTATTTCCATTTTTTCAACTCCTAAAATTAAAGTACCTAAATCATCTGTCTTAAAACTGCTTCTTACCCTTAGAGGAACATGATTAAGTTTAGCTGTTTCAACACTTCTTGGATGAAGAACATTTGCACCTGCATGAGCAAGCTCCAACATTTCTTCATAAGAAATTTCATTGAGCTTAGAAGCATTCTTTACAACTCGAGGATCAGTAGTGTACACCCCCTCGACATCAGTATAAATATCACATCGTTCAGCGTTCAATGCAGCAGCAAGAGCAACCGCAGAAGTATCTGAACCGCCTCTTCCTAATGTTGTAATTTCACCGTCTTCAGTAACCCCTTGGAAACCGGCAACAACAATTATTTTACCGTCATTCAAATTCTTCTTTAACTTTTCTGTCTCAACTTTAACGATACGAGCCTTTGAATGGATATTCTCTGTTAAAATTCCAACTTGCATAGCATTAAAGCTGACTGCCTCATATCCTTCAGCCTGAATTGCCATAGCTAATAATGCAATTGATACCCCCTCACCGGTTGACAAAAGCATATCCAACTCACGTCCTGAAGGGACTGTCGCAATGTCCTTAGCCATTTTAACAAGGTAATCTGTAGTATGTCCCATTGCAGACACAACAACTACAACGTCATTTCCGTTATTTTTTTCTTTTATGACAGTCTTTGCGACATTTTTTATTTTTTCGGTATCAGCAACAGAAGTTCCACCGAATTTTTGAACAATAATCCTTCTCAATTTTATTACCTGTTATTAGCCATATTCTCTAAGTCTGTGCGTTCTTCAGGGTAATTAAACGCTTCATTGTCAATTGCAATAATTTTATCAGCAATAGCCAATGTTTCTTTCATATTATATTCAGAATAATTTTCTTTTACAAGTATGTAACCAATATGAAACAATAGATTTAAAATATTTAAATCCTCAGGATTTTGCTTCAAAGCACGGTTCAACTTTCTTTGGGCAGAAGCATAATCACCCTGTCTTATAAGAAAATCCGAATATTTTAAATATAATTTTACATTATCAGAAGCTTTTAATAACGCATTTTCATAATATTCTTTGGCATTATGAACATCTCCCATCTTATCGTAAGCGTCTGCAATAAACACGTTCAAAGTGTTATCAAAAAACATTACATCCGTCTGTGATTTAAATTTGTTCACAGCCTCCTGATAATTCCCTTCATTAAGTGCAATTACTCCAAGTGTTTTTACATATAAATAAGCATTTTTATCGACCTCGGGAATTTCAGAAATTAAGGTCTTTGCCCTGTCCGTATTTCCTTTAATTGCAGCTATAAGAGCAACTCCGGCTTTTATTTCCGAAACTTCATAATTGAAGCTTAAAGCTTTATTAAAACAATCTTCTGCCTTATCATAATCTTCATATATTTGTAACGTAACAGCCCAGTCGAAATATAAATGCGGTGTAATTAAACCTAATGTTTCTGCCGTATCGTACATGGATAAACTGTCACGTTCTTTACCTTTAATTGCATATAATTTACCTAACAACAAATATACAGGCAGCATGTTTTTGTTAAAAGACAACGCTTTATTTGCATAGTGTATGGCACTGTCGTAATCTTTTTTTATATATTTTAAATTTGCATATTCATAAGCATTAGTTTCATTCGGACTAACATTTGCCAGAAAATTCAGCTTAGACTCAGCATCATTATATCTTTCAAGGCGAACCTCCATTATAGCAGCAAGCAAAAGTGCCATAAAATTATACCTGTTCAACCTTACAGACTCCATGAATTTTTCATGAGCTTCTTCATATCGTTTGAGCTTCATCAAAGCCATACCCCATCCCGCAAAGACATCCGTATTTGAAGGATTAATCTTGTTGGCATTTTCAAAAGCCTCAACAGCTTCCTCTGACTGATTACAATTCATCAACGCAAACCCGAGAAAACGCCAGATTTCTTTATCTGCACCGTTTATATTAGCGGATTTTTTATAAGCAATAACAGAATCATGTAATCTACCCGTTTTTTCGCAAATAACACCCAAATACTTATATACTAATGCATCCTCTTGCGGCAGTTCCATTGCTTCTTCAAGAATTTTTTCCGCTTTTTCGTACTCCTGTTTTGCAATACATTTTTTTGCGCGATTAACATACGCTAAGGAAGGCATGGCTTGGACCACAGAATCTTTTTCATAAGAATCGAGCTGTTTACTTAAATTTAATATCTTTTCAATAATTTCTTTTAATCGCTTAAACAATCAGCTACCTCCCTAAATGCACCATTGCCGCAATGACGCTCTGTTACCTGAATACCGTCTAATGCTAATACTTTATCCATAGCATCAGGAACGGTTATCTTGTATTTTGAATATTTTAAGCATTCCAAATCATTAATATCATCACCTATATACAAATACTCTTCTTCAGACAGATTGTATTTCGCAATAATATCTTTTAATACACCAATTTTTATGTGAATTTTCGTATGTACTTCCTGTAAATTAAACTTTTTTTGCAATAAATCTATAGTAGAATTTGACTCCCCTGAAATTATTGCTACATTAATTCCTTTTGTATAAAGCAAATAAAAACCTATAATATCTTTGAAATTAACCCTTCTTGTCATGGAACCGTCGTCATTTATATAGACAAAATTATCGGTCACAACACCGTCAAAATCAGTTATAACCCACTTTATAGTATCAGGCAATTTTAACATTTATTTATACAGCTTTCTTAATGTATTAACAACACATTCCCAATCTGCTATAATTATACCATAAACACTAAATAATTGAATTAGGGGTTAACAAACGTAACATGCTTTGGTATTTAATTAATTTCGGAATAATTATCGTATTCATAATTTTGTTCTTAATAACAAGACAAATGAACAAACGCTGGTCAAAAATCAATGACTATCTGGGTACTGTAACAAATACCGTTAATTCCATAAGATACGGTGACTTGACGACCAAAATAGAAAAGCTTGAACACCCGACGTACCAAAACGTTACGGACAGTATTAATCGAATGGTTGAAACGCTGAACGACAGAGAAAAAATGATAGTTGAATATCAAACAGAACTCATGAGACAAAACAAACTGCTTGAATCTGTAATTAATTCTCTTTCGGACGGAATTCTCATTATTAACGATCAAATGACAATACTGCGAGCAACTCCTAAAGTTACGGACTGGTTCGGAGTAAAAGGAACCGCTATTATAGGCAAAAATATATCGGAATTTTTACAATTTGAAGAGCAAAATATAAATCTCAACAGAATGAATGCCAAAGATGTTTTTATAAAACATACTCCTACCAAAAATTTTATAATCAGCTCAATTAAACTTACAATAGATGACAACAAAAAAAGATACATACTAATTATAAAAGACGTTACAAATGAACGTGAACTTGAAACACTGAAAGAAGATTTTGTTGCAACACTAACGCATGACCTAAAAGTTCCGATTGTAGCAGAATCTAATATATTGGAGTTTCTGATTGAAGGCAAATTTGGCGAGATAAACGATAAGCAAAAAGTTGCTCTTAATAACATGCAGATATCAAATAAAGAATTACTCACACTTGTACAAATCGTACTGGAAACATACAAGATTAAAGATGGCGGAATAAAACTCAGAAAAGAAAATATCTTACTAAACGGGTTTATTAATGAAATCATACAAGAAACAGAACCCGTAGCATCTCAAGCCGGATTAAAAGTTAATTTTACGGAAGGCAGAAATATAAAAGTTACAGCAGATCCGATGCAGTTGGAAAGAGTCATTAAAAATTTAATCAATAACGCTATATACCACAGCAACACCAAAAAAGATATTGATATTACTATTGGAGAAATTCCCGGTTTTATAACTATATCAGTAATAGATTACGGACAAGGAATTTCAAAAAAAGAAATCGGTCTGATATTTAACAAATACTATTCCGCATCAAAAAAATTCAGGAAAATAGGAACAGGATTAGGATTATACCTGTCACAGCAAATTATACTGGCACATGGCGGAGAAATTACGGTTACAAGTGAAGAAAATGTCCGTACTGAATTTTGTATAAAATTACCGCTATAAATACTACTTTAAAAATATTTCTTTTATAGACTTTGCTCCATAGATATTTTTTGAAAACTTAATAGAAGCAATAATTTCTATGATAATAACTGAAATAAACAACCGCCACAACGTACAAATAACATGTCCGTGTGAACTGTGCGGAATACCATGAAATATCATTATTATTATCGAATTTGCCCCTAAATATGCTAAGAATTTATTAAAAATTTTAATATTTTCTAAAAATTTTGATATATAAACTAACGCAATAGAAAGAATAACAGCAATGTATATTGAAACAAGAGGATAATTTGAATAGTACCTATCATTCATACTTAACCCCAAAAATGTAAAATCGATATACCCTAACAAAAAAGCTATCGACAAAATAAAAATACAAAACTTGATATTATTAAATATATTAAATTCCTTGCACAAATAACCAGCATAAGCAATAAACAATGCAACCAAAGCTACATCAATACTCCAAGGTAACTTAACAATCTGCCCAATTTTTGCCCCAACAAGAACCAAAACAGATGTGATAAAAAGATCAATAAAAACACTATACTTGAACTTTTCAGAAAATTTAATCAAGCACCACAATAATATTCTCACAACAACAAGACAATACAAAAACCACATCGCAAATCCAATCGCATTTATTCCCCACTCCGGAATAGGTTTACCTATTCCGTAAAGTAATGTTATCAAATCATACTTATTTAAAACGTTATAAAACAACAAAAAAGAAAATAGAATAGGAATAAAAATTCTATTGTAGGTATTTTTAATTAAGCTGATAAAATTACTCTCATATTTTTTAAAATTAAAAAAATATCCGGCTAAAAAGAAAAATAAAGGCATGTGAAAAAGGTATATTGCTTTGCATACTTGACCAGCTGGGTGAAAAGTATGTCCCATTATAACAAGTATTATACCAATACCTTTTGCAATATCTCCCCACGCCATTCGGCTATTATTATGTTCCATTCCTCTACCTCCAACAGGCATATTCATGTCATGACATAACAATTATGTCAATATAATTGTTACAACAGGATATTTAAATTTACAATACAAGATATTATCCTAATTAATAAAGGGCTAACGTCATGTCATCATTGTGCAAAAAACTAGGGTCAAGAATAAAAGAGATTAGAGAAAGTAAAGGCATCCGCCAAGTCAAACTTGCCGAATTAATAAATATGGAACCCTCAAACTTATCAAAATTAGAAAATGGCAATCAATTTCCCAAAGAAGAAAATCTCGAAAAAATTGCAAATATTTTGGATGTTTCTATTAGCGATTTATTTAATTTTGAACACAAACTAACACAAAGTGAACTTATTGGCGAAATTAATACAATTGTTTCTAAGTTACCTAAAAATAAATTAGAGTTTTTATACAGTGTATTAATTAATTTGAAATACATTAAATAATTATAAAAAACTATCGTAAATAATTATTAAAATTTATACATTCAATTACTTGTAATTTACTCTTTAGCATATAAAATTATTAGTGGCTGAAATATACTCCAATCGACAATTTTAAGAAGTAAGGTTATTAAGAGGTTATATCGGATGATTCAATTTAATTGCAATAATGTTAGTGCAATGATAGTAGGAGAAGACAACGGATTAAATCTTGAAGAAGAATTTAATAATTATCAGGATAAAATCAAAAACATTATTGCTGACTTAAACCAGAGAAAAGATAAGCCGGGACAGTGGTTACAATGGATGAATTTAGGATATAACGAAGAAACCTTATGGTATGTAAAAGAGTATGCGTCAATGGTTTTAGGCAGATTTGAGAACATATTGGTACTCGGTATCGGAGGTTCAGCCTTAGGAGGATTAGCTTTATCAGAAGCACTCCTTCATCCGTACTGGAATTTGCTTTCCGAAGAAGAAAGGAACGGGTATCCAAGAATATTTTTTATGGATAATATTGATCCCGATTCAATGAATGCACTCTTTGACGTATTGGATTTAAGCAAAACACTGGTTAACGTGATTACTAAATCCGGTTCGACAGCAGAAACAATGTCACAGTTTCTGATAATTAAAGACAGACTGGAAAAAGAATTAGGAGATAATTATCGCTACAATATAGTAGCAACAACCGATAAGAAAACGGGCGTGCTAAGACAGATTGCAGAACAGGAAGGATATAAAACTTTTGTCATCCCTGATGATGTAGGCGGCAGATTTTCTGTATTTTCGGCTGTAGGTTTATTACCGTTGGCACTTGCAGGTATAGATATTGATGCAATAGTTAACGGCATTAAAGATATGGATTTGGCATTAAAGAATACCGATATCCATGAAAATATTGCGGCACAAAATGCACTTATACATTATCTTTTAGACACAAAAAAAGGGAAAAGCATATCTGTTATGATGCCGTATTCGAGCAAATTGAAATATGTTGCAGACTGGTATGTCCAACTTTGGGCTGAATCATTAGGGAAAAATACAGATAAAGACGGAAACAATGTAAATATCGGACAAACACCTATCAAAGCACTTGGTGCAACAGATCAGCATTCACAAATTCAGCTATACAATGAAGGACCTAATAATAAAATTATAAACTTTATAAGAGTTAAAGATTTTGATACAACACTTGAAATTCCAAACATATTTGAATACACAGGAATCGGGTATCTTGGCGGAAAAACAATTAACCGACTTATTAATGCGGAAGCTGATTCTACCAGAGTAGCTCTGGCAGACTACAAACGTCCGACTGTCACAATTACTTTGGATAAAATTGATGGTTATCACTTAGGGCAATTGCTTTATATGTTAGAAGTTCAAACGGCTATTGCCGGAGAATTATACAATATTAATACGTTTAATCAGCCCGGAGTTGAGCAGGCTAAAAATTATACTTATGCACTTATGGGACGTGCAGGATATGAAGAATCTGCCAATGAACTAAATAAAAAAATTCAAACAGTATAGCAAAAAATTACCTTGAGCAGATTTTATTCCGTATGACCATAATAATCGCAAATTCTGCAAGAATAAATGCCAAATATATAAAAAACGGCTCCGTACAAGGACGATACTAGTGTGTACAGAAACTTGAAGACAAATTCTATACAAGAATTAATCAATACAAAAACAGAAACAAATGTACATTTGATTACATAAAAAAAGCATACTCCTATGTTCTTGAAGGCAACAAAACAGTAGTTACACATCCGTTAAATGCAGATACGGCAAATTACAGCGGAGTATGGCTTGCAGAAAATCCCGAACGTAAAAATGGTACAAGAACTATACTCGGATATTTTGTCGAATTACTTGTGAACAGAAAAAATGAAGATTTTGCAGGGGTATCCATAGATACACTTATGCATGAATCCGACCATCTGTTTTCTTATTTAACAAATCCTAAATATATAAAAAGGATGCTAAAAGTTTCAGAATATGAAAATGAAAAACAAAGTTATGAAAAATTTTTTGTTAATAACATTCAATCACCAATGAAACCGGAAGAATTTAAAACTAAATTATACCATTTTATCAAAATTGATACTCCTGATGAAATTCAAATAGACGTTCTGCAAAATTTCCGATATAAACTCATCAATGAAATAAATGCCTATAATGCAGGGATGAAATACACCACTAAATACAGAAACCTCAATCCCGACAAAATATACGAACCATACTACAATCAGGTAGAAGTCTTAAATCTGAATGAAAAGCTTGACATAGTTACAAAACTTACCGAAACTTCAATAGCCGAAACAAGAAAATCAGCAGCAACATCCTAAATATATGTTAATTTTGTTGAAAAAAAAGAACTAATCTGGTATAATTCATTGGAACTGTGATTAGGGAAATGGAGTATTAGATGATAACCGAAACCCAAAATATAATAAACGACATAAAAGAACTGAAGAACAGCGATTTAGTGTCCGCAAAAGAAACTATTGATAAAGAAATAGAAGCATTACGGGTAATGGAAAATGAAATGGATGCAAGCTTAAGTGCAGCACTTGATATAATGCAAGCTGCACGAGGCAGAATAATTCTGACAGGTATGGGAAAATCCGGTCATATCGCAAATAAAATTGCGGCATCCTTAGCTTCAACAGGTACTCCTTCATTTTTTGTGCATCCGGCAGAAGCCAGTCATGGTGATTTAGGCATGATTACAGAAGATGACGTAATTATTGCAATATCAAACAGCGGTGAATCTAAAGAATTAATAGATATATTGAACTATTCCAAAAGATTTGGAATAAAACTTATCGCAATAACCAAAAATCCGGAAAGCTCATTAGGAAAAGCCGGAGATATTGTTTTGAAACTTCCGAACAGCGGTGAAGCTTGTCCTCTGGGACTTGCACCAACATCATCAACGACTGCTACGCTGGTACTTGGGGATGTTTTAACTGTTGCTATGATTAACAGAAAAGGTTTTTCGAAAGAACAATTCAATCAACGTCATCCGGGCGGTAAACTCGGTTCAATACTGCAAAAAGTATCCGATTTAATGCATAAAGGTACAGAAATGCCTGTATTATCTTTAAATGCAGGTATGCAGGAGACACTGCTTGAAATGACATCAAAAAGACTCGGATGTGTCGGATTTACAGATGAAAACGGAATCTTAGTCGGAATATTGACTGATGGGGATTTGAGAAGATGCCTTTCCAACGATATTTTAACTAAAAAAGCCTGTGACGTAATGACCAAAAACCCGAAGGTAATTTCACCTGAAGCTATGGCAAGCGAAGCTGTAAAAATCATGCACGATAAGAAAATCACAAATTTATTTGCAGTAGAAAACGGAAAACCTGTAGGGGTAATACATATACATGATTGCCTGAATTGCGGCATTGTTTAATAAAAAATTTAAGGAGAGCGTTTTAATATGGAAAACAATAACAAACCGATAGTAAATTTAATATCTAAACCTAAAGATATGCTGCGTACGGTTTATACGGCATGCAGAACTTGCTATAGTGCTGATATGCCAATTAACATATATAATGATGCCAATGACGAAGAAAAAATGCTTAAATTAATAGAAAGAGTTATTTCTTCAGGTCACTATTCAACAATTGAGCATATACAAGTGAGTTTTGCAATAAGTAATGTTTCAAGAGCTTGCACACATCAGTTGGTAAGGCACAGACACATGTCATTTTCTCAAAAATCTCAAAGATATGTTAAAGAAAAGGGACAATTTGACTACCTTATTCCTCCTACTATTGAACGCAATCAGGAATTAAAAGAAAAATTTATTAAGTTTATGGGTGAAATTTCTGATAAATATCAGGAATTTGTGGATGCAGGAATACCTGCTGAGGACGCAAGAGCGGTTCTGCCGAATGCAACTGCGACATCTATGGTTGCCAGTCTAAATTTAAGAGAGCTTATTCACATAGCTAATTTGAGATTATGCTCAAGAGCTCAATACGAAATACGAATGATGGTAAAAGGGATGTGTGACGCATTAATTGCGGAAGAACCTTGGCTAAAACCGTATTTAGTACCTAAGTGCGAAAGATTTGGTTTTTGTGACGAAGATAAATCCTGCGGCAGGAAACCAAAATTAGAAGAATTAAAAAATGCAGCAAATGCTGTTGCAGTGTTGTAAAAGGATTTTCATAATGAAACTTGTAATACAAATTCCATGTTTTAATGAAGAAAAAACATTACCGGTAACAATAAGCGAGCTGCCAAAGGCTATAAATGGTATTGATGAAATAGAAATACTTGTTATAGATGATGGTTCATCTGATAATACTGTTAAGATTGCCAAAGAACATGGTGCAAAAGTTGCACAATTACATATACACAAAGGTCTGGCAAAAGCTTTTAAAACAGGCTTAGATACGGCACTGGAAATGGGTGCGGATATTATAGTTAACACGGATGCTGATAATCAATACTGTGCAAAGGATATTGAAAAACTTGTAAAGCCCATACTGAATGAACAAGCAGATATCGTAATTGGCAGCAGACCCGTATCCGATATAAGGCATTTTTCGCTATTAAAGAAATTTTTACAAAGATTCGGTTCATTTGTTGTAAGAACACTAAGTTCGACAAAAGTTGAGGATGCTCCGAGCGGATTTAGAGCATTTTCCAGAAACGCAGCAATGCAGCTGAATGTATTTGACAATTATACATACACACTTGAAACTATTATACAGGCTCAGGCAAAAGGTCTGCAAATAGAATGTGTGGATATTAATGTCAATGAAAACTTACGGAAATCAAGACTATTTAACAATATGCTGGCATATATAAATCACTCAATCATAACGATGTTGAGAATGTTTATTGTGTACAGACCATTCAGATTTTTCGCCTCACTTGGAGTCGTTGCGTTACTGGCAGGAACAACCCTCGGAGGAAGGTTTATTTACTACTACTTAACAGGTGGCGGAAAAGGGCATATCCAATCGCTTATACTTGCCGCCATATTTATACTGGCAGGAGTTCAGCTTGGAATATTTGCGGCATTGGCTGAAATAGTATCCATTAACAGAAAATTACTGGAGGATATTCAATATAAGTTAAAGGCTGAAAAGCTTAACAATAAATAAGGTTAACAAATTAAAAGGTGATATATGATAAAACTTGATATATTTAGTAAAATTAAAAATTTTATATTTTCGTCATTAATGATAAAAATATCGGCATTTCTTTGTTTTGTAATGATATTGACTGCAATTGTTGCATCCCAAAACTTCTTTTTCCAGAGTGTAATTGAAAACGGCGTAAGTAAAAGAGATATTATTGCAGAAAAGACTTTGACTGTTGTGGATGTTAAACGCACCGAAATAAGAAAAAAAGAAATTGCACAGAAAGTTGAACCAATACTTACAACAACAGAAGACGATTTTATCAAAAATAATTTGGAAACACTTGAAACGTCAATATTCCAAATTCGGAAAAAAGACGTATCGCAAGAAACAAAAATCGAAGAATTATCTATTCTTTTTGACATACAAGATAAAAATACCAAGAATTTTATAATAAACTTCTTCATAAAAGCTGACGAATCATCGCTAAGAGAAGCGTTTGATAAGGCAAATTTAACGTTAACCAATATTTTGAGTACAGGGCTTTCTGAAAAAGACTTTGAAAACAATAATATAGATAAAGTAATAAATAATCATCTGGTTTCTAATGTTTCAAAAAGACAAATAACTGTTGTTAATGCACTTTTAAACCAGATTTTGGTACCTAATCTTGTTATTGATGAATTTGCTACTGAAATTGCAAGAAAAAATGCAGAAAATTCAATAAAACCGTATGAAATAACCTTTCAAAAAGGAGATAAAATAGTTTTTGAAGGAGAGCCTATAACAAAATTAAAAAGAGATGCTCTCAGACAAGCCGGTTACAACGTATATGAGTTGAACTGGCAAGGTTTATTAGCCTTACTTGCATTAGTATCGCTGGGAGTACTTATCTATATAGGATACATGAAATACTTTGCAAAACAATTTATGGAACCAAGATATTTTGCGGTAACAGCATTCTTATCAATAATGCTTGCCCTTTCTGCCGTACTAATTCCAACCGGATTTTCACAATACATATTACCAATACCGGCATTTGTAATTCTGCTTGCAATATTTATAAGTCCAAGGGTTGCTTTTACAACGACTGTTGTACTGCTATCAATACTTGCAACAGGTATTCAGTATTCTGCACAGGTTGTAATTACATTTTTACTACTCAGCTTAGTTGCAGGGGTTATGGTATCTCAGATAAGATATTCAAGGAGATTTGACCTGATAAAAGCCGGAGGGATGGTATCTGTTGCAGGACTAATAATAGTCCTTGCTATTTATATACTCGAAAAATGTCTTATTGATGTAAGCAATCAGAGAATCATCAATGACTGTATATATATAGCACTAAACGGAGTACTAAGTTCAATGATTGTATTCTTTGTACTACCGTTGTTTGAAAACATGTTTAATATAATAACTCCGTACGGTCTTGCAGAACTTACCGACCATAAGCTGTTAAAAACTTTACTGGATAAAGCTCCGGGAACATATCACCATAGTTTGATGGTATCTAATTTGTGTGAAGCCGCAGCAGAAGCTATTGGGGCAAATCCTATATTAGCAAGAGTCGGAGCATTATATCATGATATAGGGAAGTTACAACGTCCATTATTCTTTGTAGAGAACCAATCATACTTTGGTATTGATAACCCGCACAAAAATCATAATCCACATGTTAGTAAAATGCTGATAACAGCACATACAAAAGATGGTATTGAACTGGCTAAGAAGAACAGCTTGCCTTCGGTAATTAATAATTTTATACTTCAGCACCACGGCGAAGGACTTGTTAGTTATTTTTATAATGAAGCCGTAAAGGAAGAAGGAATAGAAAACGTTGCAGAAGAACAATTCCGCTACTCCGGCCCTAAACCTAATATGAAAGAAACTGCTATTTTAATGCTGGCGGATGCAATCGAATCAGCAGTAAGAGCTTTTAAAAATCCGACATCAGAGGATATTGAACATATCATTGATAAAATAATTGTAGACAGGTTAAACGACGGGCAATTATCGGATAGTCCGCTGACACTTAAAGATTTAAAAACAGTAGCCGCAACCTTCAGCCGAATTTTAAGAGGCATGCAGCACGAGAGAATTAAGTATCAAGAATTGGATGCAAAATTAAAAGAACCATCTAAAATACTTGACGAAGACTTGGAAAATAAAATAAAGCAGTTGGAGTCCCAAAATCCTAAAAATCCTGAAGACGGAGATAAAGATGACAGAATATAATATATTCAGTGAAAACATATATCAAGGCTGGGAAATTGATGAAAAATATTTTATAGACAAAGCAAGAGAAATTTTGAAATATTATCTTAACATGCCGGAAATAGCTAAAAGTTGCTGTCTTAAAGACTACGAATATAAAACAATTTCATTTGATTTTTTATACTGCGACAGCAATAAGACACATGAGATTAACCGGGAATATCGTAATAAAGATTACCCTGCAGATATCATTACTTTCGCAATTTTTGCAGACACAGAACCTGAAAACAGGTTTATTTTTGATGGAGAAATAAATCTTGGGGAAGTTATGATAGCTCTGGATAAAGTAATTGAAGAAGCCTACAAAAAAGGGACCGAACAAGAATATGAATTGTCTTTTTTAATAAGTCATGGCATAATGCACTTACTGGGGTTTGACCACCAGACAGAAGAAGATTACAATTTTGTTATAAGTATGCAAAAGAAAGCATTGGAAGCAGTAGGATATGTCAAAATATAAATCACAAGGTTTTAGAAAGACCTTCAGGAATGCACGAAAAGGGTTAAGAATAGTACTAAAAAGCGAGAGAAACATAAGAATTCATTTTATGGTAGGAACACTTGCAATACTTTGCGGGGTAGCTTTAAAGTTATCTATAATTGAATTATGTATTGTTCTTATAGCAATCACACTTGTTGTGGGATTTGAAATGATAAATTCAGCAATTGAATTTTCTCTGGATGCAGTTTTTCACAACAAATATTCAACATTGGTCGGAATGGCAAAAGATATTTCGGCAGGGGCTGTAATGTTTGCGACATTTGTTGCCGTTGCCATAGGATTATTTATATATATTCCACCGATAATGGCATTAATTTATAAATTCATATAAAATAACAAGCGGCTATGGAAAAACCAAAACCGCTTGTTGATTTTATAAAAGAAATGAGAGAGAGACTTAATTATTACTCAACACCAACTTTAATGTAGCTAAGTTTTTGATTGATAACATAGCATGCTTGTTGTGCTGCTCTGCTGAAATATTAAAAATTCTGATTATTCTTTGAATTTCTTCTAAATCTTTTCTATTCTTTATAACATATACATTGCTGATTGGATCTGCAACTACTGACATCATCGTATTTAAATCTTGTTCTTTCATGTTTTGTATCCTCATTTCCTTATATTCTTATAAAGTTTTTTTTGCCGTAAAAATTGCCTTTTAAAAAATTTATGACGTTACAAAAATTAACATTACAAAATAGCAATTTTCAAAAGAACGGAGTTTTAATATAAAAGTAGGGAAAATATGGCAAATTATTTAAACAAGATAAACAGTTACGGGAAAATACAATATTCAATTAATGCAGAACCAAAATCAGAGCCTGCATTTGGAAATTCTGACGGGCAGAAATCGGAACAGATAAAAGAATTACCAATGATGACTAATAATAATATAGGAATAAGAACACCTATATCTTATGTTAAGACAGGAGAACAAGATTTACCTTACGGATTAAAAGCACACTTTTATAAACTTTCTAACGGTCAAAAAATAGTTATTTTACCAAAAGAAGGTCAAACAGTATTAAGATCTTATGTTAATACAGGTTCACTAAACGAACCGGATAATTTAAGAGGAATCAGCCACTATATAGAACATAATCTTTTTAACGGATCTGAAGGCTTGGAGGCAGGTGAATTTTTTGCAACAACAGATAAAATGGGGGCTGAAACAAATGCAAGCACAGGACTTGCCGAAACCAATTACTTCATAGCTTCTAATCTGTTAAAAGATGAAGATTTGGAAAACAAAATTAAAATCCACGCTTCAATGCTGGAAACTCCAAAATTTGCAACAGACATGTTAGAAAAAGAAAAGGGGATTGTTAACTCTGAAATTAATATGATTACATCATCTCCCGACAATATTGCATATAATAATACTCTTAAAAATTTATTTAATATTAAAACAACCTCAAATGATGTGATAGCCGGTACTACAGATAACATAACAAATCTGACCCGGGAAGATGTAGTGAATTATTTTAACAACAACTATTACCCTGCCAATATGGTAACCGTTGTTTCAGGCGAAGTAGAACCTGAAGAAACAATGAAGTTAATTTCAAAATACTTCACATCAAACAAGCTTCCATCTAAGCAGAGGCACTTTGAAAAGCTTGTTCCTACAAATAAACCGTTAAGACAAGATATTATCTCTGACAAGACTCAATCATCGTTTATCGTAATGGGCTTTGCCGGACCTAAAAATAATGACGCAAGAAATAAAATTTACACAGATGCACTTTCAAGATTAATGTTCACCTCGAGCGAAGCTCAAAACATATTTAGACCTCTTAATGCTGAAGTTGGAGCAATGTCGGAAAAAGTACTTGCAAAACCCGAAGCTAATACCGCATTTATGATTATGGGCGAAACTTCAGAGGCTAACAGTGAAAAATTATTGAAACAAATTTACTCTCAGATTGAAAAATACAAGCAGCAACCGATTTCCGAAGAAGAACTGTCAATTATAAAAAGAGATATGAAAAAAACATTCACATCAATGTTTGAAACATCTTTTATGATAAATAATTTTGTAGGCACCTCTCTTTTGGAAAACAACATGGATGCCATTACAAAATATGAACAAATAATTGATGAAATGACAGCAGAAGATATACAAAATGCTGCAAAAGAATTTTTCGACTTAAATAAAACCTCAATAACAGTGCTACATCCTACAAAAGCCAATAAAGATGAAATACTTAAAAATTATAACCAAACAAATCAACCTGGTTTTACGGGTAACTTAAAGAAAAAAGCAATAAATACAGATAATATAAAGCAATATGAGTTAGAAAATAATTATAGAGTTTTGACTTATGATAGTGAATTTCCTGATTTTCACGAAAATATTGTTTTAAAAACGGAAACTCCGATTATGCCTAAAAATCCTGCGGCTATAGCAATCCTTAATGAGATACTGTCAAACGGAACAAAAGAAAAAACTCAAACGGAATTTTTAAAACAAGCAGAGAAAAACGGAGTAGATATCGGAGTATTTGCAGATACTAACGGACTACTCTGTCTTTTGGAAGCAGATGCAAAGGATTACAACAAAGCAAACGATATGCTGAAAGAATTGCTTGAAACACCTGCATTTAATCAAGAAACATTTGACAAAGCAGTTGCAGACGTTAAAGACAGGCTGCTTAGAGCAGAAAAAACTCCGGGAAATAAGTTAAATCCTTTACTGAATAAAACCTCTCATAGGAAAGAAGACGTATTAAAGGGATTAGATACAATCACGCTTGAAGACATAAAACTTCTATATTCGGATATAATTAATTCTTCCTCTGCACTTGTAACAATAGCGGCACCTTTCAAGAAAAATAATGAACTTAAAAAGGAAGTTTTTGCGGATTTATCTGAATATAAAAACGTTAAACCGTATAATAACAATATATTCGATGACTATGAGCCAATAGAAGAAACAAAAGTTCTGACAGAAACCGATAACAAAAGTCAGGCTAAAATAGTTATGGCATATAAATACAAAAATACCGGCAATATCAAAGATGCGGCAACCCTTGATTTGCTAAACCATATTCTTGGAGGCAGTCCATCTTCAAGATTATTCAATGATCTCAGAGAAAAACAGAAGCTTGCATACGCAGTACGCTCAAAAATATCAAAAACTAATACAACAGGTATCATAAAATTATCAATTGGCACGACAACAGACAATAAAGAAACGGGAGAACAAAGTTTTGATAATCTTCAAAAGTCCATAAACGGTTTCCAATATCATATAGATAAAATAAAAACTGAAAAAGTAACAGAAGATGAACTTGAACGTGCAAAACTTGCTTTAAAGAATTCAATACTTACTAACAGCGAAAGAACAAGCGAAAAAAGTCTGCAGATAATGTCCGGAGGAACAAACTTCTATGGAGCGGATTATGCAAATCAAATGCTTGAAGAAATAGACAAAATAACAACGGACGATATCTATAACGCAGCACAAAACATATTTGGAGGGAAGCCGCTATATTCAATAGTAGCAACGCAAGATACATTAGACTACAACAAAGAATATCTGGATAGCCTGAATGACAAATAAACAAGCAGCCAAAAAACTTGACAAATACAAAAAAAACATTAAAATTAGATAGGAAGAAACAGAGAGGGTTATTTTATGACTAATTCTAACGGTAATGCTTTACTTGCTGGCATATATTCGGGACTTAATAATACATATTCATATCTGGCAGCTCAATACCCTAATCAGGTAACATTGGAAAATATCAATAAAGCACGTTCCGACAACAAAACTGCCGGCGTAATAAATCAAAGCTTCGCTTCATATCTGCAAACTAATTTTACTAATATAGATAAGGATAAAGACGGCATTATAAGTGCGGAAGAAATGTCAAATTTGACAAACAGAATGTCAACTCAAGGACTTACAAGAGAAGAACTCACGCAAATGTATGCTTCGGGGGCAAGCGGACTATCTACAAGTACAATGGAAAATATACTGGAACATTTTGACGAAATGGATACCAACCACGACGGCAAAATCACAAGCGAAGAAATCTCAGCATACAGTCTTAATCAGGCTAAATTGCAAAAAGAAGATGAGTATAATAACAGAAGAGCAACTGATATGTCTGTATTCTACGGAAATGAAGACTCTTCATCGGATTCATACAGTATTCTAAGTTACAAATACAAAAATAATAACAATAACTAAATAATTATATCTTAGTGGCATATTTAAAAAAGGAAAGATTTAGTGAGGAACATTAACAGTGTTCCTCATTTATTATTAAATACTCTCATAGTAGTAGTTAAATTTAAAAATTTATGATATAATGACCACATAATTAGGAGAGAAAAATGGATCAGGAAACTTACTTAAAAATTATGGGTTATGTACCTACGGTTATTGAAAATTCTTCAAGGGGCGAACGCTCTTTTGATATATTCTCAAGACTTTTGAGAGAAAGAATTATCTTCTTGGGAACAGAAATTGATGATGAAGTAGCGAACTCTGTAGTTGCTCAATTACTATTACTTGACAGCGAAAACAACGAAAAGGATATTATGTTGTATATTAACAGTCCGGGTGGTGTTATAACTGCCGGCATGGCAATATATGATACAATGAACCTGATTAAATCAGATGTTTGCACCATCTGTCTTGGGGAAGCGGCTTCAATGGGTGCATTTTTGCTTTCTGCAGGAACTAAAGGCAAAAGAATGGCTCTTCCGGGTGCAAGAATCATGATTCACCAGCCTCTTGGCGGTGCTAAAGGTCAGGCAACCGATATTGAAATAGAAGCAAAAGAAATTCTCAGAATGAAAGACATGCTAATTTCTATTATGTCTGAAAATTCCGGTCAACCTTATGATAAAGTAAAAGAAGACTGCGAACGTGATCATTATCTGTCAGCTTATGAAGCAAAAGAATACGGTCTGATAGATAAAGTTGTAGAAAAAATCCCTTCCAAAAAGACCGAAGAATAAAAGAATACAAGAAATAAGATAAAAACGCACCATTAAATGGTGCGTTTTTGCATATATATAAATAAAAGAAAGTTGTTGACATTTAATTTTGTTTAACTTAGAATAGGAATTGTCGAAAGACGGAATTGTTTAAGCCCCCATCGTCTAGAGGCCTAGGACAACACCCTTTCACGGTGTAGACAGCGATTCGAATTCGCTTGGGGGTACCATATACAAAAAAATGAACCTTTCAAGGTTCTTTTTTTTTGTATATTTTTAACCTCAACGAACAAATTTCGCTTGGAACAAGCCGAGCAGAGCCACGAGCGAAAGCTAGAGACGAACAATTATCAACGGAAACGTTGAGTTTTCGTTGTAATTGTGAGCGGTGGCGTTTAGTGCGAGGCGTAGTTTTTATACCTAGTCCTTGTGAAGCAAATCCAAAACAGGGTAATTTTATAAGAAGAACCTATGAGTTTTTTTTGTTGCATAAATTACCCCTACAAATTTAAATCGAATAGGTTTTATTGGTTTGGTATATTTAATAATATTGATTACCGTAATAACTGTACTTCGTGATAAAATTAAGTCGGAGCTATAATTATGAAAACATATACCACAAAAGGATATATCAACGCTATTCTTGCAGCAGTAAGCTACGGAACAAATCCGCTCTTTGCCCTGCCAATGTACTCACAAGGATTTGGGGTTAATTCTGTGCTTTTTTACAGGTATTTGTTTGCTGTTTTGATATATGGATTGTGGCTTAAATTATTTAAACACACCTC
This sequence comes from uncultured bacterium, assembly GCA_902777385.1. Lineage (GTDB taxonomy): Bacteria > Cyanobacteriota > Vampirovibrionia > Gastranaerophilales > Gastranaerophilaceae > UBA1221. The sequence continues at coordinate 102,742 of CACYTP010000008.1, forward strand.
TTTTAAAATATCTTTAAAAGAATTAGTTATATTGTTTGTGTTTGGGATAATATTTTCTCTATCCTCCGTATTTTTATTCGGAGCTTTTACATATATACCATCTGGGTTAGCGTGTACAATTTTGTTTGCATATCCGTTAATTGTAGCCTTAATTTCAAGAATATTTTTTAAAGAGCGTTTACCTAAAATTATTTGGCTTGCTCTTTGTTTTGTAATATTTGGAATAGTGTTGTTATATGATGGCGGAACGGTTAGTTTAAATATAAAAGGTGTAATTTTGGTGCTTTTATCAGCATTTGCTTATGCTATTTATATGGTAGGAATAAAACAAGTAAAGACAATCAGACATATAAAGCCGGATAAATTAACTTTTTATGTTATGTTATTCGGTTTAAGTGTTTATATATGGAATTTAAAATTCTGTACGGAATTGCAATCTCTTAACAGTTTGTTCACTTTGGCTTGTGCATTTGGACTTGCAATATTTCCTACTATAATTTCTCTTGAAACAATTACATTTGGTATAAAATTTATCGGAGCGACAAAGACTGCTATAATAGGTGCATTAGAACCATTAACAGCATTATTTTTCGGAGTTACGCTTTTTGGTGAAACTCTTTCCCTTAAAATATTTTGTGGAATCGGATTAATTCTATCAGGAGTAATTTTAGTTATTTTAAATAAAAATAAGAACTAATAAAATACCTACATGAATAATAACTGCAAGTTAAATCAATAAGCTGTCCGCAAGACTAATAAGCAGATTATATTACTATAATATCAAGACTTTATATATTATTTGAGTTTAGTTATATTAATTAACTTTGAATTACTTATTGTAAAATTAAGTCCGAATATACTCAGTTTATATTTATCATCAACCAAATGTATCTGATTTACTCTTAAAAATTTAAAATCAGTCTCAGTTCGTATTACATGGCGAATAAAAATATTATATAATCGCTCTGCTAAAAAACCATACACTCTTGACTGATAAGAATCTTCCGAAATTACTATATTTGGTGCTGCTTTTTCGAAAATATCAAATAACCAAGTACAATAATCCTGAAAATAGTTTCTTTTTAATATGAATACATTACAAAACATGCTCATATTGTTAGCCAAATATTCCTCGGCATCCTGAACATAATCAGGATAATACTGTCTGATAACATCTAAAACGGTTTCTAAATCGCTGATTTTGTGAGATTTCTTATAGTGTTCATACACACTTACATCACATTTGTATTCCATTGATAATATTGCATCGTAATTACTCAAAACAGGTGCAAGTTTTTTGTAGGAAAAATCGTTAAAATCCACATTATAAATATCTTCATTATAATCATAACCTTTTTGCAAAATATCCAAAATTCTTCTGTAATGGAAATGACCAATATAATCCGCATCAGAATTTTTTGCAGCCCAATATATAGTAGTCAGTTCACAAAAATTAGGATTATATATCGAGATATTATCCCCCGTATTATCTCCTACAGTATTTTTCAACATCCAACTCATATCCTTTTTTGACAGAGTTCCAAAATTAAGAGCGAAATCTCTGCCGGCATGAACAGGAACAACTACATCAGTCTTTATTAATTTTGATGGTCTGTGATATGACGCATAAATTTTAATATCCAAGTCTTTTTTCTTACCAAACATTAAATTACCTGTTAAAATTATAATAAAATTATAACATTATCTTAAATATGTGTAAACCAAAGTAAAAAAGAATACAGGATTTGCTTCAGATTTTCTAATTTACTGGAAACGAGGCTCGTGTATCGGATTATTGCCAGTTCAATCGTTTTCATTCGCTTTATTTTGTTAGCACAAAATAGTTGCTCATTACAACGATTTCACAGGGACGGCGTTTTACCCGCTTACGCTCGTTTCAGCCTTGCCAAAATCCGCTGTCCTTCGTGTGGTCGGGACAAATATTTTATGTTGATTAATCTCTCAGGAAGTAAAGAATATTAAAACAAACAGATATCTGTTAAATATTTCGCAGTTAATATAGTGTTTTTAGGAAATGTCGATAAAAGTGTTTTTAACTTTGTTTCTTTTTTAGTATTCATATTACTAGTATTAGTACATATTTAAAATAAAGTAAAGTCATTTACAAACTTTTATACATATTATTGTTTGCAATTTGTCTTTTTTACACAAAAATTATAATTAGATTTATAAAAATTTTTATTAAGCATAAATATACACATATAACTCTATTGATTGGGTAGTTATACATTTATTTATGAATTTATATTAACAAAAAATAATGATTTACGAATAATATATGGAAATATTATTAATTTTTGATATAATAAAAAAGGAGTTAAGAATGAGCACAGTAGAACCAATTAGAAATTTGAATGATTTAAAAAGATTAGAAGATGTACTAGCAAGACAAAACATGAGAAATCTTTTGTTTTTCACTATAGGAACGAATTGCGGTCTGAGAATTTCAGATATACTCGCATTAAATGTTGAAGATGTAAAGGATAAAAATTATATTCAAATTGTTGAACAAAAAACAGGGAAATCTAAAAAATTTCCAATAAATTCAAAGTTAAAACCAATGTTTGAAGAATACACTAAAGGACTAAATTTAAAAGATCCTCTATTTAAAAGCACATTTAATAATAGATTAGATCGTTTTGCTGCTTATCACATATTAAAGGATGCTTGCCAAAAAGTTGGAATAGAAGAAAAGGTTGGAACGCATACTTTAAGGAAAACCTTTGGATATCATCATTATAGAAAATATAAGGATGTAGCACTATTGCAAAAAATTTTTAATCACTCAAGTCCTCAGATTACACTGAGGTACATAGGTATTGATCAAGACCAAATTGATGAGAGTTACACAAACTTCATATTATAAAAAACAAAGAGAACATCACATTTTATTCATATTGTTATATCAAAAAAACTAGTGCCTCGAAATTATAGTAACATAAATATTTTTATAAAAAACCTTTTATTAATTTTTTTAACTTTTTTGTAACTTTTTAATATTTTTTAGCATCCAAAACTCATATATTATAACCCATTCAAAGAGAACATCACTTTTTGAATAAATTGTGCTGTTTTGAACAAATGGAGAAAAAAATGTTTGAAAAAATCTTTAAACGCTATAAGTCAAAGTTTGGGTATGATACAGCATCCGGAGAAAAAATTGAAGTATACGAAGGCGAAGCCCACTATTACGAATTTCAAAATGACATATTGAAACAAATGACAAATTCTGATTCTGATAAAAAAAATTGCATATTAGAGGATAAGAATGCTTTTTGGGGAATATAAAGTTTAAATGACAATAACTACTAATGTTAAAAATATATTATGGGTTGATGAGGCAAAAGTTTTTGAGCAGACTGTTCCTTATTATAATTTAAGGCAAATTATAAATGCAGGCTGGACAGGTTGGTCGCATATAAATATGAGCCCTGTTTTCTCTGTTGATGAAGAAAAAGAACGTCTTGCTTATGACCTTTACTATATAAAACACAGAAATATTTTGTGGGATATTGCAATACTTGTAAAAGCTGTCTTTTTAGCTTGTGGAGGGAGACATAAGTAATGGGTGCGAGTAAGAAGCGAAAAATTGTATATATCGTCACAAACTCTGATTTAGGAGGAATCTCTAAGTATTTGTTAGAAATAACAAGAGATTTACCCGATTATATAGAACCATATTATATTATGGCAACCTCAGGTTACTTGTCTGAGGAATTAAGAAAAATCGGAATAAAAAATGAACAAATATTTTTTGTTTCTATGACAAATAATATTTTTGATATTTTTCAACACATAAAATCAAATTTGAAAACTTTATCAATTGTTCGGAAGATAAAACCCGATATAATTCATTGTAATGCCACGACAGGTGCTATTGTTGGTGCGGTTTGCGGTTTATTAACGAGAATACCGACAATCTATACAGTTCACGGATGGCCGTTTACTGACGGAATTTCTAAAAACAAACAAAAGTTTTATAAGATATTAGAATTCTTAATTTGTTCAGTATTCAAAAAAATTATCTGTGTTTCAGAATATGACAGACAAATTGGTATTAAAGCATTACCAATATATAAGGACAAAATGATAACAATACACAATGGTATTTCTGACATTACAGAAGAACACAGAAAAAAAGAATTTTCAAAAGACGAATTAAAAATTGTTATGATTTCTCGGTTTTGCCCGCAGAAAGACCCATATACATTGATTTTTGCAGTACACGAACTTATAAAAGAGGGTTATAATATTAAACTTGATTTGTATGGTTACGGTCAAGAATTAGATAAAGTCTTAAATTGTATCAAATTAAAAAATACCGAGAACATTCAATACAAGGGCGAAATATCAGATGTTACAACTATTTTAAAAAATTATGATGTTTATGCTCTTATTTCAAATTGGGAAGGTTTACCAATCGGGATAATCGAAGCTATGAGAGCAGGTTTACCAATTCTTGTTTCGGATGTTGGTGGTAACTCAGAGTGCATAAGAGATAACGGATATCTTGTAAAACGACAAGACATTATGGACTGCAGAAAGCAGATTAAAGTAATTTGGGATAACAGAGAAAATATTGTTTCTCTTGGTCAAAACAGCAGAAAATTTTATGAAGAAGAATTCAGGTCTGAGAAAATGGTGAAGATAACATTGGAGGAATATAAGTAGGAATGAATATAATCATTAAAAGTAATTATATTTTGCCCTTTTTTCTGTTTCTTATAGTGATATTTCTATTAACACTATTTATGATTACTGAAATTGGTGTAATGGAAAGAGTTTGCTTACCATTTCTTACTACTTTTTTAATTGCAACAATCATATATTTGCTATTACAAGCTATTTGCAAAGATAAATTTATTTCCAAAATATATCTTATTTCTGTTTTGATGCATTATATTTTTATATTATTTTGGGATTTTTTAAAATATCATTTAATGGGGATGTCTATTCCAACAGATAATATATATATCCCTTTTATTATTGATAATGATGGAATGAGATATCACTCAGCGGGTGTATATCTTAACAATCATTTTAACTTTAATTATTTTACAGCTAAAATGTCAGGGGGCTTATTCCCCAAAATTATAGGTGTAGTTTATCATTATTTTGGTAATAATCCTTTTATTATTTCTTGTATTAATACTACTACTGCTGGCTTTACGGCAGTTCTTTATTACTTAATTGGGAAAACTACTTTTGACAATATAAATATAGCAAAAATGTTTGCGTTGGTTTCAATTGCAAATTTTTCTCACATAATGAATACTTCAACGCTTATGCGAGATAATTATATTGTTTTATTTATGTACTTATCTTTATATTTTTCATATTATTTTTATAAAACTAAAAAATTACTTCCTTTAGTATGCACTTTTATAAGTTTATATGGACTTTATCTGTTTAGAGAATATGCTGCATTTGTAACATTATTTGCTATAATTTTCACATTTATATACTTGAATCTTACAATACGAAAAAATGGCAATATTATCAAAAGTAATATACTTAGCATAATACTAATTATTTCAGCTCCATTAATTATTTTATGTCTAATTATTCTTTTCACAAAGATGACTTTATTTTTCAATATTTTTTCGACTACAGATCTGATAACTATTAGAGAAACAGCTTATTCAGGTAGTAGCACGGATTTTGCATTTGATTTTATGAAACTATATAAAATCTTTCCTCTTTTACCTTTTGTTATTGGATATATTTGTATGTTTTTTAGCCCATTCCCTTGGGAATGGATCCTTGTTAGAAGAATTATATATGTTCCTGACATGCTCACTCTGTATTGTTTTTTACTATCATTTTTCAAAAATGTAAAGAAAATTTTGACAGAAAAACAATATTTCCCTGTTGTATTTTTCTTCTCTATAATATTTATGTTTTCAATATATTGCTTTACTTTGGGTAATTCTGGATCTATACACCGTTTACGTGGTCCATTTTTGGCAATGATATATCTGATTGCTATGGTTCGACCTGATAAATTTTTAGTTAAAATTTTAAACCAAATCCAAAAATGGAGGATAGTATAATGGATAAGCCTCTAGTATCTGTTATTATACCAGTTTATAATGTTGAGCATTTTTTACCAAAATGTTTGGATAGTGTAATTAATCAAACGTATAAAAACATCGAAATTATTTGTGTTAATGATGGGGCAACAGATAATTCTCCTGAAATTTTGGAAGAATTTAAAAGTAAGGATTCAAGAATAAAAATAATTAATCAGGAGAATGGGGGTTTAGCAACTGCTCGTAATACAGGTTTCAAAAATGCTACGGGAGAATTTATTTATTTTCTTGATTCGGATGATTGGATTAGTACAGAATTAATTAATACGACGCTTGCAGCAATTCAATCTTGTGATGCCGATATCGCAATGTTTGATACTTATAATGTATATAATGAAAATTCATTTGTACCTGTAAAAAGAGTAAGTAAATTCATAAAATCTCACGATACAAAAGTTTTACATTACAAAGATGATAAAAATATTCGTGATTTACAATGCATGGCTTGGGCAAAGTTATATAGTAAGAAGTTTTTAACTGAAAATAATTTGCAATTCCCTGATGGTATGAGATTTGGCGAAGATGTACCATTTTGGTTTTCTCTTTTATATAAAAATCCCAAAATTGTATTTATAGATAAATATTTGTATTATTACAGAAAAAGATCGTCAAGTTTAACAGCTAAAACTTGTGATTTGATTGATAAACAATGGAACGTATATCAAGAATGCGTAAAAACAGATGCCTACCAAAATGCTAATCAACTTGAGAAGGCATATATACTTGATTACAACACCAGAATGGCTGTTTATAATTTTAGTACTATGAATTCTTTTGAATTATTTTTGCCTTATGAAAAAAGTTTGAAAAAGTTTATTGATGAGTATAGAAATTATGGGTCAATCAATTTACTAAAATTACGAGGATACAAGTTATTAAAAACCAGATGGATATATACAATCGGGAAAATTTTAGTACTTAATTATTTAAAAACTATTAACAAAACAAATTTTGAAAGGAAATAAAATGAACATATTAGTAATAGCGCCCAGAATACCTTCAAAAGACGTAGTTAGTATGGCTGCAAGATTAAGACAATTTTTACAAGTATGTAAAAATAAAGGACATTCTGTCACATTAATAGCATATAATTATAATAACAACATATTGGAAAACCATGATTATAAAAATGAATACTATGACAAACTTATACCCGTAAAATTTAATAAGATAAAAGCATACTTAAATGCAATAAAATCCTTTTTGACTAGAAAACCACTTAAAATAGAATATTATAATCAATCAGAAATGCATAAAGCTATTGCAAATGAGTTTAAAACAACAAAATATGATATGATTTATGCATATACAAACAATATGGCCCAATTTGCCGAGAAATACAAGGGTTGTAAAAGAATAGCTGATTTTGTTGATGCCACCCCATTAAATTTAAAAAGTAGATTAAAATATTATAAAAATCCATTCCTAAAATTATACTATAACATTGAATATGGAAAGAATTTATCTTACGAAAGGCATTATATAAAAGAATTCAATCAGGTTATATATATATCAGATGCTGATAAACGATATATGACAGAACCTGAATATATTGATAAGACAATGACAGTACCAATTGTATTAAAATCTGACTATTTCAAGAATGAAACACCAAATATATATAATAAAAATGAAATAATTTATCTTGGCGTTATGTCATATATAGCAAATCATGATGCAGTATTATATTTTATTAAGGAAATACTACCACTAATTAAAAAACGAATACCCGACGTTGTATATAAAGTAATAGGACAAAACCCACGCCAAGAACTTTTAGATATTGCCCAAAAAGACGACAACATAATAGTTACAGGATATGTAGAAGATGTTAGGGAACATATAAAAGATGCTTGTCTAGCAGCAGCAACAGTTAGAATTGGGGCAGGAGTCCAAAATAAAATTTTAGAAACAATGTCCATGGGTATTCCTACTATAACAACAGAATTTGGTGCAGACGGAATTACTGACGACAGATCTATTCTACCAGTTGCCTATGATGCTCAAGATTTTGCCGACAAAATAATTGAAATAATAAATAATCCTGACAAAAGAAATTCTATGAGCAAAGTTTCAAGAATTTTTTGTGAACAGAATTTTAGTATTGATACTTGTTTAAAAAAATTTGAAGAAATTTTTGATAAAGTTAAATTGCAATAAGGAGATTATATGTATAAAGTATTAAAAATAATAAATTATATAGTAATAAATAGCATCAGATTATTTGCCAACAAAGTTACTCAAATTGTGCCAAGAAATAAAAATATATGGTTGTTTAATTGTGTGGTAAATGCAAATAATCAAAATGCATTCACTCATAACACAAAATTTTTATATTTATATATTAGTGAACATCCTGAATTCGGGATATCTCCAATTTGGATTAGTACAGACAAAAATATTATAAAAATATTGAAACAAACTAATAAATATGACGCTGTTTATAAATATTCATTAAAGGGTATTTGGTTATGTTTAAGAGCAAAATATTATATTATTAATTTAGACCCAGCATGTAATAACGAAATTTCTCAACTAATGTGTGGGGGAGCTACAATAATAAATTTATGGCATGGAATTCCACTAAAATCAATAGGTTTGGACGTTTCATACATTTACCAAAAATTGTCACCAATCTTTAAAAAATTGCATAAATGCATAAGATTAAAAGCAAATTACTATATTACTAATTATTTATATGATACTCAAATTTTTAAAAAAGCTTTTGATTTAAATGATGAGCAGTTGAAAATATTAGGCTCTCCTAGACTTGATACACTATTTAGTAATTTTAATAATGAAAACTTGTTTATGGAAAATGATGTTGAAAATATTCTTAAATTCAAGGAGCAAGGCAAGAAATTATTATTATATGTCCCAACATATCGTGACACAGGTAAAGATATATCAAATTGGATACAAAATCCAAAATTGTTACTAGTTTTAAAACAAAATAATGCTGTTTTGATATGTAAATTGCACCCTGTTGATGCAAATGCAATTGATATCAATAATTCTGAAACTTTTTATAAAATGTCAAATAATTCTGATATTAATGCAGTTTTAAAGTATACAGATGCATTAATTACAGATTATTCTTCAATCAATTTTGATTATACATTGTTAGACAGACCCATTATATATTTTGTTCCTGACTTTGAAGAATATCAGTTAACTTGTCATAAATTTTACACCCCTTATAAAGAATTTGCAATTGGAGATGTTTGTAAAACAGAAGATGAATTATTATCGGCAATGCAAGAGGTAATAAACGGCATAGATAATTACAAAGAACAACGTAAAATATTACGTGACAAAATATTTAAATATCAGGATGGTAAAAATTGCGAACGAGTCATTAAATGGATTAAAAGTTTGGATGAGAAAGGTAAATAGATTCTGAAAAAGTTCAGAATGATATGTTATGAAAAACGAAAAGAAAACATTATTAGAGAATTTTATATCACTAGGTGCATTACAGATTGTATCGTATGTTATTCCACTGATTAATTTGCCGTACCTTTCCCGTGTACTCGGTGTTGAAAAATTTGGACTAGTATTTTTTGCCTTTGCTTTTATGCAGTATTTTATAATGTTGACTGATTACGGATTTGGACTTTCGGCTACTCGTGAAATTGCGGTGAATAGGCACAACAGTAATAATTTTTCAAATATTTTTAGTGCTGTTACGTTTATAAAATGTTGTTTATTAATAGTCAGTTTAGCAATACTTTGCGTAATGGTTATTTTCATCCCAAAACTTCATGAGAATTGGCTTGTATTTCTATTATCTTTTCTTATGGTTGTTGGCAATGCGATTTATCCTGTTTGGTTCTTTCAGGGTATGGAAAGAATGAAATATATTACTTTCTTAAAAATACTATCCCAAGTCATTTTTCTTGTACTTATATTTGTATTTGTCAAAAAAGAAAGTGATTATATTATTGTTCCACTTCTAAATTCACTTGGTTTTTTAGTATCAGGTATAATTGGTATGTATTTTGCAATTAAACACCTTGGAGCAAAACTATATTTACCAAAATGGAAAACAATAAAAAAACAATTTAAATATAGTTCAGAGTTCTTTTTATCAAGAGTTTCCGTTTCAGCATATACAAATACTAATACTTTTTGTTTAGGACTCATCGGTTCAAATATAATGGTTGGTTACTATGTCGCTGCTGAAAAAATCTACCAGGCAATGAATGGTATTCAGCAGCCATTAAATTCAGCACTTTATCCATTTGTCGCAAAACATAAAGATATAAAAACTTATAAAAAATGGGTAAGTTTTGCACTATTATGCAATTTGATTATATGTGGATTTGTATTTGTATTTGCCAAATGGATTATAACAATATTTTATGGTGCTGATATGATGCAGGCATATAAAATATTGAGAATATTCAGTATCATCGTACTTTTTACTTTCCCATCAATGCTTATTGGTTATCCGTTATTAGGAGCATTAGGACATTCAAGAGAAGCAAATAGTAGTGTCATAATTGGTTCAATATTGCATGTTATAGGATTATTTACGCTATTTGGTACTGGAAAAATGAATATTTATTCAATTGCTCTTATGGTGCTACTTACAGAAACTGTTGTTTTCGGGTTAAGAGCTTATTCAGTGTGGAAATATAAATTATTAAAGGAGATATAAAATGAAAAGAGTTATTACTTATGGAACATTCGATGTTTTACACTATGGACACATAAACTTATTAAAAAGAGCAAAAGCACTAGGGGATTATTTGATAGTAGTACTATCAAGCGATGAATTCAATCAAATTAAAAATAAAAAATCTTATTATACATATGAGCAAAGAAAAATGATACTTGAAGCGTGTAGGTATGTCGATTTGGTTGTTCCTGAGTATAATTGGGAACAAAAAATTGATGATGTAAAAAAATACCAAGCTGATATTTTTGTCATGGGAGATGATTGGAAAGGTAAATTTGATTTTTTGAAAGATTATTGTGAAGTTATATACCTTCCTCGAACTCCTGAGGTATCCTCCACTCAGACAAAAAACTATTTAAAATCTAATAAATTATAAAATAAAGGAGAATAAAAATGGAACAACAAATGAGTAAAGATTATCAGGGGACTGACGAACTTACTATCAACCTGAAAAACATATTTTTAGCACTTTGGAACAGAAAGTTTTTAATCGCAAAAATTTTCACAATTACATTGGTATTTTTTATCGCTATGACATTTATTTCTGAAAAGAAGTGGACTGTAAGCGCAGATTTGTATATTAATAAAGCAAACAATACAAACTATCTTGAGATAAATCCATATGCACTTGAAGATGTAGCAGGTGGCGGATTGGGTTCAATGCTTGGAGGTACAGATCCTTTAGCAAATGAAATAGAACTTATCCAATCACCTTTGGTCATAGATAAGGTTATTAAAGAAAACAACCTTAGGTTTAAAAAATTATTCGGAATTATTCCAACTAAAAAAGCAGGGCAATATCTGACTACAGAAAAATTCATAAAAGCAGGACCTCAATTTGAAACAAAAAAAGGGACTAAAGTTCTAAACATTTCATATACAAGTAAAAATAAAGATTTGGCATATAATGTTGTAAATTCAATCATTACAAATTATATACAGCTATATAAGGAAGTTAACTCAAAAAAATCTAAATCAGATAAAGCAATACTTGAATCCGAATATAAAAAAGCCAAAGCTGAATTAGACAAAAAAGTTAATACTGCAAGTGGTTTACCTTCTACATCTCTTGCAGGATCAGGGAATTTAGCAGCACTAAGTGCTTTTTCCCGTTCGGCACAGAATGCAATTGCAAATATTAAAGGACAATACGTTGCAGGAGAAAAATCAAGAATTGCGGTAAGTGAAAGTGCAGCAAAAGTTTCGCAGCTTGCACAAAAATTAGAATGGGCAAATCTTGTTGATGAAATGTCTGATTCTTCAAAAGTCCTTGTAATCAAAGAGCCGTATCCGCTAAGAGATTGGGAATATTCTTCACCAAAACTTTTGATAAACATACTTTTAGGCATAGTTTTCGGAGTTATATTTTCTATAATTGGAGTGATTTATAAAGAAGTTACAGATAAAAAACTTTCATACTCTATGCTTGGAAATGATGTTATTTATGATTTAGAAAAAGAATTTAATAAATTATCTGCTAAACTCATTTCTAATTCGGAAAATAAAACTGCATTTGTTAAATTTGAAGAATTCCCAGTATTACTACAAGAAAAATTTAAAAACTTTACAAATGTCGTTTCCGTAAAAGCAGATATTTCAAATGATTTTAAGACAACATTGAAAGACATAGAAAGCATTGTTTTATTTGCTACCATAAATAAAACTGACAGTGAGCACTACAAAATAATAAAAAGTATGCTTGAAGATATGAATAAGAACATTGTCTATGAAGTCATTCTGAATTAAAATATAAAGTGTTACAAGAACGTAAAAGCATCTAATTATATGCATTAGACACTAAGGACCTAATTCTATAAATTATTATATTTTTAACTTTAAAATTATACATGTATCAGATTTTAGGGACAAATTGTCCCCAATCTTAATACTCACTTACTAACTGAAGAAGAATGGTTCCAAAAACATAATCAATGGCATGACGAAAAAGACAAACTTGTTGAAAAATTACAAGCAATGAACAACGCATCCCGAAATTTTGATGAAGGTTCGAACTTATTGGAAAATTTCTGAAAATACGCTCGTAGAGAGTTTTTGCTGGCTTTTCAAAAGAAAAAACGTGCAATCTTAAAAATGTTAGGTTCGAACTTTATCTACAAAGACAAAGAAGCAAGCCTAGTGCTTACTTCCGTGTTTAATTATTTATTAAATAATCGTTTTGTTAATTATGGAGCGGGAGACGAGGCTCGTGTATCGGATTATTGGCAGTTCCCAAGTTTACATTCGCAAAATTTTGCTTACGCAAAAAAGTTGCTCATTACAACTTGTTCACAAGGACGAGTTTCGTTCGCTTTTATAGTTTACAAGTTCTATAGAAAAAGTTTGCTCATATGTTTTATGGTTACAAGACTATCTCAATCTTTTGACACTATATTTGATATTTACGAGCCTAAAAAAGAAGTTGAAAGCGCAAAACTTATGACTATTGCCAAGTTTGCTAAAGCCGTAGAGTTACCTGTATCAACTATCAGATATTGGGTAAAAGTCGAAAAATTAAAACCGACAATGTATACAGAATCCGGCTATATGATGTTCTCTCCCGAGCAAATTAAGAAAGTAGAACGTATGAATCAAAAATAGGTACAATAATGGCTTATCATAAAATTGATTTGGAAATGATTTTAAATAGACATAAAAGAGTAAAAGATTGTGCGGAAGAATGGGGTATTTCCAAAAGACGAGTGCAAATTTATTGTGAGGAAGGCAGAATAAAAGGTGCTTTTAAATACGGACAATATTGGCTAATTCCTAAAGATGCCCAAAAACCACCTGAAAATACATCCAATGGACTATATGAATAAATCTTCACATCAATGCCATGCAAGAAAAAATTTGTTAAACTTGTAAAATGAGGGTAGGTGTGTCTTTTTTGACTACGGAAAGAGTTTGCTAATATAGGATTTGAGGATAAATATTGTCATGACAGAAGAAAGAAAAGGATTTTATTTTGAATTATTAGAATTGTTGGAACAAGACCCTGAAAAGAGATTCTATGCTGATAACGGTAAAGACTTATTAAGAAACAAAGTCTATGAATGTGCTATGAAAATGGATAAAGACTTGATTAAGTTACTTTTATCCAATGATAGAATGAAAGATAAGTTCTTTACTGATATTGACGGAACATTAGTATTCGATAAAACTGCATTTGGTTGGGCTATAAATAACAAGGCATTTCTTCAAGATTCATATACAAGGTTTAAGAATACTATCGGTTTAATAGATAGCAAGGAATAGAAGGCGGTCAAACTAAGGAAGACCAGAAAAGAGGAGAGATATTCTATAATGAATTGCTTGCACCAGATGATGTTGACAGACTTCTTGCACCTAAAGTATTTACTAATATGAAAAGATATACTAAAGACGGAGAAGAAAGTATAACTGAATTTGATGACAAAGATAATCTTCTAATTAAAGGAAATAACTT
>CACYTP010000009.1 GCA_902777385.1 uncultured bacterium
CCGGACTTTTGCCGGACAATAAGAGCAAATAAAGTGACATTTCGTCCCATTTGGTAACGCATAAAAAGATTTTTTCCGACCGCCCAAACCTAAACACACCCTAAACTTTGCCAAATAATCAATTTAAGAGTTCAAATGATATGTCCTGTTAAACCATAATCTAAAAACTACTGCCGATAAGCATAAGCTTACCGGCAGTAGTTCGGAGACGGTGAGATTCGAACTCACGGTGGAATTGCTCCCACACAACCTTTCCAAGATTGCACCTTAAACCACTCGGACACGTCTCCACATGTGATTACAGAATTATAATAACACAAACATCTTTTTATGGTAAACTCTATTTATGGTTATGAGAGTTAAAAAGAACATAAACGGGTTAAGCGGATGTATCGAAATCCCTGCTGATAAATCTATTTCACACAGAGCAATAATGTTTTCGGCAATTGCCCACGGAAAATCCGTTATAAAGAATTTTTCAAGCGGAGAAGATCCTAAATCTACGCTCAAACTGTTTAAAGAACTCGGTGTTGATATTAAATACACCGATGAAAAAACTGTCGAGGTAAATTCGTCAGGAAAACTTAATTCTACATCACAACCGCTCTACTGCGGAAATTCAGGGACAACCATGCGGCTTGTAAGCGGAATTTTGGCAGGACAAAATTTTAATACCATATTAACAGGTGATGAAAGTTTATCCAAACGCCCGATGAAAAGGATTATTACCCCTTTAACACAAATGGGAGCAAATATTGAGTCAGATAATTTTCATGCACCATTAAAGATTTTTGGGAATAAGTTACACGGAATTGAATATGCATCGCAAATCGCATCCGCACAGGTTAAATCATCCGTAATCCTTGCGACATTGAATGCAGACGGCAAAACAAAATACACAGAACCGTATTTATCCCGTAATCACACAGAACTTATGCTTAAATATATGGGTGCTGATATACAAACATCAGAAAACACAGTAATCATAAACCCGTCTGAAATTGAGGGCAAAGAATTCCGTGTATGCGGTGATATATCTTCAGCAGCATACTTTATTGCTGCAGGTTTGATAGTACCTAATTCAGATATTATATTAAAAAATGTCGGTCTGAATCCGACAAGAACAGGTATTATAAAAGTAATTGAAAACATGGGCGGAAATATTGAAATATTAAGCAAAAATAATATTTCCGGAGAAATTGTCGGAGATATAAGAATCAAATCGTCAAATCTTAAAGGAACAACTGTAAGCGGTGAACTTATACCGCAACTTATTGATGAAATACCTATAATTGCGGTACTTGCAACTCAGGCGGACGGTCAGACTATTATAAAGGATGCACAGGATTTAAGAAACAAAGAATCAGACAGAATTTCATCAACAGCAAGAGAATTAAAAAAACTGGGTGCGGATATTTCGGAAACAGAAGACGGATTTATAATAAACGGAAAAACGAAGTTGTCAGGTGATGTTGAAGTTGAAACATATAACGATCACAGATTAGCAATGAGTTTATATGTCGCAGGATTAGTATGCGAAAAAGAAATAGCAATAAATGGTTTTGAATGGGCAAATATATCTTTTCCCGAATTTTTAGAGCTGTTTTCAAAATTAAATCGTTAATTTTTCTTAACAGTGTGTAAAAAATAGGCAAAAAAATTTTATTAAAATTTTTTATAAACTTGTAAGGTTAGTTTTAAAAATTAGAAAGGTATGCCTATGTCAGGTGATGTTAACTTAGGTTTACGCAGTAGTAATCCGTTTTTAGCACAGTATTCGGATACGACTGTTCAAGCTCCGCAACAAGTAACACAATATGCTGGGAATCCAAATTTTCAGGGCGGACTGGAAAATGATACTTTTCAGAGATCAGAAGGACCGGGATTAGTAAGTGCAGTCGGATTAACAGGAGTGGGCGGCGGACTTGGTGCTGCTGCAGGTTACTATTGGAAAGGTAATCCGCTGAATAAAGTTGAAGACGGTTACGCATTAAAAGATGGTTTTACAAATACTTATGATGCACAAAAATTTGATGAGTACGTTAATAAAATTGTTGAAAAACGAAAATTAAACGCACTTTCATCATTGGGTATAACAGATTTAAAACAATATGAAGCTATAGAAAAACTTGCTAAAGGCGAAGAATTAACAGATGAATTAAAGACAGCACTTCCAAAAGATATTAAAACTGCTGATGAGGCTAAAGCTTTCATGCAAAAAGCCGCACCAAAACTTGAAAAAGTTAATCCTGCACACATAAGAGAAGTTGCAAAAAAATCATTTGAAGAAAATTACTCAAAATCAGCTGTACAGGCAAAAATTAAGAACTACACAGCTATGGAAGAAGAATTAACAAAACTCGGCAAAAATGCAACACCTGAACAATTACAGGAATTTATAGCTAAAAATAAGGATAAATTTGGCATTAAAAATTCAAAGAAATTGAAAAATTATACGGATAAACTGTTAAAATTGAATCAGGAAGAGTTGTTACAAGAATTACAAAAACGTAACAACGGTTTTAAAACAACAATCAAAGAATTTCAGACAGAAATATTATCTCATGTAGATTCTGAAACCGGATTACTTAAAGAAGGTGCTCCTAAAAATATTAAAGCAATGTTCAAAAACTTCCGATTAGCGGAACTCAAACGTTATGGACTTTGGGGTGCAGGTATCGGTTTTGGAGCATGGATAATGAACAAAGTTTTAGGCAGTAAATAATACCTTAACCTTAATTAACAATAACAAACCTTACAAAAAAAGACCGATTTAAATCGGTCTTTTACGTTTATATGTTATTTACCTGCTACAACAAGGGTAAAATCAGTATCACCGCACATAAATATAGCAGGCTCATAAACAAATTGATAGCCGTCAATTTCATCAATAGACTTCTTCAAATCATTGTAAAAATCAGACGAAATTCTTGATTTATGAGCAATAAATTGTGAATGCGTTTTACCGACATGAGATTCACAAGAAATAATAACTCCGGCATCTTTTAACTTAGCCCTTATATTTTGAGCCTCAGTCACTTTGTTATCAGTATAAACAAGTGACGCAGTAACCGGTGAGTCAGAATCAGAAACGACTTTTTTTCTGTAAATCAATCGATTAAGGACCTCCTGAGTTTTATCAGGATCTAAAATCCAATAACTAATATAGCCTTTCTTATTCGGAGCTCCCGGAAGAGTTGCAATTTCGATTTTGTCCATGTCAACATGCTTCATCAACATAGCAAACTGAGTAAGCTCATACATAGACATATTAGTTTTGATATATTTTCTTGCTACACCAACGATATCAGGGATTTTAGTAACAGTTTCAGGTTTTTTCAGTTCTGACAAAACTCCTCTTAAAAACCATTGTTGACGCTGAGTTCTGCCAATATCACCCATCGGATCATGTCTGAATCTTAAATAACCGACCGCTTCACTAGGAGATAAATGCTGATTACCTTTTGATAAATTTATGTGCAAGTTGCCTGCATAATCATTATAGTGCATGTTTTTTTCCACATAAACATCAACACCGCCCAACGCCTTGACAATCTCTCGGACAGCATTATCATGAACCATGATATACCTGTCAATTTTAACACCTAAAGTGTTTTCAATAGTCTTTATCGTCATTTCAACACCGCCTATTGAATGAGCAGCATTAATTTTCTGAATACCGTTACCATCAGGCAGATATACCTTGCTGTCACGAGGAATAGAAACGGCATTAATTGACTTGGTTCTTGAATCAACATTAACAAGAATAATAGTATCGGTACGAGTGCCTGTCCACAAATCATCAGGATTATCACTTACATCAACGCCTAATAATAATATATTTTTTCTTCTTAATCCAAACGGTAATGAAAAATCTGCCTCTGATTTACTTGCATTTGAAGCTGACATATTTGCAAACATCTTTGTAATAGGAGAATCTTCGCCAAAATGTCTTGCACAAAAATCAGTTTTTAAACCGAAATAAAATACTGCGACAATAGAAATTACAACTACAAAGAATAAAAATACAAAGCCTCTTACAAATCTGGCATGTGCCTCTTGCCGTTTTCTCATTTCATTTAGGTATGCTTTACTTTTATCGTTATTAGACTTTACACCGCGACCTGAACGACCGAAGTTGGGGCTGCTACCTTGTTTATAAGTTGTCATATTTACACTCTCTTTTTAAATTACTAACCAACATGTAATATATTACATTAAAAACTTCTCAAGGACAATTTGTAAAGAATATCTAAACCAAATGAACCAGATAAAGGCTCACAAGTGAAAAATAAACAAGCAAACCTACAACGTCAATAGTCGTTGCAATAACAGGTCCTGAAGCCACTGCAGGATCAATTTTAATAGATTTTAGACCAAGCGGAGTTAATGTACCAATAACAGTAGCCATTGTCATATTTACTGCCATTGCAAGTCCTACAACACAGCCCAAGCCCATACTGTGCTTCCATCCCCATGTTGCAAGCATAACCAAAAGCCCGAAAAACATACCAATTAAAGCACCAATACAAGTTTCTCTTAATATATGATGGATAGCAGAACTCATAGTAACTTGTCCCGTAGAAAGACCTCTGACCATAAGAGTAATACTTTGAGTACCGATATTACCGCCTAAACCTGCTAGTAACGGCATGAATGCTGCAACTATAGGCAGCATTGAAAATGTCGGCTCAAAATGGTTGGCAACATGGACAGCTACAAATTCACCCAGCAGAGTAATAAACAGCCATGGCGTTCTTGCTCGAATTGCTCTAAAAATACTACCTGTCAAGATTTCATCTTCATCAACTTCTACGGTAGAAATACCTGACGTCTGGTAGATTTCTTCGGTAGTTTCTTCTTCAAACAAATCATGAACATCGTCCCAAGTAATCATTCCCTTTAACCTGTTATATAAATCAACAACAGGAAGAGCATTATACTGATATTTCATAAATACATCAGTAATATAGTCGCTATAATCATCTACATGAAGTTTTACAATATCAGAAATCATTATATCCTGTATTTTTTGATTTATAGGTGAAGTTAAAAGTTTACGCAGAGAAACAACACCTAACAAGTGATTATGCTTATCTACTACATAGACGTAATAAAGCTCCATATTATCTTCTGTCGCACTAATCCTGATATGATTTAATACATCTTTAACACTCATATCGGAATTAACCGTAAGTACAACAGGGTTCATCATACCACCTGCGGTATCTTCGTTGTAGGTCAAAAGTTCTCTGACTTCTTCAGAAAATTTATGCGGTAATTTATCGAGATATGTTTCGGATTCATCCTCTTCCATATCACCCAAAACGTCAGCCGCAGCATCGTGAGGCAATTTTGTAAGAATTCTTGATGCCATTTCTTCATCAATATCGCCTAATAATTCAACCTGAATTTGAGGATTTAAATATTCCATCAAATCCGCTGCTTTTTCTACATCCAAAAGCTTAAAACAGGTTAATCTTTCATCCGGTTTTAATTCTGCGAAAATATCAGCAAGATCTGCCTCATGGTACCCGTTCAGTTCTTCTTTTAACTGAACAAGAGTATCATCATCCATAATTTCTCTTATACGCTCTATTGTGTTTTGAGTATTAAGCATATCCATAACATCATTATATTATAAATATACAGATATAAACAACTAAGAACATGTTTATGATAAAATAAATTTACAGGAGAGAACATTGTTATGATAAAAGATTATTTTTTAAAAAATATAGAAAATGGCATAAAAAAAGCAATTGCTGATAAAAAATTAGGCGAAATGTCTGATTATAAAGAAGGAACACTTAATACCGAACGACCTAAAAATACGGATTTTGGGGACTTTGCGGTAAATGTGTCTTCACTAGCCAGAT
This sequence comes from uncultured bacterium, assembly GCA_902777385.1. Taxonomy (GTDB): domain Bacteria; phylum Cyanobacteriota; class Vampirovibrionia; order Gastranaerophilales; family Gastranaerophilaceae; genus UBA1221. Next base: position 5,880 of record CACYTP010000009.1, read on the forward strand.
TTGCGAGAATGGCACCTCCTCAGATAGCCAACACCATATTAGAATACGTTGACAAAGACGATAATGAATATACCGTAATAGGCGGCTTTATCAACTTTAAGACAGGAAATAATCTTTTAAAGCAAACTATTAAAGAAATTTTCGAAAAAGATACAGATTTTGGGAAACCTGAAAATATAAGTAAAGAAAAAATAATACTTGAATATATTTCAGCAAATCCTACAGGGCCGTTCCACATTGGTCACGGCAGGTGGGCAGCTATGGGTTCAGTGCTTGCAAATTTACTAAAATTTTACGGTCACGAGGTTTATCAGGAATTTTACATTAATGATGCGGGTTCTCAAATTCAAAAGCTTGGAAACTCATTAATTATAAGAGTTAAACAGGAATTAGGCGACTCAATTGATTTTCCTGCTGACGAAATTGAAAGGAAAAATTATTATCCGGGAGATTATTTAATACCGGTTGCTAAAGAATTTTTGAAACAGCATTCAAAAATAAAAACAATATCCGATGTTGATAGTATAGATTTGCATGTGTACTGTGACTTTGCAAAAGAATATGAAGAAAGAGTGCAACGTGAATTATTAGATAAATTAAGAGTACATTTTGATAATTTTTACTCGGAATTAACTCTTCACAATTCAGGCAAAGTAGCTCATTATGTTGGAAAACTTGTTGACTCCGGAAAGATTTACGAAAAAGACGGAGCTACTTGGTTCAAATCATCTGACTATGGTGACGATCAGGACAGAGTAATTAAGAAAGTTGACGGCTCAAATACCTACTTAACGGCAGATATTGCATATCACGCAGATAAGCTTGAAAGAGGCTTTGACCGAATGATTGATATATGGGGAGCAGACCATCACGGCTATGTTGCAAGAGTAAAAGCATCACTTGAAGCACTCGGTTACGATCCTAATAAACTTGAAATCTTACTCGGACAGCTTGTTAATCTTGTAATCAACGGTAATGAAGTCAGAATGGGTAAACGTAAAAATATGGTTACCCTTGAAGATTTGGTTGATGAAGTAGGCGTTGATGCCACAAGATTCTGGATGTCAATGAGAAACATTGATACTACTCTTGATTTTGATATAGAACTTGCAAAAACAAATACGGATGAGAATCCGGTATTTTATGTACAGTATGCACATGCAAGAGCATGCTCGATTTTAAGAAACGCTGTTGAAGACAAAATTAATTCTCAAACAGGAGATGTTACAAAAGCACCTCTTACAAAATCGGATTTAGATAAATTAGAAAACACATACAATGAAAATATAATAGTTCCGACACTTGACACCGCTAAAAAATTAATCTTGAAATTAGAAGAATTTAAATCAATGATTAAAACTTCGGCAGAAACACGTCAGGTGTACACTATTTGCAGATATGTACAGGAACTTGCAAGTGAGTTTCATTCCTTCTACAATTCTAATCGTGTAATTTCTGACGATATTGATATGATGAAAGCAAGATTATCTCTTGTTATAGCGGTTAAAAGAGTGCTTAGAAATGCCCTGAATTTACTTGGAGTTACCGCACCTGAAAAAATGTAACATATCATTAATATAGCATTATAAATTGACAAAAATTTTCATTTACAATTTTTAAAAGACACAAAAGGAATTAAAACATGAAAATACCTAGACGTTTACCCGTAAAATTAACAAATAAAAAATATATGCTGGCTAAAGTAAAACGAAATATGATGTTAGCACCTGCGGTAGCAAATCTTGGAATTGCCGCAATGGAAGCACATTCGCATGCTTTACCCACAACACTCTTTTTTGGAGGATTTGGTTTATTATTTTTAAAAGCTGCAGAAAAGCATATAAATACCATGCTTGAACATAGAGCAGGCTATAAAGAAATTGTACACCGAGCAATCGGTATCCAAATTGTAAAGCTTGAAAACAAAATTGCTGAATTAAGAAGCAGAAAACTAAATAACTAAATCATACAACAGCTCACTAGCAAGTTGTAGCAGTTAATAACAAACTAAAAGGTAGTATCAAATTTTGTCGTAATTTTGCTTCTTAGCAGACTATTCTACACAAATGACTCCTCTTGGATTACCTTTATAACAATATTTATCTTCTGGCGAAGAATTGTCATGTTCTAACCACATTCCCTGTGCAAAATCTTTATCTATTTCTGTCGATGCCCAGAACCAACCGTTTTGAACTAATGTAGGATAATTATGTCTCTGGTTACTTATTGACTGCAGATTTCCCATAGTAGGTAATGACATCCCCATACTTGCACATTTATCTTTTGCGGACTGCCAAGTTAAACCTTGTCCACCTACATCTACTACGCAACCTACACCGGGGATATCTGAACCGGCACAGCCTTTAAATCTTGCAGCAGTCAAGCTTCGGATATCGTTAAATTTGTTATTTATTGTTTCCGCATTAGGTGCTGCAGAACCGTTTACATCTGTTACAAAGTCTATTGATGCAGTAGCATTTGATGTATATACAAATTCTTTGCTTCTTCCCCCACCAACAGGTAATGACTTCTTTGATGAAACTAATGCATCAGTATCGTCTATTTTCCCCACATCAGGATTATAATTTAATATTATTGAAGCACCGTCTGCTAAAATTAAACCAACATTATTTGTATTAGTTGTAAGAGACAATTGTCTTCCTGTTCTGGCTTTACTTATTTCAAACTCTTCACCCTCACCGTCAATTACTGTTTTAGTCGGCCAACAGTCTGCTATATGATTACTGTCACATCTTTTTGATACTTTTAAATATTTTTGTAATTCATCTACAAAGGCTTCGGTTGACGGGTATGTTCCGCTTAGTTCACCGTGGGCTTTCATTATTTCCATTGCCTGTGTAACTTTATATACAATGTTAGCATGGCGTTCGGAATTTTTCCTTTCAGTAACATTTTCAATTAATGCAGGTAACGTTATTGCCGCAATAACACCGATAATGCCCAAAGTTATCAACACTTCAGCGAGAGTAAATGCCTGTAAATCCTTACTATGAGAGGTTTTTACCCCCCCCCCTGGGCTGAAACATAGATATAATCATATAATCCTCTTTTTATTTATATTATAAATAATATTATAACATATTATTTACAGGTTCGCAAGGGTAAAACAAACAGCAAAATAAAATTACCTGAAAAATAACAGGTAATTTTATTGATAAAAATTATAAATATTTAAACTATTTAACAGCTTTAACTTTTTTATCTTCCGTTTCAGTCTTTGAAGCCGTCTTTGAAACAGGTTTTGTAACAACGGCATCGGATTTTGAAACAGTTTCATCAGCATCGGAAACTGCAGAAATTTCTTCCTCAGTTTCGTCTGTATCTGTTTCATCAGTTTCATCTGCTATTGAATTATCAGCGTCAGTAATTACCTCTGCAGTATCATCAGAAGCTTCATCAGGCTCAGCTTCTTTATTTTCTTCTAATTTAGCTTTTTCTTCATCTTCTTTAGCTAAAGTTGCCTCAATTTCAGCTTCATCTTTTGCTCTCAATACAGGAATAGAAAGCATTAAAGCCATTTGATTACCTTCCTGTTCAAAACCTAATTCAAGAGCTTCCTTGTCCATTTCAACATATTTTGAAAGCAATTCAACAAGTTCTTTTCTCATTCTGTCCATAAGTTCAGGAGTCAAATTAGTTCTGTCCTGCATCAAAACAAATTTCAAACGATTACATGCAACATCTTTTGTACTTTCTTCTTCCTGATTTTTCTCAGTCTGACGGAAGAAGCCTAAAACTTTATTATATAAATCAGTAAATATATCTTTCATTTTCTACTTCTCCTTACCAAGTAAACCTGAGAAAAACTTTTTAACTTTTCCCATTACGCTTGTATCTTCTTCAAGATTCAGGAACGGAACATCTTCGCCCAAAATTCTTCTTGCAACATTAGCATAAGCTTGTCCGGCAAGAGATTTTTCATCATTTACAATAGGTTCGCCCTTATTTGTAGATGTTATGATACCTGCATCCTCAGGGATTATGCCAAGAATTGGAGTGGAAAGTATCTCGGAAACATCTTCAACACTCATCATATCATTTGTTTTTATCATATTAGGTCTTACCCTGTTAACAAGAAGTTTATAAGACTTAATTTCTTCCTTAGCCTCTAAAAGCCCGATTATTCTGTCTGCGTCGCGAACAGCAGACATTTCAGGTGTTGTAACAACAATTGCTTCAGAAGCACCAGCTATAGCATTTTGAAAACCCTGCTCGATACCCGCAGGACAGTCAACTAAAATAAAATCAAAATCTTTTTTCAATTGTTCACATATATCTTTTAGCTGTTCTTCAGTAACTGCTGTTTTATCTCTTGTTTGAGCGGCTGCAAGCAGGCATAAATTAGGGTTTTTCTTATCCTTAACTAAAGCCTGTTTTAATTTACAACGTTCTTCAACAACATCAACAATAGTATATACTATTCTGTTTTCAAGACCAAGCAACAAATCAAGATTTCTAAGTCCTAAATCTGTATCAATCATAACGACTTTTTTACCTGCTCTTGCCAAAGCCGTACCGATATTTGCATTTGTAGTAGTCTTGCCTACACCGCCTTTTCCGGACGTAACTACTATAACTCGACCGCTCATTATATCTCCTTTTTCAATTTCTACTTTTTTTTCTTCAACTAATGCTGTCATAATTTCCTTTCCATTATGATTCGTGTAATTTATATATCATAATATGATTTTTATTAACAACTGCCTCTTCCGGCACATAAGTATCTGTCCTGTGAATATATGGAGTATTCACGGTATCAGGACGTCTTGCCAAAATATCACCTATTCTCAACTGTATTGCATTCAATTTTAATGCACGAATTTTTGAATATTGATTACCGTCAGAACCTGCATGAGCAATTCCGCCAAGAATACCCCAAACAGTAATATCACCTTTTGCAATAATTTCAGCACCGGGATTTACATCACCTATAATAACAATGTTACCGTCAGAAGAAATGCTCTGACCTGAATGTAATGTTCTGTAAATATATAATGTTGGTAATTTTTCGGTTTCTTTATTATGTTTTCGTATTTCTTCAAGATTTTCAACTTCTTCAAAGGTAACAACCTGAATATCAGATTCAACCGCACTGCTATTATCTTCAACAGGAGTGTAATTTATATCATTGTCAGGATTATAAGCCGCATCTTCAGCCTTAGTTTCAGCTAAAGCATCACCACCGAAAATTTTATCAAGAGCATTTTCCAAAGCTTCATTTACGGTTTTATTTTTTTCTTCCGTTGCTGATATGTCTAATGCAGGAAGAACAGCTGCATCCAACTGTGAAATTTGTATCCCCAACTCTTTTGCAGATGAAGTTGTAACATCAGATGACGTACTTATAAACTCGATTTCCGAATCCATTGTTTCTATTAAAGCTTTTATACTGATTAATTCTTGTTCAGATAAATTCATTGAACCAAGTTTTAAACAAATTTTCTTAAACTTTGCTTCAGGCATATCAAGAATTTTGCTCAATTCGTAAATAACGTCAGAAGTCTTTTTTGAATGAGCTAAATCAATGATAAAGCCATTTTCTACATATCCCTTTTCCATTAATTTCCCTTCCTGAAAATAGTATAATCTGATAACAAAAGATTACTTAAAAAAAAAGGGTTACGCAATAAAATATTTAGAATTGTTGCGACAACAGTTAAATTTAAAGTTATGCAAAACTCTGATTATACCATCTTGAAACACCTGCAGCCCAGCCGCTGTTCATACCAGCTCTGTCTGTAGGATCATTTGTAGGACAATATTTTGCACCTACCTGAGCAAGAGATGTCAAACCTTTATCTAAATACCCTGACTTCAAAAATTTTGCCATGTGCATTATACAATCATCAACAGAATTGTATGTTCTAAACTGTGTAGAACCTGCAATTCTTACTCCGCCTACATTATTTTGCTCTCTTGCCAAACGGCTACTGCCATTACCACTTTCATGCATACATATTGAGGCAAGTAATCCGGCGTTGACACCATATTGAGCCTGTGCATCAAGGAAAACCTGACCTTTACCACCCAGAACACCGCCTAATTTTGAATTTAAATCATTTGCACTTCCGCTAAACGGAGAAGAAAGAGACAGCCCCGAATTTGCAGAAGGTCTTGTCAACTGTGCAAAGCGAGGAGCAGCCTGAGTTCGTGAAGAGTATGACTGTCTTGATGCTGATGGTCTTTGCTGCTGAGTTTGCGGAGGTTGTTGCTGCTGAGGAGCCTGTACAGTCGGATATTGAGGCATCGGCATTGCCGGTTTTAACATATCTGCGTAAGCACCTGTTGTAACAGCAGGCAAACCTGAAGAATCAACAACACATGAAGGAGGTAACGGAACTCCCGGTAAAGACGGATACGGATACAACTGTGGATTTTGAGATAAATTTAATAAACTCAATCCTGTTCCATCTAATGCTGAACCTCCCGGAGGAACAAACATATCACCATCAAACTGGAATGAACCCGGAAGATATGATGCCATTGCTTGTAATGGATTTGATGATGAAATATTGCCTGCAAGCAAATTCCCGACTAAAGCTGGAGGAACTGAACCACTGCCGCCGTTTCCTGTTCCTGTTAATAAATCTCCTACTAACGGAGAATTTGCCTGAGAATTATTACCACCAAGTAAATTTCCAACTAAAAAAGGATTTGAGGATGCAGAATTATGATTATTGTTTGTTCTGTTGCCAAGATTGTCAAAGAAATTTGCAAGCATGTTCATTCCCATTGCGAACTGCATCATGCCCCAATTATCACAACAACCGTAACTATTCCAATAACCATAACACATTGTTAATTTCCCTTACCTTATATATATAAAGTATTTTTCAAGCTGAAAATTGCTGAATATTTTTACTTGTAAACAAATCTTAACAAAATTTATAAAGACAAATATACAAAATAAATTTTTATTGTATCATAATCATAGGGTAGAGATAATTATGTTTAATGAAACTAAAACACACGAAATAACGGTCGACGTAGTAATACTTACTATCATTAATAATTCAATACAAGTATTACTTGTAAAGCGTCTAAATGAACCATTTAAAGATAAATGGGCTATTCCCGGCGGATATGTCAGACTAAGTGAAAATCTTGATCAGGCAGCATTGAGAGTATTAAAGGAACGAACCAATGTAGATAACATCTATCTGGAACAGTTATATACCTTTGGCGATCCGCTTCGTCACCCGAATTCAAGGGTTATAACCTGTGCATACTTTGCACTTGTTAGAGCCGAAGACATTAAAGTTATATCTTCACCTGAATTGGGATGGCATAAAGTTTCTGATTTACCGCCATTAGCGTTTGACCATAAGGAAATTATCCAATATTCAATGAAGAGAACTCGTGAAAGATTGGAAATCTGTCCGGTAGCTTACCAATTGCTAAATGAAAAGTTTACACTGACTGAAATGCAAAAATCTTATGAATTGATTATGGGCAAGAAGTTAGATAAACGTAATTTCAGAAAGAAGGCTCTTGCTACAGAAGGACTGATAGAATTGAACGAATTTACGAAATCTTCATCAAAACGCCCTGCCAGATTGTACACGTTTGAAAGTATAAAACTGAATTCAAAACGTGCACATTTCATTTCTAAGAAAAAGGAGAAAAAATTATAATGTTAAAGTTTGTTTGGGCATTACAGGTAATATCAGCGTTACTGGTTACTGTATTAATTCTTTTACATTCCCCAAAAGGCGATGGAATTGCCGGCATTGGCGGAGCATCTCAGTTATTTACATCACAGAAAAGTGCTGAAAAGGGTTTAAATAAGCTAACCGGCATTATCGCAGCAATATTTATTGTTTGCACTTTCCTGCTTGGGTTTGGTATAGTTAAGTAGTATGAACATACTCGTAACTGGTGCCTCAAGAGGAATAGGCAGGGTAATAGCAGAGGAATTAAAATCTGTCGGCAGCATATATGTTACAGGTCGAAACGAAGAAAGATTAAAAACGATTTCGGCAGAGACTTTATGTGTGTGTGATTTAGCTCAAGATACTAATGTTCTTAAAGATTTTATTTGCAATAACAGAATTGATGTACTTATTAACAATGCAGGTGAATATATTTATTCGTCAATTGACGAAATTTCCGATATTGATATTGAACGTATATACAAAACAAATTTAATAAGTCCAACTGAACTTATATCTGCGGCTATACCACACATGAAAGAAAACAAGTGGGGCAGGATTATAAATATAGGTTCAATTTCAGGTGTAATGGGAGAGGCAAATGCTTCAATTTATTCTGCGTCAAAGGCAGGATTATTAGGACTAACAAAAGCACTTGCGTTAGAGCTTGCAGAATATAACATAACAGTCAATACGATTAATCCGGGTTGGGTTGATACCGACTTAGGGAACTCCTCTATAAATGACAGTGAGTTTTCAAAGGATGAAATTCTGGAATGCATACCGCAAAGAAGATTTGTAGAACCTGTTGAAATTGCAGGACTTATAAAATATTTAATTTCAGATAATGCTAAAGGCTTAACCGGACAAGGTATAAATGTATGTGCAGGATTAAGTGTAGGCATATAAGTTGTAAGAAAAATTGGTTTATGATAATCTTTATACAGTAGTGAGGTTTATATGATAAAAAAAATAATATTTTCTGTTATAGGTTTATTGGTTATTTTGGAACTTTTATTTGCTGTCTACAAGCACATAGAGCTAAATAAAGAAATTGAAACGGTGAGTGCATCAGTAATCAATGAAAATGAAGAAATAATAGCAGCTGACAACGGTATTATTAAAGAACTAAAGTTTAAAAATTTTGATAAAGTTCAAGAAGGTGATATTATTGCTGAAATTGATATAACAAATCAGCCTGAAACAAATTGTATAAATCAAGAAGAAATTTCATCTGCGGATCAAAAGGCAGTAAAAGAATATGAAAATGCTGCGATTATGTACAAGGACGGAGTTATTAGCAAAGAAGAGTATGACAACTCACTTAAACAATATAAAACCGAAACAGCAAATAACAATGCTAAATGCAAGCCTGCAAATGAAATTATTAAATCAATACATGCGAATGCAAATGGGGTAATTTTGTATGCTGACTTAAAAGAAGGAGATACTGTAAAATATGATAGCAGCATAGGAATTGTTAATCCGGAGAATGCAGCTGTTAAGGCTTATTTTTCTCCTAAATATAAAAATAGGATAAAAGTTGGCGATAAAGCCAAAATTTCCATAGTTAAATATCCTGAAAAAATATATAGCGGAGAAGTTGTATCTAAGGACAAAATTGATATTAACGGGCAAGCCATTATTGTAAGAGTTAATGAGGATACTAAAGATTTAAATATTAAAAATGGTGATGGTGCGATAGTTACATTACTAAAAAAATAATAATTACTTCACCATCTCTCTTAACTTTTTCAGTTGATCTCTGATTTCAGCCGCACGTTCAAAATCGAGAATTTTGGCAGCTTTATGCATGTCTTTTTCAAGTTTATCTATAAGTTTTGGTAAATCTTTCTTATCAACACCCATATCAACCATTTCTTCCGCAACAATATCTTCCAAGTCACGGTAACTTGCAACAAGTGATAATAAATTGTTTTCAATAGGTTTTTTAATAGTCTTAGGAACGATTCCGAATTTTTTATTATGCTCGATTTGAATGCTGCGGCGTCGTTCGGTTTCATCTATAGCATTTTTCATGGAATCCGTAACCTTATCTGCATACATAATTACCTCTCCGCATGAATTTCTTGCAGCACGCCCAATCGTCTGAATTAAGCTGGTTTCTGATCTTAAAAATCCTTCCTTATCTGCATCCATAATCACAACAAGGGAAACTTCCGGAATATCCAATCCCTCTCTTAAAAGATTTACACCTATAAGAACATCAAACTCACCAAGTCGCAAATCTCTTAAAATCTCTACACGTTCTAAAGACTGAATACCACTATGTAAATATCTTACTTTTATCCCTTCCTGAATAAAGAAATCCGTTAAATCTTCAGCCATACGCTTTGTTAAGGTGGTAATCAATACTCTTTCATTTTTATCGGTACGTTTTTTAATTTCGGCTTTCAAATCATTAATTTGCGTAGCAATAGGTCTGACAGATATTTTTGGATCTACAAGTCCTGTCGGTCGAATAATCTGCTCAACCAATTTGGAGGAAGTTTCTTTTTCAAAATCACCCGGAGTAGCTGAAATATAAATTTTCTGATGAACCCTATCAAAGAATTCATTATTCCTTAACGGTCTGTTATCCTTAGCACACGGAAGTCTAAAACCATATTGTATAAGAACATCTTTTCTTGCCGCATCACCATGAGCCATACCCTTTAGCTGTGGAAGCGTAACGTGAGATTCATCTATAACAGTCAGAAAATCTCCCTGAAAATAATCCAATAAAGTCGCCGGAGGGGAACCGGGTGCCCTGCGTTCTATAATTCTTGAATAATTTTCAATCCCTGAGCAATAGCCCATTTCTTTAATCATTTCTATATCATATTTTACTCGTTGTTCAAGTCTTTGTGCTTCTATAAGTTTATTTTCATTTCTTAATTCGACAAGCCTGTGCTGTAATTCTTCTCTGATTAAGGAAATTGTTTCTTCCTGATTTTCATCATAAGACAGATAATGAACGGCAGGATAAATTACAACGCTGTTAGGAGTATCCAAAACTTCACCCGTTACATTATCAATTCTAACGATTTTTTCAATCTCATCTCCAAAGAAATATATTCTTGTAATAATTTTTTCATAGGCAGGCATAATTTCAACAACATCACCTTTTGCCCTAAATGTTGAACGTTCAAGCACTAAATCATTTCTCTTGTACTGAACCGAAATCAGGTGACGCAATAAAACATCCCTTTCTACTTCATCCCCGGTTTTTAATTCTACAGAACCTCTAAAATAATTTTCAGGTAATCCTAACCCATAAATACAACTGACAGAAGCAACTATAATAACGTCATTACGCTCATATAGGCTTCTGGTTGTATTATGTCTTAATCTGTCGATTTCTTCATTAATTGAAGCTGATTTTTCTATATAAGTGTCAGTACGGGGAATATATGCCTCAGGTTGATAATAGTCATAATAACTTATAAAATATTCAACCGCATTATCAGGGAACAGTTCTTTAAACTCATTGTATAGCTGAGCTGCCAATGTTTTATTATGAGCAATTATTAAAGTCGGTTTCTGCACCTTTTCTATTACATTTGCAATAGTAAAAGTTTTACCCGAGCCTGTAATACCCAACAAAGTTTGAGCATCACAGCCCTCATTTAATCCTTCTACAAGCTCCTTTATTGCTTTAGGCTGATCTCCAGCAGGTGAATATTTAGAACTGATTTTAAACGGTTTGTATTCCATAACTATATATTAGCATGAATTAATAATAATAAAATATCAAAGCAACCAAATATATATTAAGAAAAGTGTATTTTTTACACGCAAATTTGATTTTATATGATTTCTATTGTAGACTACATTAAAGAGTAAATGCCGGGTCGGAATTAAAAACCTTACCGGCTGGTAGAAATTAAAATTAAGGAGAAGGAAAATGACACCAAGAAACTTTTTATTTACTTCGGAATCTGTTACCGAAGGACACCCCGACAAAGTATGCGATCAGATTTCTGACGCTATTTTAGACGAATTTTTGACAAAATATCCACAGTCAAGAGTAGCGGCAGAAACAACCGTTACAACAGGCATGGCTTTGGTTTGCGGAGAGATAACATCAGATTGTTATGTTGACATTCCGGCTGTTGTAAGAAATACCATTAAGAATATCGGATATACCGGTTCACACGGCGGCGGATTTGATGCTGATACATGTGCAGTACTAACAAGTATTGATGAACAATCTTGCGATATTGCAGGTGGTGTAAATAAAGCATTCGAATCAAGAAATGATAATGCTGACACATCAACATCTGAAACAGCAAATATAGGTGCAGGAGATCAGGGTATTATGTTTGGTTATGCTTGTAACGAAACTCCTGAATTAATGCCGTTACCTATTAGTCTTGCTCACAAATTGTCATACAGATTAGCTCAGGTTAGAAAACAAGGGATTTTGCCTTATTTAAGACCTGACGGGAAATCTCAGGTTACGGTTGAGTATGTTGATGGTAAACCATCAAACATAAATACTGTTTTAATATCAACTCAACATGATCCTGAAATTAATGGAATAAGTGATAATTCAAAAGTTCAGGAAATAATTAAAAATGATGTAAAAAAATATGTTATTGACTGGGTATTTGAAAACGAATCACCTATAGGCTTATCAAAAGATACTAAAATTCTTGTTAATCCGTCAGGCAGATTTGTTGTTGGCGGACCTCAAGGAGATGCAGGCTTAACGGGACGTAAAATTATTGTTGATACTTATGGCGGATATTCTCGCCACGGCGGCGGAGCTTTCTCCGGAAAAGATCCGACGAAAGTTGACCGTTCAGCCGCTTATGCTTCAAGATATGTTGCTAAAAATATCGTTGCTGCCGGTTTAGCTGATAAATGTGAAATTGAATTGGCATACGCTATCGGTGTTGCAGAGCCTGTATCAATTATGGTTGATACATTCGGAACAGGTAAAGTTTCAGATGATGAGATTTCAGCACTTGTTTCTAAAAACTTTGACCTTAGACCGGCTGCTATTATCAGTCAATTTGATTTGAGAGGATTGCCTGCGAAGAATGGCGGGAAATTCTATCAATTGCTTGCTGCATACGGTCACATGGGCAGAACTGATATCAATGTTCCTTGGGAACAGACTGATAAAGCTGAAAGCTTAAAATCACAAGCTTTAAGCGGTTGCACTTGTGCCTAATAACTTGAAAAATAGTATTATAAAGTAGAATGGATTATCATAAAAGATAATCCATTTTATTTTATGGTAAAATATAGCTACAAGGAGTGTATATCATGGGACAAACAATTGCAGAAAAAATTATATCAGAACACGCAGGACACGATGTTAAGCCGGGAGAACTTGTAATAGCAAATGTTGACGTTGCGGCAGTTCAAGACGGAACAGGACCTTTAACTGTTCAAGAATTTAAAAAACTTGGGGTAAACAAATTACATAACCCTGAAAGAAGCATCTTATTTATTGATCACGCTTCACCTAGTCCAAGAAAAGAATTATCAAATACACATAAGGTTCTAAGAGAATTTTCAAAAGAATATGGAGCCGTACTTTCTGATATAGGTGCAGGAGTTTGTCACCAAAGATTAGTTGAAACATTTGTTAATCCGGGAGAAATTTTAGTAGGTGCCGATTCTCACACCTGTACGTCAGGAGCATTAGGAGCCTTCGCAACAGGTATGGGTTCAACAGATATAGCAGTTGCAATGGCATTGGGCAAAACATGGTTAAAAGTCCCTGCTACATTCAAAATCGAAGTGACCGGCGAGTTTAAGGAAGGAATTTGCTCTAAAGATTTAATGTTGTACCTGATAGGACTTATCGGTGCAGACGGAGCTACATACAAGGCTCTTGAATTCTGTGGGGATACCATTGAAAATATGTGCATGTCCGAAAGATTTACCTTAGCCAATATGGCAGTTGAGGCAGGTGCAAAAGCAGGATTATTTGCCACAGATGAAAAAACAAAGGCATTTTTAAAAGAACATGGAAGAGAAGATAAGTTCCGTTTAATTACACCTGATGAAGACGCGATATATGAAAGAGTAATTAAAATTTACGCTGAGGATATTCCACACACAGTATCCTGCCCGCATACCGTAGATAATACAAAAACTGTTGAACAGCTAAAGGACGTAAAGGTTGATCAGGTTTATGTAGGAACTTGCACGAACGGCAGAATTGAAGATTTAAGAGTGGTTGCAAATATTCTTAAAGACAAAAAGATTAATCCTGACGTTAGAATGCTTATATGTCCGGCATCAAAAGATGTTTACCTGAAAGCATTAGATGAGGGATTAATAAAAATCTTTGTTGAAGCTAATGCAACAATACTTCCACCGGGATGCGGACCTTGTGTTGGAGTACATGCTGGAACTCTTGCTGACGGAGAAGTTTGTCTGGCAACTCAAAATCGAAACTTCCAAGGCAGAATGGGAAATACTGAAGGGCAAATTTACCTTGCATCGCCTTATGTTGCGGCTTACACCGCACTTAAAGGTTATATTTGTGCCGAATAGTTGTTCAAATTGTCACAGAAATAATTATATCCGCAATTTTACCAATATAGTTGAATAAATAAATACAAAAACTTCTTATCATATAGATAAGGAGTTTTTGTTATGGGTTCACAAAAGATTCAATATAAAAAATTGAATATTGAAAAACTTATTGAACTTGCACAACAGGACGACTTGAAAGCACTTGAAGAATTAATAAAAATAGAACAAAAAAATGTATTTGCGACATTTGCTTACCTTAGTAACAAAAAGGAGGATGTATCAGACTTAACGCAAGAGGCACTTTTGAGAATTGCCAAAAACATAAAAACATTAAAAAATCCTAAGAATTTTAAAAGCTGGGCAAACCAGATAGTAACACATCTCTATTATGACGAATTAAGAAAAAATTTAAGGAAACCAAATACTATATCCATTGATTCAGAAACAGAAGAAAACGGAGATTTAATGCTAAAAAATTTACTACAGGATAAAAAATGCAAACCAAACGAAAAATGCTTGGCGCTTGAAATTGAAGAAATAATAAGAGCAGGGATAAACAGCCTGCCTGAGCCATTTAAAATAGTCATTGTACTAAGGGAATTACAGGGATTAAGTTATGAAGAAATTGCAAACACAACGAAATCAAGTCTGGGGACTGTTAAATCCAGAATTGCAAGAGCCAGAACTAAATTACAACAAAGTTTAAAGAATTATATATAAGGAGTACTTATGAAAGATCCAAACTGTGAACAAGTTGAAACACTGCTACAATTTTATATAGAAGGAAGTCTTAGCAAGCAGCTTTCTAATGCAATTGAATTCCATCTGAATATATGCAGTGAATGCAGAAATAAATATCGTCAAATGGCGTTAGCTAATAACGTTAACAAGTCTGATATAAAGCAATATGAAGCCGAAAACGGGGAACTTAAAAATTCAGAATTGGATCATTTTACAAAAAATTTATCCGCATATATAGACAATGAATTAGGCGACAACGACAATTTTCGCATTAGAAAAATTGCAATAATTAATCAAGAAGCAAGAAAGGAACTGCAGGACATTCTTGCTTTTAGGCAAATATTGCAGGACTCATTTAATAAAACAAAAAGTAAATTAAAAAAAGATTATTCTGAAGATACAATAAACAATTTGGCATTTGAAGGGAAAAGGCAGTACTCATCAAAAATATACTATTTATTTTTATCAGCTTTATCAATTACAACAGTAATTATCATAACTTTAATATTCGGAATTAACTAAAAAAAAAGAACCGCTTAATAGCGGTTCTTTTATATTTATTATAAGATTACTTTTTGTTTCCGTAACGTTTATTAAATCTTTCAACTCTACCTTCAGAGTCAAGGATTTTTTGTTGACCGGTATAGAACGGATGGCATTTGTTACAAATTTCAACCGTAATACCGTCTGTTACAGAACCTGTTTCAATTTCGTTACCACAAACGCACTTAATAACAGTCTTCTTGTAATCAGGATGTATTCCGTCTTTCATGTTTTACCTCTTTCTTTTCTCAAGATTCCAAACTTGATTAACAATTATTTCGACCTTTTAAATGATACTACGCTAAAAAATATTACGCAAGTTATTTTCTAAAATTAGATTTTATAATATCTGAAACCCACGGAATATAAGAATACAATCCCATAAAGGCAAAAACAGCTAAATATAAGATTGTACCATATATCAGACACTGCATTATTGAATAACCAACAATAAAAGGCATATTAAATAAATATACAAGCTGTCTTATAAGACGATTTAACAACGGAATATAACTTAAAAATCCAACAATGTGCCAAAATATAAAGTTAAAGATTACATAAAGTAAACTTAAAAATACAGACTGCATAATATGGTACAAAGTAAATCTAGGCGGGAATTTACCTCTTACTGCTGAAATTATAAGCCACACAACTCCCACAATACCGGCGGAAAGGTATGTTAGACCTGATACTATTCTATCTGCTAATTTAGGGGTATTATCCATTACTAAACAGCCTCTCCGGAACGTTTCTTATCAATGTATTCATCAATTACCAAACTATACACTAATTTGTGTTCATCATTTTCAGGTTCTATATTAATTGCAGCTCTATACGCAGCAATTGCCTTTTCTATATCACCCTGTAAGTAATGCCCATTACCAAGCAACAGATATGTTTTTGCATCATTCGGTGCAAAATGCAGTATATTTTTATACACATCAACAGCTTTATTAACTTCGCCTAAATTAGCGTACAAATTAGCCAATAACTGATAAGCATTTACAGTCTTAGGCTCAAGTTCAATGGCTTTATTATAATATTCTATTGCTCTGTCATATTCTCCAAATTCAGACATTGAAATTGCATAGCAAATATATGCTCTGTAATTGCTGCCTTCCATTTCAATAGCTTTTTCAAAATATGAATATGCCTCATCTCTGTTTTTCATTAGCGTTAATGTATTACCTATACATATAGCAACAGTCTTATTATCAATATTTAATGCATACACACGCTTATATAAGTCAAGTGCAGTTTCATAATCATATAACTTAAAACAAACATTACCCATATCAACAAGTGCTGTAACATTATTAGGATCAAGAGATAATGCTTTTTCATAGTAAGCTTTTGATTCTATAAATTCATCATTATCCTGATATAAAAGTGCTATTGCATTGTAAATTTCAGGATTTTTGGAATTTAAATCTATTGCCCTGTTATAATAAAATAAAGCTTTAGGAAAATTCTTCCACTCAGCAAAAACATTTCCTATATTATAATATATTAAATAATTTTTAGGATTAATGTCTAATGCACGATTGTAATATGATAAAGATTTTCTGAAATCTTTTTCGTAATACCACATAGTACCCATACCAACAAGAGCCTGAACATCTTTCGGATCAATGGCAAGAATGCTTTCAAGAACTGAAATAACCTTATCATAATTCTGCTCTTCCATATATAATCTTGACAACAAGTGGTAATGTTCAAGGTTATTCGGCTCTTTTGCCATTAGCATTAAAGTATTACTGATTTGTTTCTCTAAATCTTGATTTTCCATAATATATTCTCTCTCTATTATTAATCTGCATATATTGTATAATCTTTTGAAAGTTCTTTCCATTCAGCTTCTGATATACGAAACGCATGATTCCAGAACTTTTCAATAGCATAAGTTTCTCTTTCGTCACGGTGTAGAACATGAACTACAACATCACCATAGTCAAGCAAATTCCACCTGTTTTTTGCATCATTTTCCATCCTTATAGGTAATCGCTCAAACTCTTTTTTTATACCCTCTCTGACGGACTCCATCAAAGCTTTTACCTGAGGAGTTGAATCCCCGGTAACTATTACAAAATAATCTGCTAAAGATGAAACATGTCCTATATTTAATATAGAAATATCTTTACCTAACTTATCGTCCAAAATTCTGGCTATTACACTCGCCAATAATTTTGACTCAACTTCTTTTGCCATATTTACCTCTCTATAAAGCAAATTATAGCAAAATTTTAAGTACTTGGCAACATATTAATATAGTCTATATATTCTTACCCATATTATAGGCAGATTCTAAAAGTTTTAAGTTCGATGCAGCCTCATTTGGTCCCTCTAATCCACCACCATCAATAACACCGCATAATTTTGTATTTGGCAGACAAGCTATCCAACCTCTCACGCCACTAAGCACTGTCTCCGATATTCCTTCTGCAGCATCGGCTGATGTAGTTATTACATATATATCCCTAAAATTATACCCCGTAGCAAACAAACTGTTTGCTCTGTCAATTAAGGTTTTCATCTGCCCCGACATCTCATAATAATATATAGGAGTTGCCCATACTATTACATCAGAAATTTTCATCTTATCAGTTATTTCATTCGCATCATCATTTATTACGCATTTGCCTAACTTCTGACAAGCTAAACAACCCTTGCAAAATTTTATATCTTTATCCTTTAATGATATAAATTCGACACTGTTACCTGCATCAACAGCCCCACGCTCAAACTCTTTTGCTATAATTTCTGAATTTGCATTTACTCTTAAACTCGTTGAAATTATTAAAACTTTTTTCATCTGACAATACTCCTGTAATTTACTTGTTTATAACTGAATTTGATCTATACTCTTTTAAAAATTCTTCAAATATTTCAACAGAATCCCCTACCAACTCAATACATGGTCGTTTCTTATAATAAGTTTCTGTTCGCTCACTCGGAACAGGAGTTGTTGAACTTTCAACCCCTTGTAATAGTTCTCGACATATTATACTTCCATTTTTATCCCTAAATCGTTTTGCTAATTCTTGCACTATTTTATACTGATTTGCTTTATCGGCACCTGAACTCTCTCCGCTTGAAAACGCAAGCCCTGCAGCCATAAACATACCACTCACTGTGCCGCATACTTCTCGCATACGCCCCATTCCGCCGCCAAAGGAAGATGCAAGTTTCATCGCTGTCTCAAAATCAAAACCTAATTCTTCACAAAATACCCCAAGAACAGCCTGAGAACAGTTATAACCTGACTTGAAAAGTTCCTTTGCCTTCTCAGTTTTATCACTCATACAAACTCCTTACATTAATTTTATCTTATTACAATTTTAATAAAAAAAGACTTACTTTTGTAAGTCTTTTTTTAAGATTGCCCTTGGCCAGACTTGAACTGGCACCGAGGTTGAGCCCCGATCGGATTTTAAGTCCGACGCGTCTACCGATTCCGCCACAAGGGCAAGCAATCAAAATTATTTAGTTTTCAATCATTTTATCTCTTTCGACAAGATAGAAAAGGCGTCTACCTTCCCTCTCCTCGAACGATACTTAATCGTACTCGTCGGCAGAGTGCCACAAGGGCATGCAATCAAAATTATTTAGTTTTCAATCATTTTATCTCTTTCGACTGGATAAAAAAGGCGTCTACCTCTCCTCTCCTCGAACGATACTTAATCGTTCTCGTCGGCAGAGTGCCACAAGGGCATGTCTAAACTGTATATCTCAGCCAGATCAATATTATATTATTAAAAATATGAATAATTGTCAAATAATAAAATTTTGAAATTCTGTTAACTTTTGTAACAAACTTACTATAATTTGTAAATTATATATTAATTAAATACTTAATATATATAAAGAGAGGTATAATCATGTCGAAAGCATATTGGAATGGTGTATTAAGCAGACTACCTGACTTCTGCAAAAATATGGGCAAAACAGCAATGATGGGTGCAATGATGGCTGAATATAATTCGCATGGACATCACCACTGCGGTTGTTGCGGTCCAAGTATCTGGGGCGGAAGTCCAATGATGGGCAGTAATTATTATTGGAATGGTGTCGCAAGTATGTATGGTCAATACGGTGGAGGATACTACGCTCAGCAACAGAACCCTTATTTGGGTGGCTCTTACGCAATGGGTCAAAGTGGCTTAATTAATCCACAGACAGTTTCGGCACGTCTTGATTCAATATATGGTAGCGTTGGACAGCAGGCAACAACACCTACGCAACCGACGACACCGACTCAAACAGGTACAGGACAGCCTACGCCAAGCAACACGTCTGCACCTTCAGTATAAGTTGAACCTTGCATATTTACAATAAAAATTATGTAAAATATTTATCAAATAAATTCCATTCAAAATTTTGAGAACGGCTAAATTCCAGTAACTTATCGGGATTTAGCTGTTCCATTCTATCAAATGGTGCATCAAAATCTTCTTCAATCGACATCGTCAGCAACGGTAAAAATGCTTCATAAGCAAGTTTTTCAACTTTTGCATCATAATTTATAGCCAGAGTTTTTACCCCTGTCTTAATAGCTACCAGAACAGCATGAAACCGCATTGCTATCATATACTCTAAGCGAGAAATTCTTATAATAACATCGGTCTGGGAAGTATTTTTTACAATTTCTGTCATCATGCGAGGATTAATAGTTTTAAGCATTTTTTCAAATTTTTTACATATTTCATAATCAATAGTTTCCTGAAATACATATAGTTCAATTTTTCTGTCGCTAAAACGTGTTACAATCTGCTGTGCCAAAGAGAACAAAAAGGCGTCATCAATGGATTTAAATGCACGGAGCTGAACCCCGACTGTTCCCTCTTTTTCATTTAGCGGCAATTCAACTGAAAAAACAGGATCTGATACAAGTTTAGCATTTATTCCAACACGTTTTAAATATTTTTTACTCTTTATATCCCTAACTGTTACTAACTCACATCTTGATAATAAGTTAAACACAATTTTCTTGGCTAATTTACGTCTTAAAGGGCCTATTCCTTGGGCAAAAATTATTACAGGTTTTTTAAAAACACAAGCTAACCAGATAACAAAACTGTAATACAATAAACTTTTAAAACTTGTAATATCCTGAAGTAAACTACCACCGCCTGAAATTAAAACATCGGTAGAAGAAATTGCTGCAATTAGCATCAATAAATCAAAATTTTTAACGGCTTTCACGCCGTAAGATTTTGAGGTTTTTAACGGTGAATTTGAAAGGACGGTAATCTCAGCACCAAATCTGTTTAATCTATCAATTATTACAGATAATATAGCCTCATCTCCAAAATTATCATAACCGTAATAACCGGATAACAAAACCTTCTTAGCCACTATAAATTACCCTTTCTTGTTAATAATAGAAAAAACTTCATCTGCATAAGGCACAGATTTGACAGCACCTATTCCTTTTGCCTGAAGCCCTGCAACAACACTTGCCAATTTTGAAGCTTCTACAGGATTATATCCATGAGTAATACCATACATAAATGCACCATTGAAGGCGTCTCCGGAGCATGTTGTATCTACAACCTCATGTGTATGGAATTCTACAAATTCTATACTACCGCCATAACCTACATAATAACCGCCTTTTTCACTTGACTTCAGAATAACAGTGCTTACACCAAAATCCATTAATTTTTTTATAATATTCTCTACAGAATCAAGTTCAAGAATACTCCCTGTATCATACTTGGTACTCATAAATAATATGTCAATATAATCTATTACGTTATTAAAGTTTTCTCTTGCACTTTCCTGTGTATGTATCATTGAAGAATAATTCGGGTCATAAGCCGTCAAAATTGAATTTTCCTTGGCACACTTATATGCTTTGACAACTGCTTCAGCAGATGACAAAGATATAGACTGTGTTATTCCTGTAGAATATACAATTTTTGAATTTTTTATATAATCCTCTGAAATATCATCAATAGACAACTTAGACTGAGCAACTTTTTTCCTGTAATATAACAATTCTTTTTCTTCAACACTTGGACGAGTTACAAAATAAAAACCGTTAGGCTCATTAGCAATTTTTACCTGAGAAATATCTAAACCTTCAGATGCCCAACTATCCAATAAATAATCTTTAAAAGGATCGTTTCCAACACGAGTTATAAATCCGACATTTGCACCTAATCTGGATGCAGCAACAGCAGAAACTAAAGAATCCCCGCCGTAGTATTTATGCAAACATTCGGTATCTGCGAGTTTCTCATCACTTGAAAGTTCTATCAAACTTTCTCCAATTGTTATAATATCCAACTTTTGTTCCATTTTATACCTACAATTTTTTTAGCAAATATTTTGCTCTTGTTGTAATTTCAGAATAGGAATGTCCTTGATACAAATCTCGTCCTACACCAACTGCATAAGCACCTGCATTTAAATATGCCGAAACTTCATTTAGCTTTACATTACCCTGTACAAGAACTTTTAAAAACGGCATCGGTCGTAACAAATCCTCAACATAAAGTACTCCGCCTAAAGAAGTTATCGGATACAACTTAATTAGAGGGACTCTTGCTTTCCAAGCCTGATAAGCCTCATTTGCAGTAGAAGCTCCTGCAATAAGAGGAATATGACGATCTTTTGAAATTTTAACCAAATTCATTTGAAAAATTGGGGAAGATAACAATTTTGCACCTGACTGTATAGCCGCATTTGCCTGAAATGAAGTTATTATTCCACCTGCACAAACATTTACAATATCTTTCACTTCATTTATTGCATCATAAATCTCCGGAGTTTCAACATTTATCTCCACAATTTTTATTCCTGCCGAAGCAAACGCTTTAGCCATATTAATAACATTATCCGGTTTATTGTTTCTTATTATAGGAAAAACTTTCTCTTCTCCCAGTATTTTTATTAAATCTTTGTTCATAAATTGTCCTTTTTATAAAAGTATTATATCATAAATTAATAAGAGGGCTATTCTTAACATGAAAATATTTAAATCAACAGGATTTTTTCTTAAAGCATTTTTTATAATAGTATTTATGGCAATAGTTACACTCTTCGTAACAATAGAATTTTTAGAACCGTTTGCCTACAATTTTATGACTAAATACTTCATGACTGAGTCCGCAAATGCTTCAAATAACACTGTTTTAATTATGATTGATGATAAATCAATATCTTATCATCGTTGGCCATGGCCAAGAGAATATTATGGGAAAATATTTAACTATTTAAATGAATATTCAAAAACCAAAGTAATTGGGTTTGATGCAATAATACCCGGACTTGATAAAGATAACCCTCAATCAGATGAAAACTTTTTTAAAGCTGTTGCCAATACCCCAAATCTTGTAGTAGGATTTCAACCAATGTTAGACTTAACGACAGATAAGGATAAGATACAAAATTACTTAGATAAGTTTTTTAACAAGTTTTACAATATTGATATAATCAATAATAACCCAATTCCATATACAAAATACAATGCAATGATAGAATATCCGGACAAATATCTGAGAGCAGCTAAAAATATGGGTTCAATAGCTGTTCCTACAAACAATTACGGATATGTAACAATGATGAATCAGATTGTGTCTGTAAACGGGGATTATTATCCGTCTCTTGCATTAAGGATGTATATGTATGAAAAAGGGTTAAAAAATATTTTACTTACCCCGTATGCGATAATATCTGATGAAACAGGATTATATATTCCAGTAACTCCAAACAGAGACGGAATGCAAAATTATATTCGATATTACGGCAAGTACAATAAAGAGCAGGATAGCTTTGCAAAACTGTTCAAATATATCTTTAGCAGATATAGCGATGTAGCATTTAATGATGAAGGGATATACACACATAAAAAATATTCCGCCTCTGATATTTTAAGGTCGTATGACTTAATAAAGCAAGGTAAAAAACCTATAATTAATCCTCACGAATTTGACGACAAAACCGTATTTATAGGTGCTAATGCAAAAGCACACTCACTGAGTCTGGAAGATGCAATAGCTACACCGCTTGACAGCAGTCATCCCGGACCGGATATTCAGGCAACAAACTATGATAACATAAAATATAATCAGTTTGTCAGAGCAACAAACGGGATAGAATTACTAATAATTTGCACCGCAGCAATAATAATTACGTTGATTTTGATAGCTAAACTTTCGTTGTTTAAGTCGCTGTTAATGTCCATATTTCTGGCAATAATCTATTGCATAACATCAGCGATATGCTATACGCATGGTTACGCACTTATACTTGTACCCCCGATTGCACTTCAACTTGTATCATCAATATTCGGATACTCATATAAATATATAATTGAAGGCAGAAATAAAGAAAAAATAAAAGTTGCTATGGGAAAATACATTTCTCAAGACATAATGCAAAACATTGTAAAAGACATTGATAATATTAAGCTTGGGGGTAAACGTGCAACGGTAACGGTCCTATTTGCTGACATCAGAGGCTTTACAAGTATGAGCGAAAAAATGTTACCTGAAGAAGTATCTAATATTTTAAATGAATACTTTACGGAAATAGAACCTATTATTACCGAACATAACGGTGTAATTAACAAATTTATAGGGGATGCTGTTATGGCAATATTCGGTGAACCGATACAGGATCTTAATCATCCTGTTAATGCCGTAAAATGTGCATACGCAATGCTAAAGAAAGTTCGGGAATTACAGGAAAAATGGTTATTTGAGGGTAAGCCCAAAATAGAAATAGGCGTTGGAATTAATACAGGTGAGGCATTTGTAGGCAACATCGGTTCGGAAAAAAGACTAGAATACACCGTAATCGGAGATACCGTAAACCTTGCAAGCAGAATAGAGCATTACAACAAAGTCTACCACACAAACCTTTTAGTTAGTAGTTCAACCTACAAATACATCACAGATATAGCGGATGTTATAAAAATCAGCGAAGTAACAATTAGAGGTAAAGCTAAAAAAATGGATATATATGAAGTTCTCAGATTATCGGACAAAAAATCAAAATAGTTATATCTTGATTACTTTATCGTTTATAACAATCATCACAAGCTTATCTTCCAAGTTACGAACAAATTTGGCAATATAACTCTTGCTTGGAGAAGTAATTGACCTAAAATTTTCGGTAATAATTTTTTGTGCATTTACAATAGTAGTCTTTACTTCTCGGCTGTATTCCTGATTAAAGTCTTTATATGTTTCAATATAACCGTTATCTGTATAAAATTTATGCAAGTGGGACACTTTTCTGCCCAAATTGTCAAAATTAACAGAATCAACAATTCTTTGATGGGAATCCATTACTACACGTTTTGTTCTTACCTTACCATCGTATGTTTCTTTAACAGTTGAATCACTGTCGGGATTTGATATCACAAATCTATTGTTGCCAAAAGATATTTGGGAAACACTTAAAGCCATATTATTAGAACTCCTTTATTTCAGCAGAAATAATACCATTATTATGGCTAAGCATATTAGCATAAACAAAAGAATTTGACAAGTTCGAATTTTTTGAATTTAAAATCACTGTTAAATAGTTATCCGTAACTCCTTTAAGGAAGCCGGAATGCTTGTCCGGATGCTTTTCTACAAGAACTCTTGCCGTTTGCCCAATATTTTTATCAATGAAACTGTAATATTTTTCCTTAGAAATACTTTTAATAATGTCCGCACGTTTCTCTTTAACTTTATCATCCACCTGAGAATTTAAGGTTTCGCCAACCGTCCCTTTTCTTACTGAGTATGGGAAAGTATGAATTTGAGTCAAACCGGATTTTTCTAAATTTGATTTTGTAATATTAAAATCATAATCGGATTCACCTGCGAATCCAACAATAATATCACTTCCTATAAATGGCAAATCAAATTTAGAATTAATTTTTTCAATTATAGTCATAGCCTGTTCTACACTATAATGTCTGTTCATATTCACTAAAGTTTTATCGCAAAGAGATTGCAATGATAAGTGAAAATGAGGACAAAATTTATCTGATTTTGACAAAAAATCAAGCATTTCATCTGTAATTTCGTCAGGATACAATGAGCCGAGCCGATAACGTTTAAGTTGAGTTTTTGCTTCAACGGCTTTTAACAAATCCAACAGTGTCATTCCAAACTCATTACCCCACAGCCCGATATGAATTCCTGTAAAAACTATTTCAGAGTATCCTTTTTCAACAAGGTTATTAATTTGTTCAATTATAAAATCCGATTTTGCACTGCGGCTGTTACCTCTTGCAAAAGGAATAATACAATAAGAGCATCTGTTATTACATCCATCCTGAATTTTTAGGCTAGCTCTGGTTTTTGAGGTATCTGTGATAGGGACATAGGTAAACTCTCGTCTTTCCATAATATCAGACACGCAAATTTTTACTTTGTTCTCAATTACTTTTGCCATATTCAACTTTTCATCATTACCGACGACATAATCAATAAAATCATATTCAAGCAGACTAGCTTTTTCAATTTGTGCAAAGCAGCCGGTGAGAATATTTACAATATTTGAATTTTTATGTTTTGAATTTCTTAGGAGATACAAAGCCTCATTATCACTTTTATGAGTAACAGAACAGGAATTTAAAATATAAAAATCGGCATCTTCAATATTTTTTACTTCGCTATATCCGTTATTTACCAGATTTTCAGAAATAAGGGTTCCTTCAAACTGGTTTGATTTACACCCCATAGAATGTATTAAAAATCTTTTCATAAGCCAATAATATTGTAAATATAAATAAATGTAAACATTTAT
Source organism: uncultured bacterium (assembly GCA_902777385.1). Taxonomy (GTDB): domain Bacteria; phylum Cyanobacteriota; class Vampirovibrionia; order Gastranaerophilales; family Gastranaerophilaceae; genus UBA1221. The sequence continues at coordinate 32,093 of CACYTP010000009.1, forward strand.
AAACAAGTATATGAAAAATAGCAAAAAATTTTACTTTTAACATTTACTATAATATAATTATTTTACGAAAGTGTAGGTGTATATATGCAAATATCAGCAATTTCATCCGCAAACAGCTTCGGCAGAGGCTATGGCATTTCAGATGAAGACGCACAAAGAATAGCTTTAAGTACAGCTTTAGAAAAAGCTGAAAAAAGACGTAATCGTACAAAGTTAGCTTACGCATCAATTCCTGTAATTGCTGGCGTAGCAGCAGCAGCATTAACCAGAGGGAAAATGGGAATGATAATTACAGAGGCAAACGAAAGGTTAGTCCAAAAGATGCCTCCTGTATCCGAATTCCTCGGTAAAACCGTAACAGGTAAAGCAGCTAAAGTTTCAGAAGGTTTAAAGAGTGCAGGTAACTGGTTTGGCTTAATGGGAGTTGCTGCACTGGGCGGATTAGGCATAAGAGCGGCAGCAAATAAATCTGACGGATACAGAAACTTCAGATTAAATCATCCTGTAATGACATTCTTAGGTGATATGGCTTTATTTGCAGGTGCTGTATTGGCTTTACCTCTAGGCGGACAGAAATTATATTCTAAATTCAGTCCTGAATTTCAAGCAGGCGTAGCAAAGAAAGTTGGTAAAATCGCTGATAAATTCAACGAAGTAAAAACTCCGAAATTTATTAAAAATGGTATTGATGCTGTCGCAAAACACATACCTGATGCAATCAAAAACATTCCGGCTAAAATTTCAGAATATACTCCTGAAGCGATAAAAGATTTCGGAAAAGGACTTTTAAAGTATGCTCCTGAAATCACATTGTTTACAACGTTCTTCTCTTCATTATCAGAACCATCGAGAGTGAAGGCAGACTTTGTTAAAGAATATAATAATATAAAAAATGCTTAAGAATTAAGAATAGTTGTTGAAAAGACCGTTTTATAAACGGTCTTTTTTTATTAATTTTAAAAAATATCGAAAAATCTCACAGAAAAATCGGAATGACAGGATTTGAACCTGCGACCCCCGCGACCCGAACACGGTGCGCTACCAAGCTGCGCTACATTCCGATATATATAATATAACACAAAATAAAAATATTAAGCAACAGGAATTTCATCTAATATTTTTATTATATTATCATAATTATCTTCAACAACAAGAATAGAACGAGCTTTAGCGGCATTTTTAATACCGGTTATATAAAATGAATAAAATTTACGCATGAACTTTATACCGACTTGTTCCCCTCTTAGTTTAATCTCTTCATTTAAATGAATTTTTATAATATCAATTTTTTCTTTGATAGAAGGGGCAGGTAATATTTCACCTGTTGAAAAATAATGAGAAATTCTTGAAATAAGAGTAGGATCACCCATTGCTGCACGTCCTACTGCTACTCCATCTGCTTTTGAACATTCAATACACTTTATAGCATCCTCAACAGAACAAATATCGCCGTTTGCAAATACAGGAATATCAACGTTCTCTTTTAAAATTCGTATCTTTGACCAATCTGCATGACCTGAATACATTTGAGAGCGTGTTCTTCCATGAATTGTTATAAATTCAGCACCTGCTTCCTGCATCCTTTGCCCAAATTCAACATAATTCATTTCATCAGCAGTATAACCAAGCCTAAATTTGACACTTACGGGTTTATCCGTCCCCCCCTTAACCGCTTTAACTATATCCGCAGCCAAATCTGGATTTCTCATTAAAGAACAACCATCCTGTCCTTTCACAACTTTATTTACAGGGCACCCCATATTAATATCAATCATATCAGCTTTTTCAGACAAATATTCAGCAGCAGCTTTCATTAAATGAGGTTTATGACCTGATATTTGAAAATTAATCGGATGCTGTTCATCATCAAGCTTAGTAATAACAGACTCTTTCACCTGTGCCAAGAATTCAGAACTTATCATTTCAGTAGTTATTAGACAATCAGATGAATACCCCCTAACCAATTTTCGCATAACATAATCAGTAATCCCTGCCATCGGGGCAAGAGATACCTTACTTTTAATAAGCTTTTGAACTCTGCTTTCACTATTTTTTATCGGCAACCGGTTTTGTTGACTGCTCAACATACTCTTTTAATTCCTTTGCTCTGCTTGCAGCATAAGTTTTGTATTCATCTTCAGGAACATCAGATGCTGCATATTTTTCATAAAATCCGTAAGCATCTTTATAATTTTCCATACTATCATAATCTACAGCTATATTATAATTTATGATTTTTAAATCATCAGGCTTTATAGCTATCGCCTTTTTATAATCATTAATAGCTTCATCAAATTTTTTCTGAGAGTCAAATATCATTGCCCGGTAATATAAAGCATAGGCATTATTATCCTCACTTGCAATAATCTGATTTAACAAAGGCAAAGCCTGATCATAATTTTCTGAATCATACAATACAATTGCCTGATCTAACAAATTTGATATTCCTGCTTTTTTTACTTCTGCTAAAAGTTTTTGAGCTTCTTTATTATTTTTGTTCAACAATAGTGCTTTTTCGGCATAGGCTTCTGCACTATCCCAATCTTCACCATCTGCATATAAGGCTGCAATATAATATGCAATTTCAGAATCAGCAGGCTTTAACTCAAGTGCCTTTTTATAATATATTATTGCATTTGCATTATCATCTAAATTTTGATAAGCGGATGCAACAGCCAACATTGTATCTGAAGTGGCAGGAAGAATTTTTAAATATTCGGCAATTGCCGTTTCATAATCTTTATTATTAAAGGCTTCCGCAGCTATATCAAGCTGATTACTTAATATAGTCTCATTAATATCTTCAATAGCCTTCGCAATCAACTTATTGTCCGGGAATTTCTTTTCAGCTGTATTCAATATACTTAAAGCATCTTTATAGTTTTTGTTTTGAGATTCTGTTATCGCCAAATTTAAATATATCTCGCCTGTAGTATCTTTTGGCAGTAAATAATTATACAATATTTTTGCATCATCAAGCTTACCCTGCTTATGTAAATCCAAAGCATAAGAATAAAGCATATCTGTTGTATCAATACCGTTTGCATTTTTGTTCAAATATTCTATAAATGCCTGAGGAGACATAGTAGTTTTTGCTGAATTAAACAATTCATTCTGAACAATCGTATTACCGGGATCCATTGATAAAACTTTTTTATATAACTCCTGAGCAGCTCTGTCATCACCTAATGCAGATTTACATTGAGCTTTATAGATATTCGCATTAATATTGTTTGGTTCTAAAATTAAAACTGAATCATAAGCTATTATCGCAGTTTTATAATCACCTTTTTGCTGATACAATGTTCCTACATTTATACGGGTACTTATATTTGAAGGGCTAAGCTGTTCCGCTTTTTTATAATGCTCAAGTGCCTCATCATATTTTTCTTGTTTTTGTAAAATAGCACCCAAATTAGCATTCAAATCAGCATCTGACGGGCTATCCTCCAATTTCTTTTTGTATATTCTTTCCAGAGCATACAACACATCTTTATTATCGTTACTTTTTGACAAAATGTAGTTATATTCCTCAACTGCAGCCTCTTCAGAGCCTAATTTGTCAAGTAATTTTGCATAAGCCAATCTTAACTGTATATCAGAAGGATCAACGGCAATAGCCTTACGGTAATATTCAACTGCCTTTGGTTCATTACCGAGAATTTTCATAATATCACCAATCTGGTTATAAACACTCTTGACTTGAGAAGATTCGCCCAATGATTGGCTGAATTCATAAGCTGCAGCAGAAAAATTTCCTTCAGCACGCAATTCTTTTGCCTTATTAAACCTAGACAGTGCAGTTCTATCAAACTTTAACATATTTAAGCAAGTATTAAGATTTTGTGTAACAGGACCAATAGCAGAAGAAACCTGTGCATTATCTCCGGTAGGATACATCTGCATATAAAATAATGCACTTCTGTAATCATCAGCCGCACTACTCCAATTTTTCTCAGTATTTGCATAATGCTGTCCTCTGGACAGGTATGCATTAATTATCTGAATTCTTGCAGAATTATCTTTATAATTTATCCTTAGTGCATTTTTAAATTCAGTAATGGCACCTGAATACTGATAATTAGATAAATATTCCGTACCTAAGTCGAAATGCTCTTTAAAGTCAGCAAAAGCCGGATTTGATATTACTAATAAACTAAGTAAAATTACTAATTTTCTGTTCATTACTAGCCCTCACACACAATATACTAATACAAGAATAAAAATTTGTATATATTCACCTATCTAAAACCAACGGATATTTAATATTTATTAATTATTACAAAAAAATCCCCGAATATATCGGGGATTTTTAAGTTAATTAACTTTAACTATTCAAAATCAGCTTTTGAAATTAACACCATAAATTCATCAAACATTTCCTGCAACGGTAATGTAATAGACGAAACTTCTGATAAGCACATCTCAGAAGATATCATATCCAACTCTTCTTCTGAATGTGAAGTTTGGGTAAATGTTTTCATAAAATTCATACTCCTATAATATATATCCATTGTACATGTTTGTATATCGGAAAAAATTTTTAAAACTTTAGTATTTTAATATTCATAAGATATATAATATATATACATCATACTTCTATACAAGGTTTTGAGACTTTACATTTTGTTACATAAAGAAATATATCTAGGTAGCCAAAAAAAAATAATTGTGGTAGGATAAGTTTGTTACATATTTAAAACATAGGAGATACGACCATAGCAAACGAGACCAGAGGCAAGGACAAAGACAAAGTCCTTATGAATGAAAAAATTAGAGCAAAAGAAGTCAGACTTATTGGCAAGGATGGAGAAAATATAGGTATCATTGACACACAAAAAGCATTACAGATGGCCTATGATGAAGATTTGGATTTAGTTGTAATCAGCCCAAATCAAGCTCCACCGGTAGCAAAGATTTTAAACTACGGTAAATATAAATACGAGCTGGAAAAGAAAGCTAAAGAAGCGAAGAAAAAACAACATACAGTTGATGTTAAAGAAATCAAAATCAGATATAAAATTGACACCCACGATTATCTTGTGAGAATCAAGAGTATCCAAAAATTTATAGCTCAGGGGAACAAAGTAAAAGTTGTAGTTATGCTTAGAGGTCGTGAAATGCAACACTCAAGCCTCGCATTTGAATTGGCTAACAGATTTATAGAAGATTTAAAAAATGAGCCTATAGTATTAGAGAAAAAACCAATGCTTGAAGGCAGAAACGTAACAATGTACTTTGCACCGCAAGGTTCAAACTAGAAAAATTAACAGTCTATACAAGACGGTTAATATATAAACACTTAAAACACGGTCATAATATGATTAAAAATTTAATCAATCAGAATGCAATATTTTCATTTAAAGTAGCAAGAGGTTCTGTCAGACAACGGACAGAACTTACAGAAAAACTCGTCGAAAAAATATATCGAGGGATTCAGGATTACAACACGGAAACGAATTCCGACTACATTACAAAAGACAAGTTTGAAACAATCATACATACAAAATTACCTGAGGATAAAAGCGTAAAAGTTCAACCAATTGCAAATGCAGGCAAAGATACATACGAAGGGTTTTCTGATTTAGATATAGACAAAAATGATAATGTTCTTGGGCATATAATTGAACTAAACTTTAGACGGAAAAGATTTCCACTACACGATACCTTTGTATTTGTTCATGAAATGATACATGTTCTTGATAAAATGATAAATCCTAAAATTTTAACAAGAATGATAAATATAAGTTCAAAACTCAACAACAACAATTCGTTTGGAAGCGATATAAATAAATATAATAACTTATATGACAGTCTATATGGTGACTCATACGAAAAATTCACTAACGAAACAGAAAAAAGACAAGTTTTGGCAAGACACAAAGATAGCATTAAGAGATTTCTTGCGAAAAGAGCACCGCAAGAGAAAATAGATATTCTTCAAAATCTCAGATATCAATTATGGTTGGAACTCCATGCTTACACTATTGAAAACGATTACATAGAGAAAATGGGAAAATCTAATAATGTTGATACATCATCAATCAAAACAAAAGTTGACAAATATCTGTTTGAAGAAAAAATTAACATGATTAAGGAGCTTGCAAACAAAATTATCAGAGAAGAACGATTAAAGCACAAGAAAAAGCTTATAGCTAATTCATCTGAGCATTAGCACCTGAAATAACTTCTACAATTTCGTTTGTAATAGCTGCCTGACGTAATTTATTATACTCAACAGACAAAGAACCGATTATCTTTTCAGCACTATTTGTAGCTGCAGACATTGCAGTCATTCGTGACGCAAGTTCACTTGCCTGAGCTTCAAGCAAGGACTGATAAATAATATTGGTAATGTACATCGGCACAATTTTTTGTAATATATGATGTTTATCAGGTTCAAATTCCATTAACGGATCTATTACCCCGTCATATAACTTGTCATGGTCTTCAGACAAAGTTTTTAGCGGTAAAACATTCCACTCCTCTACATAATAACTCATCATATTTTTAAAACGAGTAGTCATTATTTCAATCTTATCGATTTTACCACTTACAAAATATTCGGCTAAATCTTCTGTTACAAGCTTTGCCGACTCAGGTTCGGGATTATTTGCGATAGCAATATATGATTTTACTATCTCACAATTATACACAGATATTTTCCTCTTTAGAGAAACTAAACCTTTTTGACCAATAATAAACAAATAAGTTCGCATACCCTTATCAGAATACTCTTTTATTTTGGCTAAAGTACGACGTACAACATTAGCGTTATAAGCACCGGCAAGTCCCTTATTAGAAGTATTTACAAGCAAACCTACAGATTTTATATCACGAACCTTTAATAACGCAGGATAATTATCTACAGGACTTTTAATTTTTAACGTATAGGAATTAAAATCGGGTACATACGCCAACATCTTTTTAAAAACAGAATTCAAGTTCTCCGTAAATGGTCTTGATGCCTTAACAGTTAACTCTGCTTTTTTTACTTTAGCAGATGCGACCATCTTCATAGCACGAGTAATCTTTTTTGTACTTTCTACACTCTTTATTCTGTTTTTTATATCTTTTAAATTTGCCATATATAATTTTACCCGTTATTAACTAAAATGTCTTTTTAAATGTAGTAATAGCATCATTTAATGCAGTTTTATCCTCATCAGATAATGAACCTCCGTCGTTTAACTTCTTGACTAAATCTTTTAGATTACCTTCAAGATAGTTGCACAAATCGTTTTTGAAACGCTGTACAGCAGTATTATCTACATCATCTAAAAAGCCTTCATTAGCAGCATACAAAACAAAAATTTGTTCTGCAACACTAAGAGGATGGTACTGAGGCTGTTTTAATACTTCAGTTAATTTTTCCCCACGCAGTAATTGATTTTTTGTAGCTTGATCGAGGTCGGAAGCAAACTGAGCAAATGCTTCTAATTCACGATACTGTGCCAAATCAAGTCTCAATTTACCTGCTACTTGCTTAATACCTTTTGTTTGAGCGGCACCACCTACACGGGAAACAGAAATACCTGCATTGATTGCAGGTCTTACACCTGCATTAAAGTAATTTGCTTCTAAAAATATTTGTCCGTCAGTAATAGAAATTACATTGGTAGGGATATAAGCTGAAACGTCACCTGCCTGAGTTTCAATAATCGGTAAAGCTGTTATACTTCCACCGCCCAATGAATCATTTAATTTAACAGCACGCTCCAATAATCTTGAATGTAAGTAGAATACATCACCCGGATATGCTTCACGTCCCGGCGGTCTTTTAAGCAACAAACTCATTGCACGATAAGCCTGAGCATGTTTACTCAAATCATCATAAACAATTAATACATCTTTACCTTGTTCCATAAATTCTTCGGCAATAGTAACACCAGCAAAAGGTGCAATGTACTGAAGAGGTGCGGCTTCATCAGCAGTTGAAGAAACTATAATGGAATACTCCATAGCACCACGTTCTTCTAAAGTTTTGGCAATTTGAGCGACAGTAGATGCCTTCTGACCTATTGCAACATAAATACAAATAACATTCTGACCTTTTTGGTTAATAATAGCATCAAGTGCAATAGCGGTTTTACCTGTCTGCCTGTCACCAATTATCAATTCTCTCTGACCTCTGCCAATTGGAGTTAAAGCATCAATAGCTGTTAAGCCTGTTTGAAGAGGCTGACATACAGATTTTCTTGTAACTATACCCGGAGCAACACGTTCAATAGGTCTGGTCTTTGAATACTCAAAATCCCCCTTACCGTCAATCGGTTTACCTGTAGGGTCAATTATACGACCAATTAAGCCTTCGCCTACAGGAACAGAAGCAATTTTCCCTGTTGTATGTACCGTCATTCCTTCTTTAATCTGAGTATAAGAACCAAGTACTACGACACCAACATTATCCTCATCAAGGTTCATTGTAATACCAAGAGTATCCTTACCGTCTTCAAATACAACCAGTTCACTCGCCATGACATTGCGTAGACCATATATACGAGCAATACCGTCACCAATTTCTATTACACTACCTGTATTTGAAACTTCAGTTTTTAATTCAAAATCAGCGATTTTGCTTCTTATTATTGAACTTATTTCATCAGGTTTAATTACTGCCATTTTTACCTCTCTTATTTATTATTTAATAACAAACTTTTATTTAATGTCTCAATACGATGTTTTACACTCATATCAATTACATTATCATATATTTTTATCGTAATACCAGCAATAATGCTTTCATCAATCTGCCACTCAGGTAATATAGTTTTTTTTAGCTTTTCGGATAATTTTGAAACAATATCGGATTTTTGCTCTAAACTTAATTCCACTGCAGACACAACCGTCACAGGCTGAACGTTGTTTAATTCATTCATTTTAATCTTGAATTGAGAACATATCTGAGGGATTTCGTCTATACGCCCCTTCTCAATTAATATATTAAGAAAATTTACCAGATCGGAAGAAATTTTTTCTTTAAAAACAGATGTAACAATATCTTTTTTGACATCAATATTTATTGACGGATTATACATTACTGCTGATAAATCAGCGGAATTAATTAAAGCCTCGGATACAACATCCAGTTCGGAATCCATCTGTTCAAAAGATGTTCCTTTATCTTTGACAAGTTCTACCAACGCATCGGCATAATTTCTTGCAACAGATGATATTTTTTGTTCTTGACTTGCCATATTACAATACCACCTTTTCTAATTCTTTAATACCATCATCAATATACCTGTTATGTAAATCAGGATTTTCTTTTAATCTGCGAGTAATATAATTTGTAGCCATAGCAACAGAGGCTTTTACCGTTTCATCACTCAGTTTTGTATAAAGAGTTTTGGTTTCCGTTTCAACAACTTTATCAACATTATCTGTAATCTGCCGAACTCTGCGTCTGACAGAATTCTGTATGGAATCAGCCACATTATCAGCTTGAAGTTTTGCTAAAGAAAGTTTATCCTCAACCTCCTGAGATAAATTCTTAACCTTATCTGCGGCATCTTTAAGTGAAATTTCAGCTTCGGATTTCGCCTTACGAGAAGCTTCCAGTCTTGCAATAACACGCTCTTTTAAATTTGTCAACGCATCAGATATTTTAAGTTTATTCATTACGATTGCCAATAAAACTACCAAAACTATAAAATTAAAAGTATTTGACGCCAGTATTAAATTCCACAGGCTGTTTAAATCACTCATGACTGCCCCCTATTTACATTACCGGCTGTAATATCAGTACCCAAAACCTTATCGGCAAGTGTTGAGGCAAGACTTTCAATTTGAGCATCAAGTGCCGATTTAGCATCATTATATTCATCTTGCAGAGCATTTTTTTTCTCGTTAATCTCGGCAGATGAAACTTTTACTGCTTCATTAATTTGAGCTTTGCCGATATCATTATATTCCTTTATTTTGTCAGCAATAGTTTTTCTTGCCTCATCCTCAGCAAGTGCCAGTTTTTCATCTCGCTCTGTTAAAAGAGTATTTGCTTTATTATTCATATCATCTGCTTCATTGTAATTTGCATTCATAATATTTTCACGCTCCTCAACGATTTTAGTAATCGGAGCATAGAAAATCCTGTTCATCAAAAAGACGAACACAATAAAACTTAGCATAGATATAATAAATGTCGCATTAAATTCCATTCAAGAGCCTCTTCACAAACTACTTAGCTAACAATTGGAATGCAATAACGAATGCGTATAATGCACACGCTTCTGCAAGAGCTGCACCGACTAAGAAGAAACCAACAGCCTTACCTGCTATTTCCGGCTGGCGAGAAATCGCATCCATCAAACCTTTTGTTGCAATACCAATACCTAATCCTGCACCGGTTGCACCAAATCCAATTGCAATACCTGCTCCTAATTGTGCTAAATTTTCCATAATTTTCTCCTTATATTTTAGTTGTATTAAACTTTTAATTAATGTTCATCACCGGTTGCACCACCTATATATGCCATTGTCAGCATCATAAAAACAGTAGCTTGAATAAATGCAACCAAAATTTCGAATAACATTACCGGCAAAGGTGCGAAATATGCACATGCCGCCAATGCAATTGATACCAATACTTCTCCTGCAAATATATTTGCAAACAGACGGATTGCCAAGCTTAACGGTCTTGTTATCATTTCAAGTAAATCAACAAACATCATTATTATACTTACAAATGAAAAATCTTTTAATAAAAATTTATGTTTTTTCTTTATTACACCGGCTACTACATAATATACAAGAACGATAACAGCCATAGCTGCCGTCATATTTATATCATTTGTCGGAGAAGCTAATTCTCCTTCTTTTAAATGAATTATCCTTAAAGGCAATTGCCCCATAAGATTAGCAAATAATATAAATAGAAATAATGATGCAACAAGCGGAACATGCTTTCTGTTATCAGCAGGCATCATAGAATCCATAAGTCCCCAGAAAAAGCTCATTAATCCTTCGCATGCTGCCTGAATTTTATTTGGAATTACAGAAAGATTGCGGGTAGCGATGAATGCAAACATCAATATACAAAACATGGCAAACCACATGGTTAAAACAGTGTCCATATTGACGGAAACAGAACGTCCTAAAATATGAAATACATATACCCAATGTTCCATTCTACACATCTCCCTCTTTATTTATACTATCACACCAACAAAATAGTTGCAAGAAATTTTAAATATTGCAAAGTTCTAATTTTTTTAACTTTGGCAAATGTTTAATTCTAAATTCTTCTTTTTGTGCTTCAGATTTGGTATCAAATTCTCTGGTATAAACAATTTTTATAGGTTTATTGGCTCTGGTATATTTAGCACCTTTTCCGGCTTTATGCAGTTCAAATCTGCGTTGCACATCATCAGTATATCCGCAATACAATGTATTATTTTCTGTCAGAAGTATATATACATAGAATTTCTTGTCAATCATACTATTATATATACCAAAAATGCCGGATTAATTAATCCGACATTTGATGTAACGTTATAACATAAGGGGAGTAGAAAATTTTTATTATCCTACGGAAGTAAAACCGCCGCCGGATGAACAAGAACCTGCGGAACATCCGCCGGATGCAATGCCTGCACTTGAAGCACCTGCAAATCCGCCAACTGAGTCACAACATTCAGCCAACGCAGCCATGGCATTAGCCCAACCTTGCATAAATGTTGAATTATTAGCCAGCGTCTGATTATTTTGGTCTTCATAACTGCCGAAATCAATATTTAATGAAAACGGATTTGTAGGAATAAACATATCATAATTTGTAACAGGAATATCAAATAATGGTGCACTATAATTAGATGCGATTGATCCTGTTGTTTCTACACTTTTTGCTTTGTTTTTAGAAGTTGCTGCTGCTGTTAATTCGTTTGAATTACCTGTAATACTGTTCATGGCTCTACTCCTTAATATCTACTCGTTACATTAATATAAAAAAAATTTTTATTATCTGATTTCAGCATGCCATTGTTTTGTAACATTTGTTTACATAAATTGTACCAAAATCTCATCCTATAGATTGATATAATTTGTCCTGTTGGTTGATGTCATCCTGAAATTAAAAATATATGCTTATAATGTAAAAAAGATTAGGGAATGAGAGATGAAAAAAATATTTTTAACCGTTATTTCTATTATCACGCTATTATGCAGTTCGGTTTTTGCTGCGGATAACTATTTAAATACGGTAATACTTGAAGGTATATCAGGAGGAGGGTATAACATCCTGCTCAGATCAGATGCAATCGCATCCGTAAAACGTACAGTGGTAGACAACAATAAAGTTGTTTTAAATATAAAAGGACTTACTGCTTCAGACGATATTTCGACAGTCTACAGGAATACGTCTTCCGCTAACGGAATTATCGTTGAAAATGTCGGAAACAATGAAGTAGCAGTACAGATACAAGGCAAAAATGTAGCTAATGCAAATATAATATTTGATAGCCCGGCTACAGCCCCTATTGTTGTATCGGACGGCATTTCTAACAAGGCAATTTGGTGGAGTATAATTGCACTTCTGGGATTGTGCATCCTGTTTGCAAAATCAAGAAACATTAAGGTTGACTCAAAGGATAAAATAGAAGCGGGAGTAAGAAAAAATATCCGTGACAGAGAAGTTCAAATGTACAGAAACTACAGAAGAGAACTCTTAATGAAACCGAGTATTGATTACAAGATTACAAATCCGAGGATGAAAAGAGCAATAAAAGAAGCTGATACTATAAGACATTTGCAAAGAGTATCCAGAGTATAGGTTGATAATTAGACAGGAATTAAGAAAATGGCTATAAGAGTACTAATGTTATTATTATCAATATTTATATGCACTAACATAATTATCATTTTGGTAAGTTTTTTGTTCGGAGAAAATTTATACCAAAAACACGGTAAAACAATAATGAACGGGTTTGGTTTATTAATTTTGTTAGTAGTTATCGGATATGTAATGGCATCAGTATTCGGACTTGGGAAATAGGAGAAAAAGAATGGCTCAGAGAAGAAAAGAATTTGAATATAACAATACGGAAAGCTTTAACGTAAAGTCAATGGCGACACCTGTTTTAGTTGTATTGTTACTAATAATGTTTGTAGTGTTATTCAACCCGATAGCAATAGTCGGAGTTGGCGAAAGAGGCGTTAAAGTAACTCTCGGTAAAGTTTCACCTGAAAGCTTCACTGAAGGCGTACATTTTGTAACACCGTTCATATCAAAAATCAAAAATATGGATGTTAAAACACAAAAGAATTTTATGGATACGGAAGTTTATACAAAAGACATTCAGCAGGCAAGAATTTCATACGTTATAAATTACAACCTACAACCGCATAATGCACACAAAATGTATAGAGAAGTAGGTGTAACATACAAAGACACTATTTTAATGCCTGTAGTTGAAGGTACAATTAAAGACGTTATAGGTAAGTGGAATGCTCAGGATTTAGTAGCAAACAGAGAAGCTGCCGCAACAGATATTATCGGAAAACTACAGAAACAGTTAGAATCTAAATACATTAACATAACCGGATTTCAGATTACAGAAATAAAATATTCGGATGTATTTGAACGTTCTATTGAAAGTAAAGTTACAGCAGAGCAAGAAGCTTTAAAGGCTAAAAACAGAACCGTACAAATACAAGAAGAAGCAAAACAAAAAATAATATCTGCCGAAGCTGAAGCAAGATCAATGAAAATAAGAGCTGATGCTCTTGCACAAAACAAATCACTTGTTCAATATGAAGCAGTCCAGAAATGGAACGGGGTTATGCCAACATATATGCTAGGAAACTCAATGCCATTTATCGGACTTGGCAATATAAAATAAATTTAACACATATAACCTTAATAATCCTTAATCATCCGCTTCTGGAGAAGCGGATTTCTTTTTGACTAAAATCTTAAAATTTAAAATATGAACTGATAATTTGTTCAATTTTCTTTGAAGCCAGTCCGTCACCGTATGGATTTTGAGCAGTTAAGCGAGTATTTTCTTTCGAATCGGATAGTATCTTATCGCTTAATGATACAATTTTTTCATAATCAGCTCCAACAAGAACAGAAACCCCTGCGTCAATACCTTCCTGTCTTTCGGTTTCATATCTCATTACAAGAGTAGGACAACCAAATGACGGAGCTTCTTCCTGTATGCCGCCGGAATCAGTCAAAATCAATTTCGCATTTTTCATTAAATAAACTAAATTCGGATAATCCAGCGGAGACAACAACTTTATGTTATTAAAGTGTTCTAAATTCGCATGTATTTTATCTTTTACATTCGGATTAGGATGAACAGGAATCACAAAAGTGTGGTCAGAATATTTTTCTGCTAAATATTTGATAGCTTTAATAATTCTATCTATTCTTTCTCCATGATTTTCTCTTCTGTGTGCGGTTATAAGCACTAATTTATCATCAACAATTATGTTTTCCGCCTCATAAAAAGCCTTAGCACTATTCATAGTATCTTCAGATAAACAGAACAAAGCATCAATTACAGTATTTCCCGTAATATGAATTTTATCCTCAGATATAGCTTCTTTTAAAAGTGCATCTTTATTTTTGGCAGTTGGAGCAAAATGCAACTGTGCAACTCTGGATGTCATTTGACGCATAATTTCTTCCGGAAACGGCTCATATATATCATAAGAACGCAAACCTGCCTCAACATGAAATACAGGAACTTTATTATAAAAACTTACCAAAGCTCCGCATAAAACAGTCATGGTATCACCCTGAACTATAGTTGCATCAATCGTATTTTGGGCAAAAACTTTATCAAGTGCAGATAAAATTCTCGTCTGAACCTCAGCCAACGACTGGTTTGGTCTCATACAATCAAGATTTATATCAGCTTTTAAATTAAAGTATGATAAAGTTTGATTAGATAATTCTTTTTGCTGTTCGGTATTACAAATTATAACATTGTATTTTTCTGAATGTTTTTTAAGTTCTAATATCACCGGAGCGAGTTTGATAACCTCCGGTCTTGTCCCAAATACAAATAAAATAGTTTTCATAGCTGAAATTTTAATATAAACAATTTTTATTTACAACAACCGGAATATTAACTAAAGGTACTAAATAAATCGTGGAATGCAAAATAACAATTATCAACAAATAATGAAGAGAACAGAAGGAGAAAGCCATGCTAGATTTATACTATATGCAAAACTGTCCTTATTGCAAAAAAGTCCTAAATTATCTGAGTGCAAACGGAATAGACTTTGATGCAAAAGATGTATCGGAAAAAGTAAACTATAATGAATTATTGAGTATCGGACATATAGATCAGGTTCCGTTTCTTGTAGACAAATCAAATGGAACATCAATGTACGATTCAGATATGATAATTTCATACATTGAGAAACAAAACAGGTAAATATATGTATAACAATACTCCTAATAATTTTGAATATGATGAATGTATTGCAAAAGGTATTTGCTCAATACACCCGAGTATATCAGCACTTGAAGAAGTAATACTGCTCATAATAAAACAATCTGCATACTACATACTAAAACTCAAAGAATTAAACATTAATACAAAACAAGCAGAAAACACAATACTTTGCATGCTCACTTCAGTAATATCAGGGGCATCTTACAGTGATGAAAAACTATTAAGTATTATATCAACATCCTATAAATATCACACGAATTTAAGAGAAAAATATATTGAGGTTTGTAATGATAAAGACATTAAATATCAGGATTTGAAATTAAAGATTAAAATCAGCCCTGACATGAGTATTTCTAACATAATTTCAATAGGGGAAAAAATATTTAAAAGTTCAACCTATAATACAGAAAAGAAATACATTATTGACCTGATAAACATACTGATAAAAAATACAGCACTTAACTTAATAAGATACTCGGAATACATAAGCACTGAGGCAGAACTGATTAAACCGATTTTAGAAGCTTTGAACATCCAAAACCACAAACAAGCTTCATTAAGCAAATATTACAAAAAAATCAGTGAACTTTCAGAAATAAATCATGCCATTCAAAAAGAATGCAGCAAATATTTCGTTGAAAATTACGGAGAAATTACAAAAACTGAAGTTGATTTTTCATCTTCAAAGGGTAAAGCAATACTCGTATCAGGGAAATCCCTTTCAGATTTATACAATCTGCTTGAATACACAAAGGATAAAAACATTGATATATACACGCATGATGACTTATTAATGGCACACGCATACCAAACATTTAAGTCATACAAAAACCTGAAAGGACAATTTGGAAGCTGTACGGATAAATGTGTACTGGATTTTTCAACTTTTCCTGGGGCAATACTACTAACAAAACAATTTTCCATGAACCTTGAATATCTTTATCGTGGACGGTTATTTACAACTGCACAAATAATTCCAAAGGGAATAACAGGCATTACAGATAACAATTTCGAATATTTAGTCAAATCTGCAACTGAGTCTAAAGGTTTTGCCAAAGGGCAAAAGCGTGCTAAAAAAATTGTAGGATATAATAAAAAAGAACTAATAACTTACTTAAAAAAAATCTCTTTGAAAATATTAAACAGAGAAATAGAAAATATTTTTGTACTATATCCTACAAGTAACTTTTCATCCACCTATGAAAAGTTAATCTCAAAATTAACAGACAAAGATTTTGTGTTAAATTTTAACGACAATGAAATTAAAAATATCAAAAATTCAATAACAATAAATTTATCATTTAACAACAGAATGATAAATGAAGTATTGGAATATACGTTCAAAAGTCTGAAAACCGACAAAAGCAAATACAGATTTTACTTTGTAAATTGTGATTATGCGACAATCTCAGATATTATTTATTATAAAACTAAAGGATTTTCAAAACTGCATCTTTCGAATTGCACTCCAAACACAATCAATCCGGGACTGCACAAATTTATTACAAAATTATATGACATAGAAAAATATTGACATAACAGTTAATTCACATTAGCAGGCTCACGGTTCACTAAATTTATTGCCGCCTGAGTTTTTTCAATCAAACCTGTATAATACTTAAAATCTGATTCGTCAACTGCGATTTCAGCACCGATACGAGCAACATTTTGTATCTGTTTTAACAAATCAATAGTCATCATAATACCTTTAAACATTGTACCCTCATCTTTGTACTTACGTTTATCTGCATTATAATATATTTTACTCCAGTTTTGAGTTGAATCGCTCTCTACGGAATTCATCTCAGCCCAATTGTAAATATTATTTGTAAGTTCATTATTGACTTCAACTTGTCTGAATTTTACGTCATTTTTAGAAGACAAATCATTATATTTATTCAAAACAGAGTTCAAAACCTTTATATATTTTTCAATAGAAGCGTTCGACCAATCATAGCCCTTAGGCTTGTCATTAAAAACTTTTGTAAATTGTCCATCCTTTTTCGGCTCAATATTTGCTAAAGCACCAACTGCACCTGCAAGCTCAGCCGGAGTCATAGCATCAAAAATCTTGGAACTTATCATTTCTATAACAGGGATTTGTTCATAACCGTTAAGCCCTGAAATCAATACACCTTTTTCTGTTAAATTATTTTTCTGAGTAAGATAGTCAAAATTTCTCAACATACTGATTTTTTTAGAAAATTCGTTTCTTAAGTTTTTCTTGTTTCTTGCAGCTATCTGAGGATTTTTGTTATAGGTATAAAAAGACTTATCAAACAGCAGCTCAAGTATATCATCATTCTGTAACTCTTTATAGTATTTTGCAATAAACGAATAATCCGGTTTTAACGCACTTTTCAGATTATTTGGTTGTGCATGCACAAGCATATCGAATGCAGATTGTTCCAAATCATTCAGACTTAATGTATAGCAATATCCTTTTTTGTCTATACCTCTTCTACCTGCTCTGCCTGCCATTTGATGAAATTCATTAGGCGAAATTCTACGCTTGTTGTCAGGACCGTCAGGTGTTGAGGATGGCTTTCTGGATGCGGTTATAACAGTAGTTCTTGTCGGCATATTAATACCTGCGGAAAGCGTTTCTGTAGCAATTACAACTTTCACAAGTTTATTCTGGAACAGTTCTTCTACAAGTTCTTTCTGACTTGGAAGCAAACCCGCATTATGTACCGCATATCCTTTTAACAATGCTCTCATATCCATTGTTTCGCCAAGATACTTGCCTTCCGAGTCAAATCTCTCAACTGTATCCATAATTAATTCTTTTTCTTCGTCAGTAGTTAACTTTGGACCATATTTTGTAAGATATTCGAGAATATCTTTGCTGTTCTTTTTGTCAAAAACGAAAAATATTGCAGGAAGTCTGTCTTCATCTTTAAGTTTTCTGACTACATCATTATAAGCATAGGCAGGAATTAGACCTTTTTTTTCTGCAAGTTTTGATAATTTTTCAAGTTGAGCATTAAATTTTGATTTTTTATTTGATGACACAGGCTGAGTTAAGTCAGAAACATTAATATTTTCAAATTCTAACGGAACATGTCTGTTCTCACTTGGAACATCAATAAGTACAGTATGAACAGTATAATTTGGTTTTGCTTTGTATGAAGCAATTTCATCATTATTGCCGGACACAACTTCAGGATCTTGTTCATATCTCAACCCTGACATCCAGCCTGCAATATCTCTGTTATTTCCTATCGTTGCAGATAAGGATAACAACTGAGTTTCAGGCTCGGAAAGGAATATGGATTGTTCCCAAATACCGCCTCTGTCTACATCTCCTAAATAATGTAATTCATCAAAAATTACGGTTTTTAAGTCATTCAATAATTCATTTTCTCTTCCGAAGAACTTTCCAAAAACCATGTTTCTGTAAACTTCAGTCGTCATAATTATTATAGGAGCGTTTGGATTAATTTTTGTATCACCTGTTAAAATTCCTACATTATCAGCACCGTATATTTTTTGAAAATCTCTGAATTTTTCATTACTCAAAGCCTTTAGTGGTGTAGTATAGAAAGTCTTTTTGCCGTCATGGATATTTTTACCTATTGCATAATGTGCAATAGCAGTCTTACCTGTACCTGTAGGAGCCGTAACAAGGACATCATTATCTAAAAGTATGTTTTGAGCTGCAGCCAGCTGAAAGTTATCAGCCTTTGCACCTTTTGGCAACTTAAAATAATTTGCTCTTACGGTTTTATCAAAATCGCTGTTACCAAATGATATATTTTTATATGACATCATTGCCATTGAATCAATCATTTTATCAGCATTTATATATTTTTGGGTAATATTCTTTGAGTCGGCATATTTATTATCGGAATTTATTGATGCAGATGCAGGTGTATATTTCGTAATAGCAAGAACTTTCATTATTGTATCCTTATCTTTTAATGTATTTAAGATAGTCGCCAATTTTCAGTACATCATTGATAACATATAGGGCATCTCTGTTGTGAAATCTCACACAACTGTGAGTTAAATGTCTGTTATTTCTCAAAATTGCTTCTTCGTGCCGTGTTCCGTGTGCATAACCGCCATTATCCCACATATTGCCTGTAATAGTATCCACTACATTTAGATAGGCTATTTTCGGGCCGTAATCAAAAGGAAATCTGCGTCTTTTAGTTCCTCTATCACAATCTAAATACGGATATACCTGTTTTTTTAAAACCTTTCTTATTCCGGGTTTTGTCGGAGTACCAGGGGCCCCTGTAGCAACCTTAAAGGATTCTATTGCTTTGCCGTTGCCATCATATACATAAAATCTGCAATTTGTAACATCAACAGTTCCCTTTGCAAGCATTTTTTTACCTTGCAGAGTAAAGTAAGGATCCGGTGCATCCTTTAATATCTCAGGATCATTTGTCCAACTGCTCGGATTAACGGATTCACGAAAGACTTTTGGTAAATCTTCACTTGTATATTTATCGACCGGATTTGTTGTTCTTAAAAAGGTATCGGGTTTCTGACTTAAATCAACACGTTGTGCTTGTATAGGCTGTGCATAAGATAAAGTACCTGCAGCAGCCAAAATTCCTAAATTATATCTTATATTATTTAATATCTTCATAAAAATTTTAAATTCCGTAAATTTTAAAATTTGCCATTAATTAAAGAAATGTAAATAAGTATAAACATCAATAATCTTTAATATTTCTTAAAATGCTACTTGCAAAATATATATGTTTATACTACCATATCATTACTAACGTGCGTCGGTGATATATTTTTGTGGATAAGCCGATTAAGGAATTTAAATAGTACTAGTATAAATAATTATAAAGGAACGAAAAATGAACCCTATTATTGATGAATTAGAAAAACCATATATGGAAAAAGAGATTCCGGACGTAAATCCGGGCGATACAGTCAAAGTATTTGTAAGAATTGTTGAAGGTAACAAAGAAAGAATTCAGGCTTTCGAAGGCACAATCATTAAGAAACATGGTTCAGGAATCAACAAAACTATTACCGTTAGAAAGATTTTCCAAGGGGTAGGCGTTGAACGTGTATTCTTAATTCACTCACCAAGAATTGAAAAAATCAATATTGTTAGACGTGGTGATGTTAAGCGTGCTAAATTGTACTACTTGAGAGAACGTTCAGGTAAAGCAACTCGTATCAAGGAAAAAATTGAAAAAAGATAAGACACATATTCATTGGTATCCCGGGCATATAGCCAAAGCTGAAAGAAAGTTAAAAGAACAGCTTTCTTTAGTGGATGCCGTTGTAGAAGTAATTGATGCGAGATTACCGCTATCAAGCAGTTATGAAAATATTACGGGGCTTTTAGGACAAAAGCCTCGTTTAATTTTGCTCAATAAATCAGATTTGACTGATAAAAATGAATTGAAGCACTGGGTAAGTATTCTTGAAGAAAAAAATAATGCAACCGTCATGGTTTCAGATGCCAAAAATTCCAAGGATTTGAATATTATTATAAAGAAATTAGAGGAATTATCCGAGCCACGCATACAGGAAATCATGAAAAAAGGCTTGTTAAGACGCCCTGCAAGAGTAATGGTTGTAGGAATGCCAAATGTAGGAAAATCCAGCATAATAAACAAGCTGACACGTTCATCTAAAACCAAAACTGGAGCTAAAGCCGGAGTAACCAGACAACAGCAATGGGTTAGGATAAATCCTAAACTGGAGCTTTTGGACACGCCAGGGATAATTCCAATGAAACAAGATAATCAGGAAGCCGCAATGAAACTTACTTTCGTTAATTCTGTTTCTGAAAATGCTTATTCTAATGAAATTGCGGCAAATAACCTTATAGAGATTTTGGCTGAAAAGTATCCTGAGCAATTAAAAAATTATTACCAGTTAGAGGACAGTGATATATCTCTTGAAAATATTGCGATAAGACGTAACTGGATTATATCAGGGGGAAAAGCAGATATAGAAAGGACATCTGTTTACGTTTTGAGAGATTTTAGAGAGGGCAAAATAGGGAAGTTTATTTTGGATTAATAATTATGGCACACATTGACGAGCTGTTTAAATTTGACAAAAGTTTTTCTGATACAGTAATCGGTACTGATGAAGCCGGACGCGGACCTGCTGCCGGCGGAGTATTTGCTGCTGCTGTATATTTTCCGAATAAATCTAAAAAATTAATAGAAAATTTATCAATACTAAACGACAGCAAACAGTTATCAAAAAAAAAGAGAGAATCAATATATGATACTATAAAAAATGAGACCATCAATTCAATAATATGCGTTGAAGTTGAGGAGATTGAAAAATATAACATACTAAATTCATCATTAAAAGCTATGAAATTAGCATGTAGAAACGTTATCAGTCAAATTGATATGAAGGATTTTATAGTATTGGTTGATGGGAATAAACTGATAAAAGAATTCAAGTACCCTCAAAAATACATTGTAAAAGGTGACAGCAAATCAGCAGCAATCGCAGCAGCGAGCATACTTGCAAAGGTTACCCGTGACAGATATATGGAAGAACTTGATAAAAAATATCCGGAATACGGCTGGGCAAAAAATGCAGGTTATCTGACGAAAGAACATCTTGCGGCAATAGATAAATATGGTTTAACAGAGTTTCACAGACCGTCATTTTTGAAAAAACACTTTGAAAAACAAGAGCAGTTAAGCCTTTTTTAAGCACATTACATTTTGTAAAATATAATGTAATATTAGCAAAATATTTTATTTTTAAATTTTATTTGAATAAGTCGGTAATTACTCATGCAAATAAATCGTATAAATTATAAATATAGCACCCCGTATTATAGACAAACAAAAGTTGACAATACCAGACCTGCGAATACAGGCGGCAAAACACAGAATTTATTGCCTAACTATTATTACATGCCAATATTTACGGGGAATTATGCAATAATTAAAGCGGATAATCAGGAACAAGACGCTCAAAATAAGAAGAATGATTTTTTAAGAATGCTAAAAGATACGAATTGGTACGATGAAACTGATGAAATAATACCTGCCCAAAACTATTCTGACTGGGACAATGAGCAAATAAACCTTATTAGAAAACAATTGAGTGAGTATGAAGACGACGGAACCCTAAAGACACTACTGCAAACAGCAAATCTTTGTACATTTAAAGATTACATCTTGGACGGAGAAAACATATACAGTCTGTCAAATTCAATTACAAAGGACTTGTTTGAAAACAAATATCAGCTTAATTATGAACGTTGGCTAAATCCAACAAAAGATTGCGAAGTAAATTTGTCTATAAAAGACAGCCGAGAAAAATTAAAAAACATTGCAAATAATATTACTGACGATATAGAACTTCTTAGACTAACCCCCGCTAAAGAATTTATAGACAGACAACTGCAACCGTATATAAAAAATGATGAGTTTATAATTCCCAAAAAAATTTTCGGAAGCAAACCTATGCTGTACTCATTTACCGAAAGCATTATCAAGCAGCTTAACACAATATGGCGACGAGCGAAGTATCACAGTGGAGAAAATCAACCGGAAGATCTACGAAAACTTGCAGGTGAAGTCCTTGAAATACGAGATGACCTAAAATATTCTTTGGAAAGAATAAATAACGTAAGACGTAACGGAAAAGGACAAAATAACTTTGATATAAAGATTAAAATGTGGGACAGAAATCCAAAAAGGGACTTATTTCAGGGTAATTTTTCAACCTGCTGTATCGGCATGGGAGCAGTAAACGGAGATGTCATGGCAAAGTATCTTCTGCACACATGCTTTAATATGATAGAAATTATAGACAATAATACAGATAAAACAATAGGAAATGCACTCTGCTATTTTGCTGAAGCTGACGGAGAATTAGCATTTATAATAGATAATGTTGAAATAAATAAGGAATACCTGCCATCCAAGGAGGCAGGAAACGACATTAGAGATGGTATCGTTGAATATTCAAAAAATTTACTTAATTACATAAAAAAAGATAACCAACCTATCAGCATATACATGAGCTACAGAAGAAATGATATTAACGCTCCAAAAGAAAATGCAGAAGAAAAATTCTTTGAATTTATCGGAGAACTTTACACTGATATATATCTTGACTTGTATGACGGTTCAATATTCAGTAGTGACAGTCTGTCACAACAAATAACAGCCTGCAAGCTGTACGACGGAAACGAAACCTGCTAAGTAAAATATTAAATGGAACAAGCATATACAGGCAAAAATAAAGCCGCTACTTGTAGATACTCATAAAACGCTCAACATCCCTTTTACTAAGATGCTTTGTATCAGTTATCTGTGAATACATAATATCAGAAGAAGAAGGTGAATGTTGTAATCCGAGAGCATGACCGATTTCATGTAATGCCGTTGCATAGAACTCTGCATCAGACATTCTTACATTAGTTCTCGGATAATTTTCAAATATTTTAATACGGGCAGTAGCATAAAAACCTCTTGGAGTATAAGAATGTGTAACACCAACGGCATTAGCTCGTCCGCTCGCTTCGTCAAAATCATTGTTATTTTGAAAAGTAACAATAATCTTCGGTATCTTTTTTTCAGTTTCTACATAAAAGAATTTTGCAATATTTGTTCTTGCTTCCCACTCACTAAAAGCTTCTTTCACAAGATATGCTCTTGGATTATCCTGAACATAAACTTTTACAGGGAAAAACTGCCATCTTGGTAGTTCATAAGCAAAAACAGGAGATGCTAACATTAACAAAAACAATAATAAAGTAATAATTTTCTTCATAAAAATAATATACCTCATTTTATAAAAAATATTCATTATGTAACTTTTTATTTAGAACTAACTATACTCTGAACAAAATTATAGGTATCAATAAATCTGTTTTGAGTACCCTTACCCTCTTTAACACCCAATAATATTACCAGATAAATATTTCCCTGATGTTCAAATACGGTTACAACATTACTAAGGTTACCTCTTACGCCATACTTAACCCCAAGGCAATTATCCAGATATATTTTACTTCTTTCTCTTAATAAAGGATTAAGAGTGGACACACGCATCTGCATCCCGTCCCTGTTTATAATATAAGACTTATTCCTGAATATCTGACAAAAATGTTGATTATTCAATGCGTATTCAACCAGCTTACATGTATCCTCGGCAGTCGTGATATTTCCTACTTCAAACCCTGTTGGAGAAACGAATTTTGTATGCTCAGCACCTAAGATATACATCTTTTTATTCATCATAGATACAAAATCTTCTACAGAACCACCAACCGCTTCAGCAATTATATTTGCAACCGAGTTGTTTTGAGTAATCATTAAAATATTTATTAAGTCATATAATGTAGCAACATTAGTATGCTCAATAACACCGAAAGGAAGTTCAATATCCATTTGAGTATTACCGCTTTCTAACGCCAAAATTGCGGTCATGATTTTTGCACAACCGACAGCACTAAATTCATCAGTTGAAAGTTTCTTCATTAAAATACTACTGTCGTTCAAATTTTTAATAATTAAAGAAGAAGTATTAATTTTTTCGGGCAAAATTAAGCCGTCTTTATAAACTTCAGGCAAACTTTCGGTGAGCATCTTACGTTTATCAAACTGCTCTCTAACCGGCATTAATTGTTTATTCCCTCCGGCACAAGCTTTTTCAAGATATGCCATGTATCTTGCCTTATTTTTATAGTAATATTCCGTATCAAAAACCTGAGAGAAATAATCAAGTCTGTCCAGAGAATCAATTGCAAGCATAGTTCGCATACATTTTGTACATTTACCGCAATTTTTAGAATCTGTAATACAAACATGTAAATGCTTTTGGGCAGGAGCATAATGAAGTATATCCTGTACTTTTTCAAAAAATGTTTTTTCTCCACCCTCAGGAATAATTTTTAATTCGGAAGTACTCAAGACATAATCCAATAATAGTTCATAATTTCCGCACTCATGTCTGTCACATTCTTCTAAAGAGAACTGTGAATAATCAAAACCCGAAGAACCGTAATAGAAAATTTTGAACAATTTTTGCAAAGCAAAAACCGGAAACATGTTACAATAAATATGATCATAACCATACTTTGGACTGAATTCTTCTGACAAATTACTGCTTGTAATTATATATGGCAAGTCCAGTTCATCTGCAAGCTCAATGCTTTCTTTTATACACTCACGCTTAATTTTTTGATTATCTCTGCCTCCCTCATTGTAACCTGCAATATCAAATGCCCCGACATCATTAATCATAAGATGAGAAACTCTCATCCCCGGATAATCACAATCTAAATATTCATTCAGGACATGCATGGAATCGATACCCCTTGACATTCCGGTACCTACAGCACCTGCATTATGCACGGGTTTACGCTTAACTTCAGCCTGAATTCTTGTTTTATAAAATCCTTTCCCGTATTTTGAAAGAGTAGGAATTAAGTGAACCCTTATATTATGCAACAATTCCTCAGAAACCGGAGAAAGACATACGATATCTTTATTATTCCGCATTGCAACTGGAAGCATAGCTATCAAAAATGCGTCACTTCTATCTTTAACTAAATACCCGCCATACTTATTATCAACATCAAGCCATAATGTTTTTATTTCATTATTAATCTCAATTTCACAAGACAAACGGGTTAATTTCCCATTTCTTTTTATCTTTGGTTCACCAATTGTAATCATACTTCTCTCCGATTGGTATTATTATATAATCAATATACATCTTTGTCTAACATTAAACAGGATTTTTTTTAGATTTTTTATCAAATTTATCAGATAAAAAAGTAGAGATTAGAGGAATTAAAATATAATATATTGTTCCAAGTATCAATACAGGCTTAACAACTCTTATCCCTTCAATATATTTATCCAGGTTCTTTGAATTTTTATTTGCTATCTTAAAATTTTCTACAAATTTGTCAGTTGATTTTTCCGTAAGTTTATTTATAGCATAACCGCCAGTAACGGATAAAGCTGTAGAAATACCCGCATTATACATTAACGCTTTTTTCCTATCATCATTAATTCTATTGTTCTTAGCGGTAAGATTAATAAAAGCAGACGTTGCTAAAATATCCGTAAGCGAAATAATATGCTGTTCAAATATTGTATTATGGAATTTATCAGCCATATTTATAACAGTATTAGAATTTATTATGGAAGCAATACCTTTAGACAACTTATCCGTTAATTTAGAGGATTTATTTTGAATACCTGAACAAGAGCCTTTAAACGAAGTATCTTTAGATTTTTTTTGATTTTCATTATTTCCGTATAATTTATTCATTATTGGCGGAATTATAGCACAAGTAATAACAGACTTTGGAACAGCAATAAGAAAACCTAATCCGAGTTTTATCAACTGTGTTGCAAAATTATATTTTGGCGAAGATTTTATGGACTTCTTTCCATATATTAGTCTTTTAACAGTTTCAGGCTTTAAAAACTTTTTAGGATTATTGTCAATATTTTTAACAGCATTAGCAACAGGTAAAGATGCAACCAACATCAATAAATAACCTGTTAAGGTCGATGCAATAGACTTTGTACTTGCATATTGACGATTTTCTTTATCAGTATGCGGAGTTGCCATAATAATCACAGGACGAATAGTAGAAAATGCGAGAGAAGCAGTTGCCGCAAATAATGCACCATTTTCCGAGGCAAATTTAAGTGTGTGTTTTAATGCTTTGCTGTTGTAAATTGACTGTACTTTCATTTTAATTCATTATACAATGATAATAATGAAAATAACAGATTATTTAAAAAATGAATTTTCCGTATGGAAACAACACGAACTGTTAATATTAGCAATCGCATTATTTGTTATCATAATAAACTCAATTTTACTTAAAGATAATATTATTGCTGCAATTTCAGCAATATGCGGAATAATGTACACAATACTTGCAGGTAAAGGGAAAATATACTGTTTTTTATTTGGTTTATGCGGTTCTTTTTGCTACAGCTATCTTGCATATCAAAATGCACTATACGGGAATTTATTATTATACTTATGCTACTATATTCCGGCTCAAATTACAGGATTTTATAAATGGGGGAAAAATCTTAAACAAGATTCCAATAATGAAATAATAAAAACATCCTTATCAAAAAAAGACTTAATTATATACACAATTATAGGAATAATTGGAAGTATAATAACAATACTTATATTGAATTACTCTGGAGACAGTAATCCGATAACAGACGGGATAACGACATTTTTATCCGTATTGGGAATGATTTTAACGGTAAAAAGATGTATTGAGCAGTGGTTAGTTTGGTTTATAGTAAACACATTATCAGCAATAATGTGGATTTGCGTAATAGCAAACGGAGTAAAAGTATATTCTA
The DNA here is from genome assembly GCA_902777385.1 of uncultured bacterium. Classification (GTDB taxonomy): domain Bacteria; phylum Cyanobacteriota; class Vampirovibrionia; order Gastranaerophilales; family Gastranaerophilaceae; genus UBA1221. The sequence continues at coordinate 59,829 of CACYTP010000009.1, forward strand.
CACTTGTCATGTGGATAGTCTATGTAATACTCGCTGTATATTTTTATTTTGAATGGAGAAATGAATTTAACAGTAAGTTAAATTAAAAGACGGGTTGAAACCCGCCTTTACAATGACTGTGATTTTCTTCCTTTCGGAACACTAATTACCAATAATCTGTTAATCATCCGTTCTGATTAATTTATTTATCGGTACTTATAAGAAAAATTTTAAAATTTTGTATAAAATTCGTACATTTGTATGAATTTATAGTATAATTAGTATGAAGGTAGGGATTATGATAAAATTAGCAGCATTTGATGTAGACGGAGTTTTAACGGACGGCAGTATTACTTATGACGAAAATGGATTGGAATACAAGACATTTAATGCAAAAGACGGACAGGGAATTGTAAACTTGAATAATTCCGGCATTATTACTGCCATTATAACTGCCAGAGAAAGCGGAACTGTTGAACGCCGAGCAAAAGACTTGAAAATAAAAGAATTGCATCAAGGACAAAAAAATAAGATTGAAAAACTAAACGAAATTATAAACAAATACAGTATTACTTATGACGAAGTTGCATACATCGGGGATGATTTACCTGATATCTGCATTTTAGAAAAAGTAAAAATTGCCGGCTGTCCGGCAGATGCCGTAGATGAAGTTAAAGCAAAAGCTAACTGGCAATCCGCTAAAAACGGAGGCAGAGGGGCTGTCAGAGAGTTTTGTGATTACATATTAAAAAGCAATAACAGAGGAGTATAACTATGTATGAAATTAAAACACAGGCATTTTTTTCTGCAGCACATCACCTGCTGAATTATGAAGGGGAATGCGAAAATCAGCATGGACACAATTGGATGGTAGAAGCTTTTGTTAAAGGTGAAACCTTGGATAAAAGTAATATTCTGATTGACTACAAAGTTTTAAAAAAAGAATTGAACTCCGTGTTGGATTTATTAGATCACCACGATATTAATGAACTTCCGGAATTCAAGGGAGAAAGCCCGAGCAGCGAAATGATTGCCGCTTTCATATATTCAAAATTAAAAGAGAAAATAGTACAATTAAGCAAAATATCTGTATGGGAAACTCAAACATCCTGTGCAAGTTATTACGAAGAAGAAGTCTAGAGAGCTATTTGGAGAAAAATATAAATGAATTTTATACAAGCAATTTTAATGGGGATAGTACAGGGATTAAGCGAATTTTTACCTGTATCAAGTTCGGCACATCTGGTTTTTACATCGAATTTCTACAAAGTATTTGCAAATGTGCCTATACATGACCAGTCGAATCAGGAAGTGTTCTTTGATATAATGGTTCACTTCGGAACGCTTATTGCTGTAATATATTTCTTTAGAAATGATATCATTAAAATTGCGAAGGCATTTTTTAAAGCTATCGGAACCGGAAACTGGTCCGATAAAGATGCAAAACTTGGATTACTTATTACGTTTGGAACAATAATAACCGTACTTATAGCATATCCATTAAATGAAGTTGCAGAAGCACTTGTATATAAGCCTGAAATCGTCGGAGGCTTGCTGATAATTACGGCATTTGTACTATTTTACAGTGAAAGAAAATCTAAAACACTTGATGTCAAAAAGGACGAAGTTGATTTAAAAACCTCTATAATTATAGGAATAGCACAGGGTTTAGCGGCACTACCTGGGTTTTCACGTTCCGGCTGGACAATAGCTGCAGGATTATTTGGAGGTTTAGACAGAGTAACAGCTGCAAGATATTCTTTTCTTTTAAGTATTCCGATAATTTTGGGAGCATCTATGGTATATCCGCTTGTTAAAATTGATATTCAAGAAGCCATGACATATAACTGGACAGCAATTATTGCCGGAACAATTACCTCCTGCATTGTTGGATACTTATGTATAAAATATTTTATGAAATTTTTAGCAAAATTTTCACTAAATATATTTGCCTATTATTGTCTTATAATGGGTGGTTTTGCTCTTGTTTTCTTTAGCATATTTTAATGTAAAAATTTGTAACAAACAACATTTGGGTAGCAAAAAAATATCTTGAGTTACCTTATATTTTCAGACATACATGGAGTTATAATGATACAGCCTGTCAAAAATTATAGCAATAATATTGGGTTTACTTCATCAAACAAAATGATAGATGAAGAAGAAATCAAAAAGCATCCGGTGTTAATCAAAAACAATTTGTCCAACAGAATGGCGATTGGATGGGATAAATTTACCAATGCTATAACCATGTATCCTGCAAGAGGGCTAAAGGGTAGTAAAAACTCCAATTTTTATGAATTTTTAACTATGGGTATAATCCCATATTTAACAGGCAGCTTAACTTTAATGGCTGTATTTAACACATACAGCACATATATGCCTAAAGACAAAGCCGGAGCGGCTAAATTCGGCAATAAGATGGCACTGGGCGTTCTCTTCTACGGTTTAGCCAAAAGTATTTCAAAAGAATTCGTAACTAAGCCGGTAAAATGGTTTACAGGCATTGATACAGAAGAACCTTACGCAGAAATGAAATATAAACTTCCTGAACACATTAATGACACTAATATAACCAGTTTAGAATATCACAAAGTTCTTGAAAGCCTTGAATTTCCTCGTTGGGACGTAAAATATGGGGACGAATCAAAAGGTGAAACAAGAAACGTATGGTTTGATAAGATTGCTAAGAAAATAGGTCTTGGGGATAATCTTAAGGATTCTGATCAGGATGTAAAACCTCGAGTAAAAGAAATAACGGTAAAAACAGATCTTGCAAAAGCGTTTGCATCATATTTATGGGCAGGCGTAGGCGTAGGTTTGGCATTACAAAATACATGGGACAAATTCTTTGAAATGGCAACCTTTAAGTTCTGGAAAGTAAAACCATTCTATGAAACCGTAGTTAAATTTGGTGAATGCTTGTGGAACAGCTGTAAAGAGTTATACAGAGGACCAAAAGATGAAACAAAATATTTATACAAAAATTCAGGTAAATTACTTGTAGGAACGGCCGCTCTGGCTACTGTTCTTGGGGTAGCGAATGCACTTATAAGCAGACATAAGCCTTCTAAGCTTGACTCAAATGATGTCATTGAAAAAGGCAGAAAGTATGTGGTGAACTAGGATGAGAACATCTATGATGGACAATTTCATAACGGGTAAACATCCTATGTTTTTAGCTTCAGGAACAGAGGCTAAACCGGGGCAGCATACTTCTGATATAGAACTTGTTACCAGAAGAAAAAATAAACCTAAATTTGACGTAAACAGAGAACTTGCGAACAGAACGTTTATCAGACCGTTGCCTCCGAAAGGCAGAATAGTACGCAATAGTATAGCATCAGCACCGTTAAATTTTGTACAGGATATAAAAACTGATATAAATGCCCTAAGAAGTGCAGCTTCAGGGGAAGCAAACGACCATCAACTAGGCAAGCTGAATGATTTAGGTATGAAACTGGGCGGTCTTGCTATAGCATCATATTTATTTACCCTAAAACATGCACCTGTAACAAAAGCTATGGAATTTGTAGGGGTAGGTTCTTTCTTCGCATCTATGGCACTATGGCCTAAGCTGGCATTAGACCTGCCTGCAAGATTGATACACGGATTCAGCCCGTTTATGAGATATGAAGATGCACAGGGCAGGAAAAAGGGTTTCTTCTCTGACAATCAATTCATACCATTTGATATGTTGACAGAAAAAGAAATTAACAGAATTGGAAACAGACTCCGCATACCGACAAATTTGCCTAACAGACGTGAAGCGGTTGAAGAAAAAATGAGACAAATTGCTCTTCAAAATAACACAATGTGGATGCTTACAGCAGGATTTGCAACACCTGTTTTAAGTTCATTAATATGTAACGTTGCGGAGCCATACGTTGATAAAGCACACAGCTTCATAATGAACAAAAAACTTGATAATCTTTTGAGAGATTTTTCCAACCAAAAAGTTAAATATGCTACAAACATTACAATTGACAACGTTAACAGCGTAATAAGCCTCAACCATGATTTACCTATGACAGAAAAGTTAGTTGGGGACTTGGCTGACGCACTTGCTTCGGATTTTGATCCGATTGTAAGAACAGGAATTTACGAAGATTTAAAAATAAAATTCCTTGATAACAAAAAATTTGTATTATCAGATACTCAACTCAATGAAATATCAAATTCTTTGTCAAAACAAATCAAAGATGCTTCAAACGGAAAAGTTTTATCCGATGTTATTAATAAGATTATTCCGGATGCAAAACAGTTAAATCAACTATTTACAGATAAAGGTTATTATACAAAAGCATTAGACTCAATAGAAATCGGAGAAGTTATAAGCGATATTTCAGGGCTTGTGTACCAAAATATTCAAACCCAAAAAGCTTCAGGCTTAGAAATTAAGAAAAACGTTGAGCGTGCTTTAGTTTCTGCTGTTGCAAATCCGCAAAAGCCAATGAATATACCGGCATTAACTACTATTTTATCAGAACGACCTGAAAAGCGATTTGATGCCGAAGCACAAAATTTAATCAGGAAATTAGCAGTACAAATGAACAATTTTGCAACAGAGAATAACGCTCTGCATGAATATGCTTACGGAAAACTTGCACAAGCTCCGGGAACAGCAAAAGCAAAATACTGGAATGATTTTGTTAAATCTCTTGCTAATATATTGAATATTAATACAAAGGAAATAGAACAAACAAGATATGACAGAAAACTTGTTGGCGAATTATTCAACAACAAGGTTTGGGAATATGCTACTGCCGATCAGGAAACATATAACAAATTTATTCGTTCGCTGGCTTCCGAAATTGCAAAAATTGATATGAACGTAAAACCTGACGTACTGACAGGAAAATATTTTGAAAATATGCAGGACTCATTTAATAATGCTGCGAGACAATTAAAGCAGTTAGGCTTCGATAAAACAGCAGAAAGACTTGTAGGTAATGGCAAAACAGAACGTGGCTCTCTGATTTCGGCTAAAAAAGCTTTCGTTACAGACGGAATTCAAAATGTTTCAAACACATTCTCTTCCATACTAAACAAAGCAAACGTATACAGAATGATATACAAAAATCCTGATTTCAAATTCTTAGAAAACGGAACAAGTCTTCCAAGAGAAATTAAAGAAGAATTAGTTGCATTAATTGAATATCTTACAACAGAGGGCAGAGTTTCAGATTATGCCGTAAAATTCGATTTCTTACGCAATCCGACACCGGATAAATCTGATACAAGTGCTTTAAGTTTTGAAAACGGTAAAATTTCATACAAACATTATAATCCGAAAAAGCTTGAATCAAGCGGCATAATTATTCACAGCGATGTCAATTTCTTCAAACGAATTATGCAGACATTGTTCAACTGCACAATTGATAATGATACAAAAAATATTTTGGCAGACTTTTCGACAGTTGAAAAAATGCTAAACGTGTACAGAAACGATATGTATAAAGAAGTAGGTACACTTGAAAACTTTATGTATCCTGATGCGGTAACAGGTACTCCTGCATACGAAAATGGCAGGATTAAGCCTGAATCATATACAAAAACAACTCCAAAATTCAGAAGTAATACTGTTGGAGCGGCTTTAGATGAAATGTTATCAAATTCTCTCAGAGAAACATATAATACAAGAAAATGGCTAAAGACATTTGGCAGATTTGGTGCAGGATTACTCGGATTTACCGTATTATCACAATTGTTCTTCGGTCACTCAGGTTCAAAATATTCAGAAAAGGAAAAGGCTTAAACTATGTTGAATACAAACTTATTACAGATAAAATTAAATAATATTCAACACACAGGTGCAGTTTCAAATAACACACCTATCACGCATACTGCAAAATCTGAAAACTCTTCCGAGAATAGAGCAAAAAATTCAAACTTACTTTCAAAATATCTGAATAATCAAGCAGTTATAAATACCCCATTAGTTACATCTTCTAATAAAACATCACCAGTTGAAGACAAAAAACACGTCAAAAAAATGCTGTACACAAATGACTTAAAAACCTTATTCAAAAACTGTGATGCAAAAATTTTGGCAATTATTCCGAGAATATTCAATGCAAAAGACCTTAACGGTAACGACTATATAGATGGTAACGAAGAACACGGAACATTCAAAAATGCTATTGAAAGACTTGATGAAGTAAAAAATGACGGTTACAATTGTCTGCATATTCTGCCTATCAACACCCCCGGCAAAAAGCAGGCCATGGGAACAGCCGGTTCGGTTTATTCGCCTCTGGATTTGCTGTCAATAGATCCTATGCTTGCTGACAAGAATGATCCAAGGGACGTGAAAGAACAATTTAAAGATTTTATAAACGAATGTCATAAACGGGATATAAAGGTTATGATAGACCTTCCAAGCTGTGCATCAACCGAAATGTTTGACGCTCATCCTGAATTGATGGCTATTGAAGAAGGCGGAATGGCAAAAACTCCTCAGGGTTGGAATGATATCAGAATGTTTCAGCCTTGGGAAGACGAGGCGAAAAGAACCCTTAACCCAAAACTGTTAGAATTACATAAACAATTTGTTGATATGTGTATTGATTTAGGTGTTGACGGTATCAGAGCGGATGTTGCCAGAGCTAAACCTGTTGAATTTTGGGATGTATTGATTAAATATTCAAGACTTAGAGATCCTGAATTTGCGTGGTTAGCTGAAACATACACACACGAAGACGCATCCCCTATGATTAATATGCCGGCTGACAGACCTGATGACAGTTTAAGAGCAGGATTTGATTCTTTCTACGGACAGTATCATTTATTCAGCGAATGGAAAACCGCATCAGAATTCATGGATTACATGAAAGAAAATCTTGATTTAACATACAGAGTAGACCAAGGGAAATCAGCTATAGCATCATTTGCGTCGCACGATGACTTATCTCCAATGTTTCATGGCGGATCTGATTACTGCAAAATGATTTATGGACTTGAAGCTACAATGCCTATGACAAATATGTATTCGGTTGATGGATTTCAAACAGGAGATTACTATACAAGAAAATATGCAAACAAAGAAAATCCGGAAACAATGACCGATAACAAAGAAATGGAAATTCACTACGGCAAACTTGACCTGTTCAATCTGTCACGGAAACCCGGCGGCGATGACGAAACAATACGTTCATTCGTAAAAGAAGCACACGCCCTGAGAGATAAATATTCTGACGTGGTTGGTCCTAAGGGAACTCTTATTGAGCTTGAAAAAATAGGCGACAAAAACGATCAAATTATTGCTTACGCAAGACATTATCAAGGTAAAACATTATTGACAGTAGCAAATAAGAACGTAAACCGTGCAGTTGCCTGCACAATAAAAATTCCGACACTAAAAGCTTCTCAGGAGCTTGACAACCTGCTTCCTTCTTACGGGCAGGAAAGCATATTCCAAGCTGCCGACAATGAATTAAGAGTAGATGTAGGTGCATCAAGAACTCACGTTTTCGAAATTGACACACCTTATATCGAAAACTACACAGACAAAGTTTATCGTCAAAGATAATTTTATTGGCACACATTAAATAAACAACAGATGCACGACTGAAAAACTATCATTCGTGCTTTTTGTTTGTTTATAGGGAATTGCGTAGTACCTTAATTACCTACACAAAGAACCCCGAGCGAGGTAGTAATGTAGTTAATGTATTCATGCCCAAGCCCACTAAAGTCAACCATTGTAATTTAACATACAGAACAAGATTAAATTAACTATGAGATGGAGATACCTTTTTAAACATTATAAAAACTATATTTAATATTTTAAAATTTAAACTTATTTATTTTACGATACTCATTATTTCTGGTAAAATTTAGACATACTAGAGGTGATATGTATTTAAAGCAAGCAATAATAAAAAATTTTAGAATTTTTAACGGGACCTATATATTTAATATTAAGGATTTTACAACAATTTTAGGTAAAAATGATATAGGCAAAGAAGACTTTTATAATATGTCTGTAAAAGTTGTAAATTCTGCAAATTTATAAATTTATGTCTTTTTGTAAAACTTTCCTGCTTTTATTTTTCTTTCACGCTAATGTTGTGTGTCAATGGAGGTTTTAAGTATGGAAAAAGTCGGATTGAATATTACTCCAAAAGAGTTCAAGCAATTAAGCAAATGGTCGGGAAATATTTATAATACAGCAGTTGTTATTGATTATTTTGTTGCTAATCAACCTGAGATTGAAGAATGCTATAATCTCGCACCGGTAATCAAACACCTGCGAAACGATGCAGATGTGCTAAACGCATTCTTTATAGATCACGAAAAAGATGTCGAAATTTAAATACTGTTTAAAAGATGTTTAAATACCGTTTAAATCGTGTTCAAAAATTGTTGTGTTGAAATGATACGTTTATAGACACATACACTTGATGCTTGCACACAAAAGAGCAATGAATGGTATAGCTTGAAAGGAGTACACTATGATTGAAATCGGTAAAAAATACAGATTAAAAAAGCTAAAAGGCTGGTTTGAAAAAGATAGCGAAGAATTTACAGTTCTATGTTTTTGAGAACACAATATTGTCGGCTGCGTCGCACCGGATGGTGAAAGATATGTATTTGATAAAGATTTTTTGATTGACCCCGACAAGCCGGATGAGATATACGCAGATATTACAATAACAAAAGGATAAATTATGGTTGAAAAAGATTATATGCTATACGGAACAAAGATTTTGAACTTAAGAACACAAGAAATAGGCTTGTTGATTTGCTTATGGGAAAACAAATATGCTGATAAAACTGTAGATTTTGCTACTTGCGTTGATAAAACCGGCAAGAGATACAACATTGAACTTGACAATATAAGAGGGTTTGAAGATGATTTTGAAAAATAAATTAACCAAAGAGACATTAGATATTCCGTATTCTGAATTCCGAAAAAAGTTTGCAAAAGAAATTCAAGAAGCGTTTGAAAGTTACCGCAAAACACAATTAAATAAATATTCTTGGAACTTCAAAGATGACAATTCTTCATTTATAAAAACTATGTATCTAAAGATATTCAGTATTCAGATGAAGATTTTCGTCATGGTACAGCAGTTACATCCATACTTGTTGATGGTCCTTCCTTAAACCCTGATTTAGACGATGAATGTGGTCATTTTAAAGTAAGACATTTCGCAGTTGCCACGGGAAAACAATTCAGTTCATTTTCAATACTAAGAAATATTAGACAAATTGTTGTTGAAAATAAAGACATTTAGCGATTAATTTGTTTAATTTCTTAAAGCATGGCGAAAGTCACAAATTTTTCCCTCTTTTGTATTTAGTATTCACTTGTCTCGTCAAAGTAATCGAAAATTATCTATTTAATTTTGTTATATCTGATAGGCAAAATCTATTAATTTGATTATTTTAAAATGAACATTATAATAATATAATCGTTATAAAAATGAGAGGTGTAATTATGAACAAAAAATTATTAATTTCTTTATTATCAGTTTTGGTATTATCAACAACTATTGCATTTGCTGATGATACAACCACAACAAACACAAGACCCGAACCGCCAAAGTTTGAAAACGGAACTGGGATAAATGAAAGGCCTGACTTTATAAAAGGTCAGCCACCGCAAATGAATGGTGAAAAAGGACAAAACGGACAATTTGGCGGCAGACGACCAAGCAAAAAACCTGATTCTCAACCGGGCGGAAAAATGGAGCCAAAAGAATGGGATACATCATTTGATAACGGGCAAAACTTTCAGTGCGGTCAACCACCGCAAGGGGTAAATAACAGTAATGGTAATAACTTTAACGGCAGACCGCCAATGCCGCCAAAACAAAATACTTCCACCACTTCAAGTGAAAGTTAAATATTATTCTTAATCCACGAAATAAAATCAGTCAAAGAAGTTGTGGATGAACTTATGGTAGATTTTAAATAAACATATTCAAAACAAATATAAGTTGATGGCTCTATTTTAAGCTATCGACTTTTTTATGTTATTATTAGTCTATGGAAGAATATAAAATCAAAAAACTTGAAAAATTGGATATAGAGCAGGCAATAGACATTTGGAATGATGTTGTAATTGACGGAGTTGCTTTTCCTCAAACAGAATTACTAAATGAAATAACAGGATTGGAATTTTTTAATTCTCAATTGTTTACGGGTGTGGCTTATAATGCTGAAACAAATGAAATTGTTGGACTTTATATTTTGCATCCAAATAATGTTGGCAGGTGTGGACATATTTCAAACGCAAGTTATGCCGTAAAAAAAGATAAAAGAGGTCATCATATTGGTGAATTGCTTGTAAAAGATTGTATTGTTAAAGCAAAAGAATTAGGATTTAAAATTTTACAGTTTAATGCCGTTGTTGCAACAAACACATCCGCTCTAAAACTTTATAAAAAATTGGGATTCACTCAACTTGGCACAATTCCTAATGGATTTTTAATGAAAGACGAACATTATGAAGATATAATTCCACATTATATTAAAATTTAAGGGGAAATTTATGAAATTTCTGCAATTTTTTTGCGGTTTTAAAACCTAACCCTGAATCTGCACCTGTTATAATAACTGTTTTCATATATTTATTCTACTATAATTTAATCTTATACATTTATTTTTTTTATTTTCTCAAAAATTTCTATCTCACTTATTCCCTTGTAATTAATATTAGAAGATGTAATCGGTTGTTTATAATCATATTTATTAATTGAACGAGAATCAACAATTATGG
>CACYTP010000010.1 GCA_902777385.1 uncultured bacterium
AAGTTTGAACAAGTTTCAAATAATGCAACTTTAAAAACAGTCGAAAAAACGGCTGGATTGCCACGGTCGCAAGGCTACTTGCTCCCTCGCAATGACATGGGGAAAAGAGCTGCATTCACGTTGGCAGAGGTCTTAATCACCCTCGGCATAATCGGGGTGGTTGCTGCAATGACTTTACCTGCTTTAATTCAGAATTATCAAAAAGGTGTTGCACTTACTCGATTTAAAAAGGCATATTCCGTTATGGCACAGGCATTAACAAGAGCACAAGCTGATTACGGAGATACAAATTTATGGGAGAATTTGTCTATTGATGAGGCGGCAAATGCTAATCAGGCTATTGTTAAACAGAATGTAGAAAAATATATTCTCCCTTATATGACAAATGTAATGAACTCCGGTGTAACAACATTAGGAGAGCTTGGATATAATGTATATGAAACTATAGGTGGTAATAAAAATACTAATTTAAATACTGTTAGTAAACAATATTATATAATTGAACTTGCAGATAGTATTACTTACTACTTTGTTCGTGGCAGTTCGGATTCTTTGATAATATACATTGATATAGATGGAGGTAAACGTAACAATATTTGGGGTAAAGATGCTTTTATATTCAGGATAAATAAACTTACCGGTAAATTTGAGCCATATCGTTCAGGAGACTTTTCCTTTCAACGTTCCAAATCAGTATGTTATGATATAGCAGATGGAAGAACTTGTGCGGCTTTAATTATTGAAAACGGTTGGGAGATACCAAAAGATTATCCGATAAAGTTTTAGATAACAGGGGAGTTCCCTGTTATCTAAAAAACAAAGTTATTTAATAAAATATACCGCATTTAGGTTTGCGTATATCTTTATAATTCCGCTCTGAATTGGTGTTGCAGGTGCTGCCTCTGCTACTGCTCCTGAGGCATTATCCATCATTGCCATTTTATTTGTCATTAATCTGTATGGAACTCTGTTTGCAGTGTTTTCAGTACAGCTGATATTTAAGTTTTTAACTCCTGTTATGTATGTTCCTGAAGCCTTAGCAGTAATATCTGCTCTTGTTTTAGCTTTTTTTGATGCAGTTTCTAAGAGTTCATTACATTTGTTTTCGTAGCTTGATACGGAAAATCTTAAATCTTTTACATCGGTAGCTCCGAGAGATATAGCTTTATCTATCATATTTCCTGCTTTATCAATGTTTTTTGTATGAACTATTATACTGTTTGATACTTCGTACTTATCAAGAACTTTTTTGTTATTTGAAGTATATGTGTAAACAGGTCTGGCATCATAGTCCGCAGTTTTTATATAGTCCCCGTTTTGATAATTAATCATTGCCTTCAGGGCATTATATACATTATCGGAAGTGATTTTATTCTCAGAAGCGGCTTTCTGAAGAGATTTATTATCTTTCGTCTTAATTGCAATATTTATTTCCACTGTGTCAGGTGTAATTTCTGCACTTGCATTTGTGTTTACGGATATAGTTCCTCTCTCGGGTGTATTATCTGCAGCAATTGTGCTTATACCGCTAATAGATACAATCATACCTGCAATAACTGCAGCTGTAATAATCTTCTTCATAAATATACTCCTTAATTTTAAATTACTGTTGAGATTGTTTGTCGTTTACATCAGAATTCATGTCAGTTCTATTGTCGTTATTTTGTTCTGTTTCTGACGGAATTTCTTTTTTTATAATTTTTATATCATTAGATTGCATAATCATTGCATTCAGTTTTTGAGCCTGTTGCTGCATGTGAATTCTGTCCATGAGAATTTTCATTTCGGCATCGCTCAATTCTGTGGGTTGTTGAAATGATATTGCAAATTTACGATTACTCAATATATAAATGCTAAGTGCAGTCATAGCCCACAGCAAGCATCCTTGCCATAGGGTTATTTGAGGTATGGATATATAATTTGCCGCAACATAGTTCCATAAAAGTGTTGCAACTTTTGCAGGGAACAATACAAATCCTGCAAACAAGCATATTACGATAAATGCGGCAAGGAATATTCCTCTGTAACCATTTATTTGTATAATCTTTGGACCTTTTCTCATTCCTGAACCTCTTAAATTTCCTTTCCTATCATTTCAAGAAAATCTTTTTCTGTCAATATTTTTATGCCTAAATCTTGAGCTTTTGTCAATTTTGAGCCGGCATTTTCTCCTGCTAAGACGTATGTGGTATTTTTAGATACCGAAGAGGAAGTTTGTCCTCCGTGTAATTTAATTATATCACCAGCCTGATTTCTTGTCATGTTTTCTAAAGTTCCGGTAAGGACAAAAGTCATTCCTTTAAACAGAGAAGATGTTGCCTGCTGTGCTTTTTCAGGCTCAACTCCGAGTACTTTGAATTCGTTAAGTAATGTTATATTTTTTTTATCTTTGAAAAATTTTACAATTTCGTTTGCTGTGAGTTCCCCTATTCCGTTGATTTCTTTTAGCTTATTAAAATCCGCATTAATCAAATTTTCCAACGTTCCGAACTCTCTTGCAAGAATATCTGCCGTTTCTTTTCCTATATTCTTAATATTGAGTGCCGTAATAAATCGTTTTAACGGGTTGCTTTTACTTTGTTGAATTGACTCGTACAAGGTTGTTGCGGATTTTTCTTTTACCAAATCAAGCTTCATGAAGTCTTCAATGGTCAATTTATATAAATCTGCAGGAGTTTTTACCATACCTCGTGAGAATAATTGTTCAATAATAGACGGTCCGAGTGAATCTATATCCATTGCATCTTTTGAAACCCAGTATTCTATTTTAGCTTTAAGCTGTCCTTCACAGTCAGAATTTGTGCAATAAAGATTAACTTCACCTTCAATTGTACTTAGCGGTTTATTGCATGCCGGACAAACTTTTGCAGGTATGTATGCAGGTCTGTCTTCGTGATGCGGTGTGTCAACAACTTTTATTACTTTTGGGATAATTTCAGCAGCTTTTTTGATTAAAACTGTATCCCCAATTTTTATATCAAGCCTTTTTATTTCATCAAAATTGTGTAGCGTAGCCCTTGATACTGTGCTGCCTGCAAGCTGAACAGGCTTAAAATTTGCAACCGGAGTTATGGCACCGGTTTTTCCGACGCCAAGTTCAATGCTTTCAATAACAGTGGATATCTCTTCCGGCGGAAACTTAAACGCTGTTGCCCATTTAGGTGCACGAGCGGTAAATCCTAAATCCTCTTGTATCGCAACTTTGTTAACCTTTATAACAACTCCGTCCGTAGCATAATCTAAGTCAAATCGTTTGTTTTCCCATTCTTTACAGTATTCAATGGCTTCATCCGCATTTTTGCACAGCCTTATGTTAGGATTTACTTTAAATCCCTGTTCTTTCATATACATTATACTTTCATAGTGTGTTGACGGCGGATTATCTAAGTCTTCAGTAACAAGAGTATATGTAAACATAGATAAATCTCTTTTTGCAGTTATTGAACTGTCAAGCTGTCTTAGCGAGCCTGCTGCAGCGTTTCTTGGATTAGCAAAAAGTTTTTCGCCTTTTTCAAGATTTTCTGCGTTAAGTTTTTCAAATGAAGTTTTTGGCATATAAATTTCCCCTCTGACATCAAGATTTACGTTGTCTTTTAATTTTAGAGGGATTGCCTTTATTGTTTTTAGATTTTGGGTAATTTCTTCTCCCGTAACCCCGTCACCACGGGTTACGCCACGGGTGAAAATTCCGTTTTCATAAGTAAGTGCGATTGCCAACCCGTCGATTTTTAACTCGCAAACTAATTCTACATCCGTACCGTATTCTTTTTGTATTTTTTGGTACCAGTCTTTTAAGTCTTCATAATTATAGGTGTTATCAAGGCTATATAGTCTGTGTGTATGCGTAAACGGTAAAAATTTTTCACTGACGGAACCTACTCTTTGTGTCGGACTGTCAGGGGTAATAAGTTCAGGATGGTCTGCCTCTATTTGTTTTAATTCTGCAAAAAGTTTGTCATACTCATAATCGCTAATTGTAGGATTATCGTTTACATAATAGTTATGGTTGTGTTTGTTTATTTCATCTTTTAAAAATTGAATTCTTATGTTAAGCATTTATACCCCTACATTATCATTAATAATTCACGGATAACCTTTGTCGCTACAGCTGTAGATGCTCCCGAAGCGTCATAATCAGGTGCAAGTTCAACTACGTCTGCCCCAACGATATCAAAATCCCTAAGGTATTCGAACCATCCGACGAGTTCATTGAATTGTAATCCTCCGACTTCAGGTGTTCCGGTCCCCGGCATGATGGATGTATCGAGGACATCTAAATCAACCGTTACAAATATTTTTTTGCCTTTTAAAGCATCAAGGTCTGTATATTTGTGGGCAAGAGTGTTGTATTTTTTCATAAATTCCCACTCTTCCTTCATTCCGGAACGAATGCCAATTTGCTTTATATTTTCAGCCCCAATAATTTTTGATGCGTGCCGTATTACTGCGGAATGGGACATTTCTTCACCTAAATATTCTTCTCGTAAATCAGTATGAGCGTCAAAATGTACGATTGCCAAATCCTTATAAAACTTTGATACAGCTTCGATTTCAGGTAAAGTTACAAGGTGTTCTCCGCCTATACCAAACACTCTTTTCCCGTCTTTATAAATGTCTTCCACATTCTGTCTGATTGTATCCAGACTTTTATATGTGTTGCCAAGAGGAAATTCCAAATCTCCGGCATCGTGAAAATTTACATCTTCCAAAAATTTATCAAATTTAGGCGAATATTCTTCTAACCCCCAGCTAGCGAGCCTAATCTGCTCAGGTGCAAACCTTGAACCTGGTCTATAGGATACGGTGCCGTCAAACGGCAAACCGAGCATTACTATATCAGCACTGTTGTAGTCAGGGTTTTGTCCCATCCAATTTCTGTCTAAAAATGGTCCTCTTAACATAACTGCCTCCTGTATAGGAGGCAGTATACCATAAACTAATATATTTTTAAATCATTGCTAACTCATTAAGTGATAATACTTCATATAATCAGCCATAATCATTGAACTCGTTGCATTTGCAAGACTGGCTTTAATCTCCTGATCCTTATCGGTTTCCGAAGTCTCTTTTGCGTGGCTTGTTTCTTGTTGAGCCTCTTGAGCCTTTTTAGCTTCTTGTGCTTCTTCTAAAAATTGGTCTATCTGTTTTTCAATTTCATCTCTTAACGCTTTGTCACCATCATAAGAACCTGTGGAATCTACTCCTGCCAGTTTTAAATCACTCAAAACATTTGCCCAATCCTGATAATTCGGAATACTTCCGCCGGAAGCTTGAGCCGCAGCCTGAGCTCTCTTTAATTCATCTTCATTTTCTATACCGTCAACTTTCATTGCCATAGTTAATACTCCTCTTCTTAGTTTAATAAAGTTTTTTTATTATTGCGAATTTCAGGGAATTTATTTTTTGTAATGAAACTTTACAATGATTTTATGCTGAATGTAGATATTAAATTCTTAATTTAAAAGACTTGTAAAATTAAGAAAATCGTTTATAATTATAATATGTAAAAGCCACGGAGGATGTTATCATGATTGGATTTAAGTATGGGGGGGGGGGGCAAACCCTCTTGTAGCAAGGGTTTACGGAGTTTTATAGCTGAGAAGTTCAGCTGTTTTGGAATAGGAAATATGCCCTCTACCGTCGGGAGAGGGTTGAAAATCAACTTGAGCAAAGCGAAAGTCAGATTTTCGGGTGAGGGGTCAGACCTTTCTGATAGTGTTAAATCTTTAGTATCAACAGCCGAAAAAACGGCTGGATTGCCACGGTCGCAAGGCTACTTGCTCCCTCGCAATGACATGCGGAAAGCTGCATTTACCCTAGCCGAGGGTGCTGCACACGTTGCTCAGGCTGCAAAGCCTCGTCGTGCCGCCTTTACGTTGGCAGAAGTTTTAATCACCCTCGGGATAATCGGAGTAGTTGCAGCGATGACTTTGCCTACGTTAATTCAGAATTACCAAAAGCAAGTATATTTAAATCAATTAAAAAAGAACTATGCAATTATAACTCAAGCAGTTTCTATGTTGAAAGCCGAATACGATGGGATTGATCCTGTGCAAATGCCGTTTTGCTATAAACTATGGAATCATGAAAAATTTTTGGATGTGCAAAAGTTTGCCAATGCAATAACGAAATATCTTCCGGCTGATTCTGTCAAAGAGGATTCTGCAAGGAAGATGTGTTTTGATGACCCTGCAAAATATCGTATAACAGATATGGGAGGCTCAAATTATGCACCTGTAAAGATGAATGATAATTGGGCTTATACTTGGCATTTTAATAATGGAGCTTGTGTGTCGTTTGTCCATGATGGAATTTGGGATTGGACAGACAGTGCTAAAAATGCCTTTATAATTGATGTAAATGGTTCTGATAGAAATCCAAACAGAATTGGCAGAGATATTTTTTTCTTTGTGTTAAAGCCTGATGGGGCTTTACTTCCTATGGGCTATTGGTATTCTAAAGAGGAGTTTGAAAATGCGTGGGGTGAGGGATGCAGAAAAGACGGAAGAGGAGCAGGGCAGGGATGTTCGCGTCGTATTATGGATGCAGGTTGGGCATTTCCAAAGGATTACCCTTGGCCAAAATAAGCAATACAACCTAATGTTTTTATAAAAATTAAATAATAAGAATTATTAAGAAAAATTTACAAAAGGTACTAAAAGTTAATTCTACAGTACCTTTTTAATTCTGCTGTAATTATTGAAACTGTGCCGTTTTTAAATAAACAACCAATAAGTATGTCTAATAAAATTACATGAAAAACAAAGAATATCGCTTGCATTCAAATATTTTGCAAGTAGAATTATAAAAGACACCTAAAAGAGGTGTACTGTGCACATGTAAAATTAGCCGAAAATGAGGACTATATGTCAAAAGACGTTATTGAAATAGAAGGAACAATTATAGAATCCATGCCGAACGCTATGTTCAGAGTTAAATTAGAAAACGATCATGAAATTCTGGCACATATCTCAGGCAAAATCAGAAAAAACTTCATACGAATTTTACCGGGCGACCGTGTAAAGGTTGAAATGACACCGTATGATTTATCAAGAGGCAGAATTACATTCAGATTAAAGTAGTATCTCACGAATTAATTAATATAAAGGAAAACAAAAATGAAAGTAAGATCATCAGTTAAAAAGATTTGCGACAAATGCAAATGTATTAAAAGAAAAGGCAGAATTGCCGTAATTTGCGAAAACCCTAAGCATAAACAAAGACAGGGTTAAGACATAAAATGTGGAACTTGCACACACAATTGGCAAGTGGTGAGGAAGTATTTATCCCTCATACCCAAAAAAATCTAACAAGCGGATTTTTGCGTAGAGTGAAACTCGAAGTAACCCGAAGCTAAATGAACGACAGCAACAGCTTAGTGAATGTCTGCGGAGGGTGAAGCAACAATCCAAGAGGTGAATTTTCGCAGAGTGTAAGCGTAAATTTACCACAAGCCAAAGAAAAGGAGAAAATAAAAAATGGCAAGATTAGTAGGTGTTGATTTACCTCGTAACAAAAGAATGGAAATAGCATTAACCTATATTTACGGTATAGGACCAACAAGAGCTAAGAAAATTTTGGCAGCTACAGGTATATCACCTGATTTAAGAACAGACGATTTAACAGAAGAAGATATTAAAAACCTTCGTAACGAATTAGCTAATTACCACATTGAAGGTGACCTCAGACGTGAAGTATCTATGAATATCAAACGTTTACAGGAAATTGGTTCATACAGAGGTATGAGACATAAGAGAAATCTTCCTTGCCGTGGTCAGAGAACAAAGACTAATGCAAGAACTCGTCGTGGTAAAAAAGGTTTAGCTATTACCAAGAAAAAGACAGCTTAGCGGATTTTCGGACAGACGGAGTCCGGTAAGCGAAACTTCCGAATTGACAGAACCGAAAGTTCGGAAATGAGGCAAGTTGAGCACAAAGAAAATCCAAGACAGCGGCTTTTCAGATGTGTAAGACACAGTAAATAAATATAAGATATAAGAAATAAGTAAAATATAAAGGAAAGAAAAATGGCAAGACCAGTAAAAACAAAGAAAAAAGAAAAGAAAAATGTATTGCAGGGTGTTGTGCACATTCAGTCAACATTCAACAATACAATTGTAACTTCTACTGATACTCAGGGTAATGCTATTGCTTGGGCTACAGCAGGTGCAAGCGGATTTAAAGGTGCAAGAAAAGGTACTCCGTTCGCAGCACAATCTGCAGCTGAATTGGTAGCTAAAAAATCAATCGACCAAGGTATGAAGAAAGTTGAAGTTCATATTAAAGGACCGGGTTCAGGCAGAGAAACTGCAATCAGAGCAATCCAGGCTGCAGGTTTAGAAATTACGTTAATCAGAGACGTAACCCCTATTCCTCACAACGGATGCCGTCCGCCTAAGAAACGTAGAGTATAGTAGTTGAGTAGTTGAAAGGTTTACTTTAATCTTTGATATACAAGTTAAAATAAAATTTATTACTATTCAACCATTAAACTATAAAACGTTTCAACAAAAAAGTAATTGGCAGGGGCTTGCGAGAAAGCCAAATCGTAAACCATAGATGCCCTGCCGCAAGTAAAAAGGAGAAATTAAAATGGCTAGATATACAGGACCTTCTAACAAATTGTTTAGAAATAAGAAAGTTAGTGATTTATCAAACAGAAAACTAACTTCATCAATGAGACAAAATGCTTCAGGTCAGCATGGTGCAGTAAGAAAGAAACTTTCTGAATACGCTATACATTTGGCTGAAAAGCAAAAAATCAGATATACATATTTAGTAAGTGAAAAACAATTTGCTAAATATTATAGTGAAGCTGAAAGAAGAAGAGGTGTTACAGGTACTATCTTGTTACAGTTATTGGAATCAAGATTGGATAACATTCTTTTCAGAGCCGGTTTAGGTATTACTCGTAAACAGGCAAGACAAATCGTAAACCACGGTCACGTTCTTGTAAACGGTAAGAAAGTTGATATTCCTTCTTACTCAGTAAAAGCAGGTGACGTTATTACAATTAAAGCTAAAAGCTCAAGCTTCATAAAGACTGTTACTGAAATGATAGATATGCCTTGTAGTTCAGCATGGATGACTGTTGATAAGGATGCGTTAAAAATTACGTTTGACAGAATCCCTGAAAGAGAAGAGCTTGATCCTGATATGAAAGAACAGCTCGTAATTGAGTATTATTCTAAGTAATAGCAGGTGACAATAAAATATAACCGGTTCTGCCGGTAATAAATCCGAAAGGATTTAAAATCCAAGATAGTTATTTTTAAAACTAGGAGATTAAAAGAATGGAATTAAAAATTAAATGCGTAAATACTACAACAAGTTCAGACGGTTCACAGTACGGTAAATTTGTTATCGAACCATTGGAAAAAGGTTTTGGTACAACAATAGGTAATTCTTTAAGACGTGTATTATTATCAAGCCTTGAAGGTACTGCTGTTACATCTGCAAGAATTGAAGGCATAACTCATGAATACACTGCTATTCCAGGTGTATTGGAAGATGTAATCGACGTTATGTTGAACTTAAAAGGATTGGTTGTAAAAACTGATTCTCCTGAACCTCAACATTTGCGTATTGATGTTGATAAAGCAGGTGCAGTACTTGCCAGTGATATTCAATTACCTGCAGGTGTAAAAGTTGTGAACCCTGATTGGTTGATTTGTACTGTTGCTGAAGGCGGCAGTTTCCACGCTGACGTTATTGTAGAAACAGGCAAAGGCTATGAACCTCATGATGTTCCTAGAGATTCTAAGAATGTTTCAATTGATGTTCTTCCGATAGACGCAACATTTATGCCTATCAAGAGAGTTAGCTACAATGTAGAAAACACTCGTGTAGGTGATTCAATTGACTTTGATAAATTGACTTTGGAAATTTGGTCAAACGGTTCTATCGAAGTTACTACAGCATTGAGTCAGGCTTCAAACTTGTTAATCGACCACTTTATGCAAATAGCTTCAATCACAGGTCAGCCTGTAATTGCTCCTGTTGCACAAATTGAAGAAACAGTTGAAGAAGATGAAGCTGTTCCTACAATGACAATTGAAGAATTGGAATTGTCAGTAAGAGCTTACAATTGCTTAAAAAGAGCAAGCATCAATTCAATGGCTGAATTGCTAAAAAAATCAGAACATGATTTGCTGAACATTAAAAACTTCGGTAAAAAATCTTCTGATGAAGTAATCGAAAGATTGCACCATTTTGGTTTAGATTTGGCTCCAAATCCTGAAATCGAAGAAGAAATCGGTTAATTATGTTGAATAGTTGAAGGGTTGAAAAGTTAAAAGGTTTATTTCAATTTTTCACATTGTAATTGAATAAAAAACGTAAACAACTATTCAACCATTAAACTGTTTAACCTATAAACAAAAAGAATAAAACAAAAATATAAAGGAAAAACAAAATGAGACACATGACAAAAAAACATACGCTAAGTAAAGCAAAGGATCAAAGAGATGCTTTGTTGCGTGCATTAGCTACTGAACTTTTTGTGCATGGTGAAATCAAAACAACTATGGCGAGAGCAAAAGCTTTAAGACCATACGCTGAAGGTATTATCACTCTTGCAAAAAAAGGTGATTTAGCTGCTATTCGTCAGGCTGCAAGACACATCTATAATAAAGAAACCGGAAAATTCATGGATTTGAAAACCGGTGAAGTATTTGATGAAGCAGTTGCTGATAAGAAATTAGCACCTCAAACAGTTTTAAGAAAGTTGTTTGTGGTAATCGGTAAGCAATATTCAGACAGAAAAGGCGGATATACAAGAATATTCAGACTGCCTCCACGTCGTGGTGATGCTTCCGAAATGGCTTTAATCCAATTGGTATAAGCTATTGATTAGATATGCTTTAAGAGTTCAGTATATCGGAAAAAATTATGCAGGCAGTCAGCTTCAATTAGAAAATGGCAAGCCGATAGAAGGATTACCGACAATACAAGGAGAACTTGAAAGAGCATTAAGCACTTTGACAGTAAAACATGTCCGCCGTTTGGAAAACGGAGAGGTATGTGAATACAACCGACCGATAAAGGCAATCTTCTCCGGAAGAACAGACAGAGGTGTCAATTCAAAAGGTCAAATAATTCATTTCGATGTAGAGGAACCCATTGTTGCTTCAAAGTTCCTTTACCAAATGAATGAAATATTACCCGATGATATTTCTGTTGATGATTTAAGAGAAGTCGATAAAAACTTTCATGCTCAAAAATCTGCCGTAAGTCGCTATTACAGATTTGTGTTTATAAACAGAAGATGTAAAAACGCTTATGATGGAGATTTATTGAGAGTGAAGTACCCTATAGATATAGTTAGGATGCAAAAATCTTTGAATTATTTGTTGGGGGAACACGATTTTTCAAGTTTCAAAAGCTCCGGAACGCTTAACCCGAGCAAAGTTTGTACTTTAACAAAAGCTGAATGCTATAGAGCAGACGGTGATAGAGTTGTTATTGATATTGAGGGAAACAGATTTCTCTATAATATGGTAAGAACTATAGTCGGTACCCTTCTTGAAATAGAAGGTCATAATTTGCCGCCGGAACACATGAAAGATGTTTTGGATGCAAAAGATCGGACAAAAGCCGGTCAGACAGTTAGTCCTTACGGATTGACTTTAATGGAAGTTAAATATAATAAATTATAAACGGAGAAAAAGCATGAAGACATATTCAGCAAAACCTCTAGAAGTAGAAAGAAAATGGTATTTGATAGATGCTGAAGGCGAAACATTGGGTCGTCTGGCAGTTAGAATTGCCAATATTCTTAGAGGTAAAAACAAACCTGAATACACTCCTAACGTTGATACAGGTGACTTTGTTATCGTTATCAATGCTGACAAGGTTGTTGTAACAGGTAAAAAAGAAACAGATAAAATCTATTTACATCACACCGGTTATCCGGGTGGTTTGAAGAGTGCAAGTTTCAAAGAATTAATGGAAAAAGACGGTACTTTAGCTTTGGAAAAAGCTGTTAAGGGTATGCTTCAACATAATACTTTGGGTGCTCAGCAGTTAACTAAATTGAAAATTTATGCAGGCAGCGAACATCCGCATGCTGCACAAAAACCAATCGTTCTCGAAAAGGAGGCTAAGTAATGGCAGATAAAGAAATTATGGCAACCGGCCGCAGAAAAACCGCTATTGCAGTTGTAAAACTTGTAAAAGGTAAAGGCAGAATTTTCGTAAACGGTAAAACATTGAAAAACTATATCGGCAACCGTCCGGCTGTTGAAATGTTGGTATATAGACCGCTAGTTTTGACTGATAATCAAGAAAACTTTGATGTAAGAGTTAAAGTTATCGGCGGTGGTGTTGTAGCACAATGTGGTGCTATCAGACACGGTCTTTCAAGAGCATTGGTTAAATCCGATGAAAAATACAGAAACGTATTAAGAATGGAAGGTCTTTTGACCCGTGACCCTCGTGTTAAAGAACGTAAGAAATACGGTAGAAAAAGAGCTCGTAAGAGATTCCAATTCTCAAAACGTTAATACGCAATTTCGATTACGATTACAAAAAGACTCCGAAAGGAGTCTTTTTTATTGACAGGTACAAGTATTTATGTAAAAATTTAAGTATGTTTTATTACAGTCAAGCAAGGAGATTATATTAAATGTACGTTTTACCTATAGGTGTTAATACGGATTGTAGAAAACCTCAATTCACCGCAAGGTTTTCAGAAAAAGAAATTATCAAATTAACAGATGAAGCACGAGGTGTTGAAAAGGCGGCAGGTCTTCCTCAGTTATATACGTTGCTAAAATATGCTGACGAGATTGGCGGCAAAGTCGCAAGATTTGCTGATAAAAATTTTTCAGACAGTCCGTTAAAAGTTTCAACTAAAAAAGTTTTGGAAATTGATGGGCGTACAAAACTTGTAGCTGATAAGGGTTGGGAAAGCTCTTTCTCTGTTTTGAAAAGATTTTTGGTTGGTGAGAAGTCAACAATGGATATGATTAAAATGCCGGAGCATATTTTTGAACACGAATGGTGGAAAAATCGAAAAGTAACGGTCGATGACGTTAAAAAACTTGCATTAAAAATATAGTAACCCAACTGATAATTCTTGCGGAATACTGTTTCATTTACAAATTGTAAATAAGTTTTGAAAAAACAGATATTTATGGTAAAATTGGTACATAAAGTATGACAATTAGTTAAAATAGGGGAAAAATATGATTTCAGTAAACGACTTAAAAACAGGCTTAACACTTGAATTGGATAATGGGCTGTGGTCTGTTGTTGAATTTTTACATGTAAAACCCGGTAAAGGTGCAGCATTTGTAAGAACTAAACTTAAAAATGTTGAAACAGGTCAGGTTGTAGAAAGAACATTCAGAGCCGGTGAAAAAGTCGGCAAAGCAACTTTAGACAGACGTGAAATGCAATACTTATACAAAGAAGGTGCAGAATTCGTTATGATGGATAACGAAACTTATGAACAGCTGCAAGTTACTGAAACTCAAGTTGGGGACGGTGTAAAATACTTGAAAGAAAATATGGTAGTTCAAGTGCTTCTTCATGATGGTAAAATTATCGGTGTTGATATTCCTGCTCATGTTGTTCTGGAAGTTACAGATACTCCTCCGTCAGAAAAGGGTAATACAGCTCAGGGCGGTACAAAACCTGCTACATTAGAAACAGGTGCAGTTGTAAACGTTCCGTTCTTTATTTCAAACGGAGATATGATAAGAGTTGATACCAGAACTAATGAATATCTTGATAGAGCCTAGTTCTCTTGAGACTAAAAGAAAGGTATAATGATGAATTTTGATATAGAATATGTAGAAAAACTTTCAAAAGTATTGAAAGAAAATGAATTGACTGAAATATCTTTAGAAGATGGTGATTGTGCAATAACGATAAGAAAAGATGTTATTGTTGCACCTGCTGCAGTTGCAGCTGCTCCGTCTGTACAGAATTCGGTTTCTGCTGCCAAAACAGCTGATACGGCTAAAACTGAAGAAAAGAAAGGTACGCCGATTGTATCACCTATGGTAGGTACGTTCTATACTTCTCCATCTCCGGATGCAAAACCTTTTGTTACTGTTGGACAAACTATCAAACAGGGTGATAAGGTTTGTATTATAGAAGCTATGAAGTTGATGAATGAAATTGAATCCGAGGTCGCAGGTAAAGTTATTGAAATTTGTGTTCAAGACGGTCAGCCTGTTGAATTCGGGCAAGTATTGATGTATGTAGAATAATTTAAGATTTTTGTAAAGGCTCAATTTGTTGAGCCTTTGCTATGTTTGAATAGGGATAGTATTATGTTTAGAAAAGTATTAATCGCCAATAGAGGCGAGATAGCTGTAAGAATTATTAGGGCGTGTCGAGAATTAGGGATACCTACAGTTGCAATATATTCACAAGCTGATGCAAATTCTTTGCATGTAAGATTGGCAACAGAAGCATATTGTATAGGACCTGCACAGAGTGCGAAAAGTTATTTAAGCATTCCGGCAATTATGTCTGCTGTAGATGTGTCAGGTGCTGATGCTATTCATCCCGGATATGGTTTTATGTCAGAGCGTGCTGATTTTGTTGAAATATGCGAAAAACAAGGCGTTAAATTTATCGGACCAACTTCCGATGCAATGAAGAAGATGGGTGATAAAGCTACTGCACGTCAAACTATGATAGATAATGATGTCCCTGTGACTCCGGGAACAGGAATTTTACATACTCCTGAAGAAGTTAAAGAGTTTGCTGCAAAAGTCGGGTATCCGATTATATTGAAAGCAACCGCAGGCGGTGGCGGTAAAGGTATGAGAATTTGCCGCAGCAATGCCGAGGTTGATACTAACATGGCATTATGCCAGTCAGAGGCTCAGAATTTCTTTGGTAATCCTGACGTTTATGCGGAAAAATACTTAGAAAATCCTCGCCATATTGAAGTTCAAATTTTAGCAGATCAATATGGTAATGTTGTTCACTTAGGAGAACGTGATTGTTCTATTCAAAGACGTCACCAAAAACTTTTGGAAGAGGCTCCGTCTCCTGCAATTGATGAAGCAACAAGAAAAGAAATGGGTGCAGCTGCTGTTCGTGCCGCAAAAGCTATAAATTATGAAGGCGTTGGCACATGTGAGTTCTTATTGGACCATGACGGTAAATGGTACTTTATGGAGATGAATACAAGAATTCAGGTAGAACATTGTGTTACTGAAATGATTTCAAATGTAGATTTGGTGCGTGAACAAATTTTGGTCGCTTCAGGTGAAAAATTAGATTTTACTCAGGATGATATTATATTGCGTGGTCACGCAATTGAGTGCCGTATAAATGCAGAAAATCCAGATAAAGATTTTATGCCTAATCCGGGACAAATTACGGGATATGTTACTCCGGGAGGATTTGGCGTAAGAGTTGATTCTCACGCATATCAGGATTATAAAATTCCTCCATATTATGATTCTATGATTGGTAAACTGATTTGTTGGGGAAGAACTCGTAACGAAGCTCGTCGCAGAATGTACAGAGCGTTGAAAGAATATGTTATTACCGGTGTTGAAACAACGTTGCCTTTCCATCAGTCTATTATTGAAGATGAAGTGTTTATGAGTGGTAATTTCAATACAAGTTTTATAGAAGACTTTTATAAAAGAAATGGTAAACAATAAAATTAAAAATGAAGTTATAAAAATAAAGAGCGAATGAATTTAATTCATTCGCTCTTTGTTTTATTTATAAATCTTACTAATTGTAATCATAGATTCTTACTTCGCATACAGGTTGTTTAATCTGTTTATTGGTACCTAATTCCTTTTGCATACATAAATCTGATTCAAAAGTTGGTGCCGTTTCATATCTGTTGGCTATATTTTTTATTCTGAAAAAGTGGCCGGAACCTGTACTGTCAGACATATTGATTACATCTTCATAATCCAGTGAGAATAAGTCTGTAGATGAAATCATTGCCGTTGTCGGAATATTTAAACTATATGCTTTAACTCTTGCTTCATAGAAGGTTAAAGGGTCTGAAACAGTTTCAGTATCATCAGAATCACCATCTTCATTATCATTAATTGCAGGATAAATTACATGTGCAGATAAATATCTTGTATCAAATTGCGGATACCCAAGAGGTAATATCGTATATTGGTCTGTAATTGCAAAAGCTACAATATCAGGTGCTACATTATTTGTCCATTGCGGAGAATTTGGTCTTCTGTCTCCATTTAAATCTACAAAAACTATATAATACTTAAATTTGTATTTTATACCTAAACTGTCAGTTAAGGTTCCTGATTCAAACGGTTTTTTCCCGTTAGCAGAGGCAAACCACATATATGTGCTGTTAGATAGTTTGAGCATTTTTAAGCCTGAGTCTGTTCTGGCGAAAGGATTTTGGGCATTTACATACGCCGGATCCTTATCTAAATCTCTTTTGCTACATACATGTAAACTATTGACAGTATATTCACCGTTAGATTTATTGCAAATTGTTTGCCTTACATTAGGATAAACATGTGAACCTGCAGCGTTCATATATTCAAGAATAGCACAACATAATTCACCTGAGTCTTTCGGGAAAGCTTCTCCATCGGTGGTATTCTTTGTAGCCATGTAGTTGAACATAGTAACACCCAGAGAATTGTATATCTTAGAATACGCATATTTGTATGATTTTTCCCAAGGCTTGAGTGTACTAACCCCAACCGATGCAACAATACCGATGATAATGAATACCAGTAATGTTTCAGCAAGTGTAAATGCTTTTTTAAATCTCATTCAATACCCCCTTGAACTATATATATTTATTATAACTTTTATTGTTAATAAAGTCAATATTCATTACTCATATATTGCATTTCACTCAAATATATGTTAAAATATATTTGTTATATCGGTTAAGTTATAGAGGATTTGTATGATAATTAAAAGACAAGCATTTACTTTGGCTGAGGTTATGATTACTCTTGCTGTATTAGGAGTTTTAGCATCAATAATATTGCCTGCGGTATCACATGTCAGACCAAATAAATCAAAAGCAATGTTTAAAAAGGCGTATTATGTTGCGGAACGAATGGTTTATGAGTTGGTAAACGATCAAGACTTATATCCGTCAAATGGTGTATTTGCCGGATTTGATAATACCAGTGAAGTTACATACTTAGGACATGCTTATGGCGGTTCTACTGATGCATCAGCAAAGAGTAAATTCTGCAATCTGTTTGCAAGGAAATCAAATACTGCATCTGATGAAATAAATTGTGATGCTGATCATGCCGTACCGACCGGTCAGGGTACCTTCAAAACTGCGTCTTTAATTACTTCGGATGGTATTCATTGGTATTTACCTTATTCTAAATTCCCATCATTCCAGAGTATTTATGTTGATGTGAATGGTTCTAAAGAACCAAATTGCAGATGTGCAACATCGCCTTGTGCTGATTGTCCGGCACCTGATATTTTTGAAATTCAAGTAGAACCGGATGGGAAAATGCATTTTGCTGCCGGTGCAGCTAATTCGCCTGTAGAAAAAGCTTATATGGAATCAAATGATACTATGCAGGGACCTAGACATTCTCTGTAATTTTGTAAGTTAATTTTTATCAAAATAAAATACAAAGATTAATGGTATATTTTTATATCATTAATTTTTGTTAAAAATTTTTAACTAAATTTCTTTTTGAGGCTTTTAAGGTTATAATTTAAAGAGAATATAAGGAAATATAATATATGTTTTTAATAGCGTTAATTTTATTTGTAATAGCTGTGCTGGCTGTTTTATTTTTAATCAGACTGGATACAAAAGTTTCTGTTATATGTTTATTAGTTGTGCTATTAGGGGCTACAGGGTGGATTTGTACGAGTACTCCTGTAATGCATAAGCAGTTTTCAATTAATATCATAGAATATCTTATAAAAATTAACGATGACGGCTCTATGTCAACAACAAAACAAACTACTCAGACAGTGATACATAAAAAACAAAATGGAACTAATAAATGAAAAAAATAATTACTACAATACTGGCTTTAATATTTACGGCATTCAATGCAAGCTTTGCATATAGCGAATTGTTCTATCTGAAAAATGTTCGGGTAGATACTGTAAAACCTATGGTTACAGACAGTTATTATTCCTATAATTACAACTTGGAGAAACAGGATCCTTATTACGGAAAATCGTATTCTGATTCTTCAAATTATGCGGTTGTTATTTTGCAACAGAGCGGTGAAAATGCCTTTTATTACTATCAATCAAATGGAAGTAAGAAGATAAGTAATGCTATATTAAAAAAGATAAAACGTAACGGAATTGTATATGAGGAGTCATATAATTCAAATATTCTTTCGGTGTATGACAGATTGGCACAGGATTTGATTTCTGGTACATCAAATGCTAATCGTTATACCTTTGAAGAACCTATAACGTTGAATAATCAAACTCAAGTGCAGCAACAACAAAGGCAGAGTTCTTTATATTCTCCAACTTCACTAAGGGGTGGTGTTGCTCATATTGATTCGGGAGCAAAGCTGAATGTCTATTTACAGACTTCCATAAATACGGCGACAGCTCAAAAGGGGGATCAGGTTATTGCGGTTTTGATGCAGGATTTGGTTTACAATGGGGTTGTAGTTTTTCCACAAGGAAGTTTAGTTTATGGTACGTTAACTAAGGCTGTTCATGCATCATACGGTTCAAGAAACGGCAAGGTTGTAATTCAGTTTAATCAAATTGTTACTCCTGAAAATAAAACTTATGCAATATCTACTGATAAAGTTGATTTTGCGGTTGCAAATGATGGTAAGGTTAAATCAGTTGTGACGAGTGCTGCAACCGGAGCAATAATTGGTGCATTAGGAGGCTTGTTATATGCCGCTCTATCTGGTGGTGATATTGGCAAGGCTACCGCAATAGGTGCAGGTGTAGGTGCAGGTACAGGTCTAGCTGGTGCTGCAATTGAACAGGGTGTAGATGCTGAAATTCCGTCATTCACAGAACTGGAATTAGTTTTAACTAAATCTGTAAATGTTACGGTTAGTTATTAGGGTATTGAATAAAAGATGAACAAAAGACTTATTACAATTGGATTTATTTTTTTTATGACAGCTGTTATAGCTAAGTCTTTGTTTGTCGCTTTCAACAGCATAAAGTTAGATGATTTTCATAAATCTGCTGTTATCTTTGTGATAGACGGTTCTGCATCAAATCAGAAAAAATTATCGGATGAAATAAAGTACATAAAGTCCTTGTGTGCGATATTAGATCCGGAGGATGCAGTAAAGATAATTAAAGCAGCGAACAGTTCTTATTTGATATTTGAAGGAACGCCTGCAGATTCGGCAGAAATTGGTAAATCGATTGAGGCGTTAAAAAGTAATAAAAAAGATTATACAACTTCATATGGAGAGGCTTTAAAAAAAGCTTTGGGTTATACATTGTCAATGAAAAAAGAAGGTTACAGACCATCGGTTGTTGTTATAGGTGATTTGGCTAATCAGGGTGTGATATCAAGACAATTAAATTGGGAAACATTACCTAAAAATATAAAAGGTGTTCAAAAATATGTTCCTGAATTGGCAATGATGTTTTTGTATGCACCGCCTGAAAAATTGGATTTAGTCAAAACAAAATTGTCGCCTGTATTAGGCGAAACGAGGCTTGTTGTAGCAAATGAAGCTATGATAGACAAGTCAGACAGAAGATTTTTGAAAGCAATAGGACGATAAGGAGTAAAAATAATGTCATTTACTATTATTACAAAGCAAGGTGAAAGAACTTTTACGGATAAGCAGTTGATAAATATCAGCTCAAAACCAGGTTATGATGTAATTGTTAATACGGGTTTCCCGTTTATGTTGACAGTTCAATATGATGAAAAGACTAACAGATGTTTACTTATAAACCAGTTCAATACAAAGAAATTTCTGTTTAAAGGTCAGCCTATTCCGGCGAGTTTGGAAGTTGATAAAATATGTAAGATTATGGCAGAAGGTTCTGATGAATTTATAACAATAAGAGTAGCTCCGTCACAACAGACAGCAACTTCTTCCGCTATGTCTGAAGCTGATGTTATGGCATTATATGGTAATGATCCAAATGCGGGGGCAAAACTTGTTTTGGAAAAAAGAAAAACAGATATAGAAAATGCAAGAGTAGCAATTATCAAGCAGATTGCAGCACCTATTAATAATTTTAAGAACAAGATTTCCATGAATTCAAAGGGTGGAATTGTATTACATATTGCATTATTTCTTGCTTCTTTTGTGTGTGCGTTTGGTGTTTCAAATTATCTGACAGGTTTACCGTTGGCAGAGTCCGGCAGCGTTATTCAAATGCCTACAAATATGAAATTAATATTTATATACGCTTTGATTGTGTACGGTGTAGGTCTTATATTGAAGCATGGAATATATCTGATTTTACAAAATAATGCTATGAGGCAGCCAATAAATAATTCTGTTGCAGAAAAGTTTATGGTTGTTTTGGCTTCTGTATTCTATATAGCAATATATCTGATAAATGTTTTATATTATCTGACGCCGGATTCTATTCCGTTCTTTGCTGTATTTATCTCATTATTCTTTGTTGGTACTACAGTAACCTTATCGCTTGCTTGCGGATATTTTAAAAGTATAAGCGTTCAGACAAGAGCAATGTTAGATGAATATGAGTACAGAGAAGATTTTGAACACGTTATTCACGATTATCAGCAGTGGATTGAAAGATTTATAAACTCATTAAGTAAGACAAAACTAAATAACGTAAAGGATAAATTATTCTCATTACAGATAAAATCTATGGGAGAAACAATTTTGGGTATCCTGACAGCACCGTTTTTGGCTTATGGTGTATCAAATACTTTAGCTATGTGTTTCCCTGAGGCTGCAGGTTGGGTAAGAATTTCAGGATTAAGACTAAGCCCTGTATTTCTTGTGCTTGCTACGTTCTTAATCGTATTTGCATTTTTTGCATTTACAAACGGTTTTTTCTGTAATAAGAAAATACAGGCATCAAATGTTTTAAAACAGGACGGTTACAGCAATTATCTTCAGCACGGTGTTGAAATATACGGGTTAGAAGGTGCAAAGAAACTGGATACAGAAATGCGTCGTTCATTTATAATTGGTGTTGCTATTATCATAATTGAATTTTCAATGAACGTTTCATACTTTATGCAAAGTATTGGCGGTGATTTACAGGGAATGCTTTTGGCAGCCGTTGCGGCGTTGGTTCCTACTGCGTTGTTGATTGCAGAAACCTTTATGTTAAGTCAGACAAAATTTGAATCTTTCGCAAGTGAAAGTTTATTGGCAAAAGTAGATAAAGACTAATGAATTTGAAATTAATATTACAAATATTGCTTATAGCGGCAATCATTTCGACTGTGTGTATTTGTATAACTAAACCTAAAATGCACAAGACTATTCTTGTATATGATTCGGGTTATACCATTACTCCTGAAGAGGTTACAACCGAGGAAACCTACGATATAATGGAAATTCCTGAGCAGCCTCAGACAGAAACGGTTAAAATGACTATTAATGAAAAAATTGATAATCAGATAGAACAGGAGAAAGCTCAGACTGTACAATACACTCAAAGTGTGAAAACTGAACCTGTGAAAGTTTCTTCCGGTGGTAAAGAGAACAGGAGTTCCGTAACTGTTACTCAGCAACAGATACCTTCAAGAGTTTCGCAAAATGTTACACCGCAAAAGCAGACTACAACAAGCTCTTATGCGGAACGTTTAATAGAGCAGACAGCGAAACCTCAGCAAAGAACTCAGACAGTCCAAAATACATATACTCCTGCTCCTGTAGCCTCAACTCATAAAACAGTTCAGTCCGCACCTGTCGGAAATAGTACGAAAATTGTTCAAAATCCTGTGCCGGTTCAGCGACCTGTGACTTCTGCACCGCAACCACGGCAGTTAACTGCTCAGGAGGAGGAAATAGCTTGGAATAAGTGGCGTTCCCGTTTACAAAACCAGATTATGAAAGATTCAAAATTGCCGACAGTTCCAAACGGTACTATTTTTAAATTTGCGTTTACCGTTGACAAATACGGTAAAGTAACTAATGTGAAAACTTATTCGGCTAATCCTGCGTATACGCCTTATGCAATTCAATATATTGCACCTGTGATAAGAGGATATCAGGGACATTCTATTCTGACGTTCCCGACCGGTTCAAGCAGAACAATAACTGATGTTACGGGTTCTTGGAAGGTTACATCAGGTGAAGCTAAATACAGTACACCTCACGATTATAATGATATAGAAAGGGTTACTCGTTAGGTATTTAATATGTTTAAGTGTAAAGAATGCGGTTCAGAATATGATGTAAAACCAGATTTTTGTGATTGCGGTAATGATGTATTTGAGGAAGTTGCTGGAACAGTGAAAAAATCGACTCCGGTTGCTGTGCCTCGGAAAATATATAAGCAGGAAGAAAAAAAAACATACAGAAAAAAAACTTTTGAAGAGCAGTATCCTGAATTGGAAAGATTGCGAAACTCATTTGACCCTATATCAACTGTAATTTTTTTGTTACTTGTAATTTTAGGGCTTGGTGTATTATTTTTTGTAGGCAATCCTGATGAAACCGAAAAAAATAATCCGGATAAAAAAACTTCACAAGAGCCAGTACAAAATTTGAATATCCCGTCAATTGACACTTTTTGGGATAATTCTACTGTTGGAATTATAAATAATGAGAAATCTGCGGCACAAAAAGCTGCGAAAGAGCGTACACAAGGCTTGTCAGACGGTGATGCTCAGACAGTAAAACAGGAAAATGTTCAACCAAAAAATTTAATGCTTGCAAAAATTGAGAATACTTTAAATTCTCCAAATACGCCTGAGCCTGTACAACAAAATTCAGTTCCTGTTCAAACTGCTAAGAAACAGATAACTCAATCGCAAAAAGCCTTAACTCCTCAACCGCAAAAGGTTTCTGCTCAGTCGCAAAAAACTGTAACTACCCAGCCAAAAACTCCTGCTAAAACTACAACAACTTCCCAAACGGGGAAAAAGAAAGATGTGGTTTCAGGTCTTGCTCAAATGTTCGGGGGTGGCAGTAATAATGCGGCACCTTCAATTCCGCAAAAGACACAGGCAATCGCAAACCAATCAAAATCAACTGCAAATAAGAGTACTGCAAGTCCAACTCAACAAAAAACAACGACTACAACTTCTCAGACAAAACAAACTCCGCAAACAACCGCGACTAAGCCTGTTCAGCAAACATCTTCCCAAAGTCAGGCTACACTAAGACCTAAAGCTACTATTGATACTCAGGCTTTACAACGTGAATTGTCAAATTATAAAGTTGGCTTGCGTAATACTATAGGCAGAAAAATTGATTTTGCAAATGTCGTTGGAGATGGGGAATGTGCAGTATCATTTAAAGTTGCTTCCAACGGTAAGCTCACAAGCCGAACTTTCTCAAAACAATCATCTAATGTAACATTGAATGATGCGGTATATAGTGCTGTAATGGCTACCCCTAGTTATAATCCTCCGCCAAGCGGTTATAAGAACGAAACTATGACTTTGCGAATTCGTTTCTACAACGGTAATTTTGATATCTCTTTGAATTAATAAAAGATTTTGTATTAGAGCCAAAAAAATTTTTATTTTTGCTTGAAACATTATAAAAACATTAAGGATTTAGGCTTTTTTAAAAATCTATATTATCATATTACTATAAGGAGAATTGTATAAAAAATGGAATATAAAGATTACTATGAAATATTGGGAGTAAAGCGTGATGCAAGTGAATCTGAGATAAAATCAGCATACAGAAAACTTGCAAGAAAATA
Source organism: uncultured bacterium (assembly GCA_902777385.1). Lineage (GTDB taxonomy): Bacteria > Cyanobacteriota > Vampirovibrionia > Gastranaerophilales > Gastranaerophilaceae > UBA1221. Next base: position 23,791 of record CACYTP010000010.1, read on the forward strand.
TCATCCGGATGTAAATAAAACCAAAGAAGCAGAAGCAAAATTTAAAGATATAAATGAGGCTTATGAAGTTTTAGGTGATAAAAATAAACGACAGAGATATGATAGTCTGGGTGCTAATTGGCAGGGCGGTCAGAGTTATACTCCGCCTCCGGGTTTTGAAAACTTCGGTTTTGGTGGAAATGGTCAAGCCTATGAATTTAATTTTGGCGGTCAAAATATGGGCGGTTTTTCCGACTTCTTTAGTTCTTTGTTCGGTGATATGATGGGCGGAGCAGGTCACCAATCAAATATGGGCGGAATGAATTTTGGCGGATTTGATTTCGGCGGTATGGGCGGAGCTCAGCAACAACGTGCGTCCGCTCGGGGCAGAAAAAAAACGCAACAGGCTCAGACAGAAGATTTGAATATTACTAAAACTCTTAACATAACGGCTCAGGATGTATTCAATCAGAAGCCTGTCAGTGTAAGTTTTACGGAAATTTCCAAGTGTACTCAGTGTCCGTCAGGTGGTGGATATTGCTCTGCTTGCGGCGGTACTGGTATTATTCATACACCAAAATCAATAAAGGTTAAAATACCGTTGGAGGTTAAAGCAGGTCAGAAAATCAGATTAAAAGGTGAAGGAAAAGTCGATCAATTTGGACAAAAAGGTGATTTATTCCTTGTAATACAATATTGTGATAAAGAATATCAGGTAGATGGTGTAGATTTAACCAAGGATATTGAAATAACCCCTCCTGAAGCTGTGTTGGGCTGTAAAAAAGAAATTAAAACTTTGCATGGCAATATTGGTATAAAAATTCCGCCTATGACTTCTACCGGCAAAATGTTGAGGCTAAAAAATCTCGGATTACCTCTAAAGTCAGGCGGATATGGAAATCTTAATGCCAGAATAAAAATTGTTCTGCCTGATAATATGACTCAGAAACAAATTGATTTATACAAAAAAATGTAACATAGAATATGCTGTGTTTATGCTTTTTTCTTGACAAAAATGTATAAAGCTAAGACAATAGATTTACAGTAGGGGGAAGTGTCATGGTAAAAGAAACATTTTTGCATGAAAAACATATTGCACTGGGTGCAAAGATGGTGGATTTTGCAGGCTGGCATATGCCTGTTCAATATTCAACCATTGTTGAAGAACACAATACAGTCAGAAATTCTGTAGGATTGTTTGATGTTTCTCACATGGGTGAAGTTTTTGTATCAGGAAATGATGCTTTGGATTTTTTGCAAAAACTTGTTCCGCAAGATATTTCCAAGCTGAACTATGAAAAAGCTGTATATTGCCAATTGCCAAATAAGAAGGGCGGTTTAATTGATGATTTAATTATTTATAAAATGGGTATAAATTACTATCTGATAATTTGTAATGCATCAAGAGTTGACGATGATGTTAATTGGATGAGTGTTAACAGTTCAGGTTATGATGTAACTATTGATAATCAATCTCATAATTATTCTTTGCTTGCAATCCAAGGTCCAAAAGCTGATGAATTATTAAGAACAATGGGGTTGGATACACAACAGGATTCTTTTACAATTAAATCTGCAAAAATTCTCGATTATAAAATTTTGGTATCAAGAACCGGTTATACGGGCGAGGATGGTTATGAATTGCTTGTTAAAAATGAAATAGCTCCTGTGTTGTGGGATAGAATATTAGAATATGGAGAACCTTTTGGAATAAAGCCAATTGGACTTGGAGCAAGAGATACATTAAGACTGGAAGCTGCACTTCATTTGTACGGAAACGATTTAGATGAAGATACTACTCCTGTTGAAGCAGGTTTAAGCTGGTCCTTTGCGAAGGATAAAAAAGAAGATTATAACGGAAAATCAGTTATTATGGAGCAGCTTGCAAATGGCGGAAGGAAAAAACTTATCGCAATCAAAATGTTGGATAAGAATATCGCAAGACATGGATATGCAGTATTCTTTAATGGTGAAAAAGCAGGTATAGTTACAAGCGGATGTATTTCTCCTGTTTTAGGATGTAATATAGCCCTTGCTTATGTAAAGAATACTAAGGATATTTGCACAGGTACGGTTGTTCAAGTTATGATAAGAGAAAAATTACATGATGCCGAGGTCGTTAAAAAACCTTTCGTAAATAAGAACAATAAAATAAGGAATTAGTATAATAAGGAGACTATGATGAGTATTACAGAAAAGATTTTATGTACAAAAACCCACGAATACATTTTAAAAAATGACGATAGTACTTATACGGTTGGTTTGACTGATTATGCTGTAGAACAGTTGGGTGATATTGTATTTTTAGAATTGCCTGAAAACGGTGTAAGTTTTTCGAAAGGGGATTCTTTTGCGGCAATAGAATCAGTAAAAGCTGCTTCTGAAATCTATATGCCAATCAGCGGCGAAGTTATTGATGTAAATACAGCACTTGTAGAAGCACCTGAAACACTAAACGAGGATGTATATGAAAATGGTTGGCTTATAAAAATTAAAGCTACAGGAGATGCTTCTGAACAGGATGATTTATTAGAATACAGTGATTATAAAGAAGAAGTGGAATAATAATGAAAAATTTTTTGGTGCATAACGATGAAGTTAAGACAGAGATGTTGAACTCTGTTAATGCCGGTACAATCGGGGATTTGTTCAAACAAATACCTGATGCTGCAAGGTTGTCAGAGTTTGAACTTGATGATGCTATGAGTGAAATGGCTGTACAAAGAAAAATTATGACTTTGGCAAAGGAAAACAAGTCTGATTTCATAGATTTTAAAGGCGGCGGTGTTTACAATAAATTTGTACCTGCGTGTATAAATCAGATAGCTCAACGTTGGGAATTTTTGACGGCATATACTCCTTATCAGGCAGAAATTTCTCAGGGTACGCTGCAGGTTATGTATGAATTCCAGACAATGATGGCACGTCTTACGGGCATGGATATTGCAAATGCAACTGTATATGACGGAGCGACTGCATGTGCAGAAGCTGTTTTAATGGCGGCAAGAATTTCTAAAAAAAATAAAGCTTTGATATCAAAGGATATTAATCCGGAATATTTAGATGTAATTAAAACATATACTTGGGCAAGCGAAATTCAGACAGAATTGTTTGATAAAATTCCGTCTGATGTATCAGAATACGCCTGTGTACTTATTCAAACTCCGAATTATTACGGAGAGATTTTAAAGGCAGAAGCTGTTGAAGGTTCTTTATTGATTGTGTGTACTGATTTATCGACGTTATCAATTCTTGAACCTCCGTCAAATGCTGATATTGTTGTAGCCGATATTCAGTCACTCGGCATTCCTATGAGTTTTGGCGGACCTCATGCCGGAATCATTGCTTGTAAAGAAAAATATATGCGACAAATGCCGGGCAGACTTGCCGGAAGAACAGTTGATGCTGACGGTAATCAGGCTTTTACGCTTACTATACAAACAAGAGAACAACATATTAAAAGAGAAAAGGCAACAAGTAATATATGCTCAAATCAGGCATTGATGGGCTTGTGGGTAACAGTATACCTTTCTGTTATGGGTGAAAAAGGTTTTCGTCAGGCAGGTTATTTGTCTGCAAAGAATGCTCATGTTTTGGCAGGTAAGTTGGCAGCTAAAGGTTATAAAGTTTTAAACCAAAATTTCTTTAACGAGTTTGTTGTTGAAACTGATAATGCTGATGAATATTTGAAACAGCTTGAATTGGTAAATATATCAGGTGGTATAAAACTTGATGATTCAAGAATTCTTGTAGCCGTTACCGAAATGATTTCTGATGACGATATAGAATTATATGTTAATACGATTTAGCTTAATTTTTAAATAAAATGAGGTTTGCTGAAATATGCGAACCTCATTTGTTATTAAAATAAATACTATACCGTAGCAGTTTCTTTTTCTTTCATACTTTCCGGTTTTGGACAGCAATTTTCATAATCTGCGTGTTGTGAAATTGCTTCACACCAAAGATATTCAATTTCATCAGCAGGCAGTTGATATGATATCGGTTTACATATATGTAATCTTACTTTCTGTCTTTTAAACGGGAATAATTTTGGATAACCTGAAAAATCTGCAATTGCTACAGGTACAATGTCAGCTTTTGCATTTTTCGCAATGGCAGCAAATCCTCTTCTAATCTCATCCAGTTTCCCATAAGGTCTTGTTCCTCCTTGAGGAAAGATTCCTAATGCCCATTTTGTTGTAAAAATGTCCCTTACTGTTTTGAATGTTGCAATTTCGGGTTTTGTTCTGTCTACTGCAAATGCTCCCAATGAAATTATAAGCTTGCTGAATTTTTCATCAGGATTAAACAATTCTTTCTTTGCCATCCACGCCATTAGTCTTTTTGTTGCAAAAGGAATTAGAAACGGATCAAATATTGAAACATGATTTCCGCAATAAATATAATTTGAATTGAATATATCTTTAGATAAATTTTCCTGTCCTGTTATTTTATAGTCATAAAATACAGAAAAGAACGGCACGGTAACTCCGTACAAAAAAATAACATACCATAAGGAACGCCAAAACCCATATTCTTTTGCATATCGTCTGTTGTAATTTCTTACTTCTTTTTCTTTACCCATTAGCTACTCCTGTTTCTACTTCCTCAGGGATATATTTAAATCCTGAAAGTTTTTGGATTTCTTCAATCCAGCTATTGACCATTATATCTATATTTTCATTCCACGGAATTGGTTTTCCGATATTAACAACAATTTTACCGCTGAACGGCAATCTTTTTATTTCATCTGTTCCGGTTATACCTACCGGAAGAATTGCACATTTTGTAATTTTTGCTAATCCTGCAAACCCTTTGGATATCCCTCTTATTTCACCCGGAACACCTCTTGTTCCTTGCGGAAACATTCCCAGTACCCATTTGCTTTTTTGAATACCCATGACAGTTTTTACGGTTGATGGAGCAAGACTTTCTCTATTAACCGAAAATGCCCCGAGCCAATCAAGCCACCATCTCAAAAATCTGATATCAAATAATTCTTTTTTAGCCATAAAAGCAATACTTCTTGGAAAAACCCCAACAATCAACGGGGGATCAAGTGTTGATAAGTGATTTGGGCAAACAATATATTTATTATCTTTCGGTATATTTTCCATTCCGTGAACTTCTAATCTATATACAAGTTTGTATCTTATCATATAGAATATTTTACATACCAGAAATTGAAAAAATCTTCTCCAACTGTTAAATTGTTCTGCATTTTTTACTGTATAGGATTTGTTTTTCTTGGACATAAGTTAAATATTACTCCCTAATTCAACTGTTATATTACCATAAAATAACATGTTTTTCAATTCAATTAAATAAATGATTACTTTAATAATACATTCTGTCATAATTTGATCAAAAGGAGTTTGTTATGGAAAAACTTACTACAGATGGTATTATTGCGGTATATTATTATGTCGCATTATTTTCTACAATTTTTTACATCATAAAAATGTCTATATTTGCTGTATTTGGTGGTGATGCTGAAGTCCATACGGATTTTAATTCGTCATTTGAAACTGATGAGTCATTTGATTTTCTGTCAATACAGTCTATATTGGCTTTTCTTATGGGATTTGGCTGGATGGGATTGTCTTGCCTGAAAGTTTGGGGATTGAGAACATTATATTCAGTAATAATTTCTGTATTATTTGGGTTATTACTTATGTTTCTTTCTTCTTATTTAATGTATTGTGTGAAAAAATTAAATAAAAAAGTTACGAAGGATTTATCTAATGCTGTTGGCAAAGTTGGTAAAGCTTATACTAATTTTGAACCGAACAGTGAGGGCAGAATTGAAATTGATATAAACCGGCAACTTTCAATTGAAGACGCTTTAAATGCTACGGATAATCCGATAAAAGCTTTCGATGCAGTAAAAGTTTTGAAATATGAAAATAATAAATTGTACATAGAAAAAGAATAAAAGGAGATTACTATGGATTTTATTACTATGATGACGGTGATTGGCGTTCCGGTATTAATATTACTGGCACTGTTAATTTTTATAGCCAATCAGTACAAACGTTGTCCGTCAAACAAGATTATTGTAGTTTACGGTAAAACCGGCGGTGATAAAACCGCAAAATGTGTTCACGGCGGAGGTACTTTTGTAATCCCGTTAATTCAGGATTACGGTGTGTTATCTCTTGAACCTATGACAACAGATATTGATTTGAAAGGTGCTCTTTCTAAAGGTAATATCCGTGTTGCAGTTCCGTCAACGTTTACTTTCGGTATTTCAACTCACGAAAATATAATGATTAATGCTGCGGAAAGACTTTTAGGGCTTACTAAAAATGAAATTATTATACAAGCAAGTGATATTATTTTAGGTCAGTTACGTCTTGCTATTGCAACATTAACTATTGAAGAAATTAATCAGGACAGAGAAAAATTCCTTGAACAGATTAATGCAAACGTTAATACGGAGTTAAATAAAATCGGTCTTGAAATTATCAACGTAAACATAAAAGATATTACTGATGAATCAGGATATATTGATGCAATTGGTAAAAAGGCAGCAGCAGAAGCTATTAACAAGGCAAAAGTAGAAGTTGCACAGCAGGAAAAACTTGGTGCTGTCGGTGAAGCTGAGGCTAATAAAGAGAAAGAAGTTCAGGTAGCAGAACAAACTGCACAAACTTTAATAGGTAAAACGAATGCAGAAAAGGAACAGCGTGTACAAACAGCTAATATTAATTCTTCTGCGGTAATCGGTGAAGCTGAAGCAGATAAAATAAGAGAAGTTCAGGTTGCCGAACAAATGGCACAAACTCAAATTGGTAAGACAGAAGCTTTAAAAGAACAACGTATTCAAACTGCAAATCTTGAAGCACAGGCAGTTGAAGGTGAAAATATTTCAAAAGCTAATATTGCTGAATATAATGCAACTTTGGCTGTAAAACAGGCTGATGCATTCCGTGAAGGTGAGGTTGCTAAAGCTAATGCTCAGCGTGATGTATTATTAGCTCAAAAGGAACAGGAAGAAGCAAAATTAAAGAAAGAGGAACTTGCAAGACAAGAAGTTGAAAAACTTAAAATACAGGTTCAGGCTGATGCAGAAGCTGAAAAGGCAAGACGTATTGCATTAGGTGAAGCTGACGCTATAAAGGCTAAATATTTTGCTGAAGCAGAAGGTGTCAAAGCTGTATTAGAAGCAAAAGCAAAAGGTTATGAAGAGCTTGTTAAAATTAGTAATAACAGACCGGAAATTGCAACAAGTTTTCTTATGATAGAAAAAGTTGAAGATATAGTTGCAAAACAAGTTGAGGCAATTAAAAATATTAAATTTGATAAGATTACTGTATGGGACGGAGGCTCAGGTTCTGCCAACGGTTCAACAACAGCCAATTTTATGAGAGATTTAATAAAGGCACTTCCTGCAATGCACGATTTGGCTAATCAGGCAGGAATTGAACTTCCTCAGATACTTGGTAAGGTTGACAGCAGCGTAGATGCTAAAACCGTAACTACAGGAAAAACTGAAACAAAAGATAAAAAATAAAAGAATTTCCAATAAAAAAAGCCATTACGAAAATATTTCGTAATGGCTTTTTTCATTATGTTTGTATTTCGGTTGTTATCACGAACTCTTGTTTTATTTATTGGTATAAATCATCTTCATCCTTGATGAATTCGTAATTCTGACCGGCAGGATTTTGTTGAGGTGCTGATAACGGCGGTTGATTTGTTGGCATAGAACGCATTGACTGGTTCATTACCGTTGAAAAATCCGATAGATTGTTTATTGTATAGAAATGACCGCCTGTTGTTGTGGCTAAACATGACAATGCTCTGGAGCTGGAATCAACCAGAACTACATCAATGTGTACATCCGAGCGTTTTTGCATCAATTCTCTTGCAAAGGCACAAGGATCTCCGCCGCAGTTTTCATACCCGTCTGTAATTAATACAATTTTCTTTGGTGTTGTTAAATTCATTCCTGCAAAATCTTGATATACTGTTCTTTCTAAACCGTAAACAAGTGGTGTCATACCGCCAATGTTAACGGAATTCATACCCATAAGTAATGAATTTGCATTAGCAGGCATTATTCCCGTAACCTGTCTTGTAGCTGCACAAGCACCCGTAGTATTACCTAATGTATTGTCAGCTCCAGTTACGACTCTGAATTTTCCGTTTCCTTTTTTAATAATTTGTTTAACTTGTTGTACGGTACTTCCTACAGGATTTGAACCGTTAAGATCGTGTCCGAATACCCTGAAGCCCACGTTTACAGAGGACGGGATTTGTGCAACTATAGCGGACATACTTCTTTTTGCAACTCCAATCCAATTAGCCATGCTTCCGGAATAGTCCATCAATATTTCAATTGTTCCTACCTGAATATCGTTCACCTGATTATTAGCAACGTAGCTTGTTGCTCCGTAATTATTAAAATAGTTCTGGTTAGTAGTATTTGCAGGCGAAGATATAACTCTGCCGTTCGATTTAACTACTCCGCTTGTGTTAACCTTATATTTTGCGGCATAAGCTCCGCATGAGGTTGCCAAAATAATTGCCAATAATAATAATGATAATTTTTTCATAAATCCTACCTCTGTCAATGATATTATATCATAAAAACGACTCTTTGCCGTAAATTGTTCATATTTTATATGAATCAATTTTTTATTTGTATTACAATGTAATTGTGGTTGTCAGTTATGAAGAAAGGGGTTTAATATGAGTGAATTAGCTTGGCAAAATGACATCAATATTGAAGAGGTCAAAGAAATCAGAACCAGAACTTGCGTTTATTTTGGTTGCGGTGCAATTAATAAAATAAACGATATAGCAAAAGAGTATTCCCAAAAAGGAATAGATAAGGTTATTGTAATGTCCGGTCGTAATGCCTACAAATCTACAGGTGCTTGGGATGTTGTTGAAAAAGCCTTGAAAGATAACGGTATTGGATATATAAATTATGATAAGGTTACTCCAAATCCTACTACGGATGCAATTGATGAGGCAACAAAAATGGCTAAGGATTTTGGGGCAAAAGCTGTTATTACTATCGGTGGGGGTTCTCCTACTGATGCAGGTAAATCTGTTGCAATACTTTTGAAATATCCGAATGAAACCGGCAGCAGTTTGTATGAATTTAAATTTATACCTGATAAGGCTGTTCCTATAGTTGCTATTAATTTAACTCACGGTACAGGCAGTGAAACTAACAGATTTGCGGTTGCAACAATTTTGGATAAAAATTACAAGCCGGCTATTGCGTACGATTGTATTTATCCGGAATACGCAATTGATGATCCGAATTTAATGCTTGGCTTATCTCCAAAGCAAACAAGATATGTTTCAATTGATGCGGTTAACCATGTTGTGGAGGCTGCTACTTCTGTTGTAGCTTCTCCTTATACGGTTACGCTTGCAAGAGAGGTTGTTGAACTCGTCGGTAAGTATTTGCCAAAAGCAATTGAGAATGCTCAGGATAAAGTTGCAAGATATTATTTGTGCTATGCAGCAATGATTGCAGGTGTATGTTTTGATAACGGACTGTTACATTATACTCATGCACTTGAGCATCCTTTGAGTGCAATGAAACCTGACTTCTCGCATGGGTTGGGGTTAGCAATATTGTTACCTGCGGTAATAAGAAATATTTATTCCGCAAAAGCTCACACTTTGGCATATATTCTTGAACCGATTGTATCAGGGCTAAAGCCTGATGCGTCTGATACAGAAAAAGCGGCAGGTGGTGTTTATGAATGGCTAAAATCGGTTGATGTTCCTAACAAGCTAAAAGATGAAGGTTTCACTGATGGAGATGTTGAAAAATTGACTGAATTAGCATTTACAACCCCTTCGTTAGACGGTTTGTTGGGTATTGCTCCTACAAAGGCTACAAGAGAAGCTGTTGCTAAAATTTATAGAGAGTCTTTATAAAAAACGAACAAGGCGTACTATCGGTAAAGGTAGTACGCCTTGTTTTAAAAACAATTGAAAATTTTACAGCCTTGTAATATGCTGAAAAATGTAAAGTATGTGCCTGTAGCTCAGTTGAATAGAGTGTCGGTCTCCGAAGCCGAAGGTCACGGGTTTGACTCCCGTCAGGCACAAATTAAAAAACTTGTGATATAATAATAAAGCGAAGTGGCTTCGTAGCTCAGTAGGATAGAGCGGCGGTTTCCTAAACCGCGTCTTGCCCGCGTTCGAGTCGCGGCGGGGCCATTTTTATTAAAAATAAAAAAGTTTGTAAATAGCGATGAGAACGCACAGAACGGAGTTCTGTAAGCGTTCGAGAGTGAGTGAGCTGAGGGCGAAGATTTATTTGCGAAATAAATGAAATTTATGAAGCAAAAAATCGTAGACCCGTTAAAAGCGAACGAACGATAAAATCGCGGCGGGGATAAATAAAAAAACGGGAATTAACCCATTCTTTAAGTTTAAAGGTTAAGCATTAAATACAAGTTTATACACAACAAAACTCATCATAACACTACAATGTTTTGATGGGTTTTGCAGATACTTATAATTAATTTACGGGTAAGTATTATTTTATTACCGGTAAAACCACTGTTGCAAGACGCTTACGTCCTCTTTTAGGGGTCTTAAAATAAACCTCTTTTTTAGTAGGTTCAGGAGTAAACTCATCTTTTTGATAATTGATTAAAAACTTCATAAATTCAGGACTAAACATAATTCTCCTTGAAATTAGTTACACATACACCAAAGATTGTTATTCTACACATATATAATAAACCATATTTTATCCAAAAATTGCGTTTTTTGTCAAAAATTTTTACATAATGTAATGTTACTTATAATCAGTGTACTTTTTGCTTTTTGCAAATTCCGGAACTTCATTTTTTGCCATTCTCATTTGCATATATTGTTCTTTTAATTTTGCATTTTCAATATCGTCTGCATTAGTTGCCTTCTCGCTTAATTCTGTATATATTCCCTTTTCAGCTTCATTTGCTTTTACATATACATCCATTTCTTTTTCTTTCTTGAAGGCATTAACCTTACTTTTATATGCAATTTTTGGGGCATTCAGCATTGTATATAAGAGTGCAAATGCACTTACACCTGCCGCTATTAACGCTACTGTTGCACCTGCTCGGTACATATCTCTTTTTGCCCCCTTTAATCCTGCGTTGTTTTTGTCAACAATTTTTGTAGCAGTATTTCCGGCATGTTCAAAAAGGAAATCTCCATCCAAAAGTTCCCACAGTAACCTCATACCAAGTGCAAATCCACCTAAAAATGTTATTTTTATAAGGTTTGCAACTTCGCCTTTTCTGGAAATAGGGTTTTCCGTAGTTGTTTCATCTTCCGTTTTCTTGGAACCGAAATTGACAGGATAACTCTTTGCACTTGCATTATTTATGTAATTATTTCTGACAGGTGAAATAACAAGGCTCATTATGCACCCTTTATCATCATTCCGTTACCGTTATCAGCCATTTTTACGGTTGTGTAATGACTGATTTTATCATCAAGTGATACATCTTCATCTTTAATTTCATCGTTTATATCTTTATAGATGTTTGCCTGTGCAGATTTTTGTCTTGAAAATACATCCATTTCTTTTTCTTTTGCAAAGGCATGAACTTTAGTGTTATACAACTTTGCCGGCAATGCCAACATTAATGTAACTCCTGCAGCCAGTCCACCGATTACAGTCGGGAATTTCCATCCGCTTTTAATACAAGATGTAAGAAAACCTGCTGTTACACCTACCAACGCACTGACTCCTAGTGTACTTAATACTGATAAATTGCGTTCTGTCTTTCTGTTAATCGGATTTTCATATCCGTCTTTGTCGAATTGTCTTGCTGTAAAATTTGGTCTGTTAACGTTAACCGGACTGATTGCTGAAATTGCCATATTTTATAACTCCTTTTATTAATTTATTTCTGTTTACTTGTCTATATAATATTCCTAAAGATTAATAATTGCCTAAATGTAAAAAAATGTTAATTGTTAATTTTTGGTTAAAAAATCGGGGTTTTTTAAAAATCAGAGTTATAACGTAAGTATAGAGAACAGATAAGTTATTGAAAGGAGTGTTGAATATGAAATTTTTAGTTAGAAAAGCACCGGAACATTTTATCAGAACAGTAAACGATGAGATTAATTCGTTGTTAAATCGACACTTTGACAGCTATTTCCCTGAAGCCGCTTACTGGGAAGATCAGGACAAATTTTCTATGCCTGTTGAAATAACTGACAAAGGCAAAGATTACGAGGTAAGAGCAGAGTTGCCTGGCGTAAAGAAAGAGGATTTGGATATCGATATTGATAAGAATTATTTAACTATTAGTGCAGAGAAGAAAGAAGAAAATGTCGTAGATGAGAAAACCTTTAAGAAATCAGAAATCCGATATGGCAGCTATTCAAGAACGGTATATTTCCCTGAAGAAATTAATATCGACAAAACCGAGGCAAAACTTGAACACGGTATATTGAAAATAACCGCACCTAAAAAATACGAGGATAAAGAATCCCGTAAAAAATTAACAGTACATTAGTTTAAGTGATAAATTCATACTTTAACTGAGCAGGAAGTCGTTTGGCTTCCTGCTTTATTATGTGCTTCGCTCGTAAGGTGCAAAGATTTGTTGTGATAAATAATTTTAATTTAAGGATTGAAATAATCCCCAAAAATGTTATAATGATAATGTACAAAAACCACGGAGGATATTATCATGATTGGATTTAAACATAGGGGGGGGGGGTAAAATCCTCTCATAGTAAGGATTTACAAGATTTCACTAATGCGGACACATGTCATTACGAGCAAATCAAAGGTTTGATTTGCAACGTAATCCAGCCATTAGATTACAGAAATATAAATAAAAAAGCGAGGCAAAATTTCTCAGTTATTGCAAAAACGGCTGGATTGCCACGGTCGCAAGCCTACTTGCTCCCTCGCAATGACATGGGTAGGAAAGCCGCTTTTACTCTTGCCGAAGGTGCTACGCATGTAGCTCAGTCTGCAAAGTCTCGTCGTGCCGCCTTTACACTTGCAGAAGTCTTAATCACACTCGGTATAATTGGAGTGGTCGCTGCAATGACGTTGCCTGCATTAATTCAAAATTATCAAAAACAGGTTCTATTGACCCAGTTAAAGAAAAATTATGCAATCTTAAATCAAGCAGTTCAGATGCTCAAGGCACACAACGATAATGTTGACCCTGTTCAAATATCTTCAATTACCTTGCAAAGAAATGCAAATACCAGATACATAAATACCGCAGCTTTTGGACCTGAGTTTGCGAAGTATTTGCCTACTGATTGGCATAGACTTGATCCGGGAGGGTATTGCTTGTTATAAAGATAGTGCTTCTATTGATGTTAAGAGGGCTGATGGTGCACCTTTTACCGGTGGCACTGTATATCAGACACATCATTCAGATGATTATGTTTGGCATTTAACAAATGGGGCTTGTGTTCAATTACAAGAACGAGATAATAATTACTGGAACGGACTTTATAATCAAAGGAATTGGTTTATTGTTGATGTAAATGGTACGGATAAGCGTCCAAATCAGCTTGGTAAGGATATTTTTACATTCGACTTCATGCCTGACGGCAGAGTGCTTCCTGATGGTCATGACAGGACTGCTCAACAAAGGGCAACAGATTATGAAAGATGTAATTGGTACGGTTCTTATTGTGCATTTGAAATTATAAATGCAGGCTGGCAGTTCCCAAAAAATTATCCGGTAAGGTTCTAATATTATACAAATTTTACAAATTCTGAAATTCACCTTTTTTAAAGGTGAATTTTCGTTTGTTTATTATATTATATTTATAGAGAGGTATTTATGATAGAAGAATTATTGGAGAATGTAGGGTTGGCTGAATGGATAGCAGATGCTATTGCTGATAGCTTATTAATTTTGCCTTGGCTTTTTATAATTTTTGTTCTGATAGAACTTTTTGAGTTTTATTATGCAGATAAAGTTAAACATTTCATCAGATACGCTCATAAGGGCGGTCCGGTTATCGGGAGTTTGGTTTCAATAATTCCTCAGTGCGGTTTTTCGGTTATTGCAAGTACTCTTTATGTCAGAAAATATCTTTCAATGGGAACTTTGATTGCAATATATCTCGCAACTTCCGATGAGGCATTACCTGTATTGTTGGCAAAACCTGAATATTTTAAATATATTCTTCCTGTTATTGTGATAAAACTTCTTGTTGCTGTTCCTGCCGGTTATTTGATTGATTTAATATGGAAACCTGAACTGAGAGAAATTCAGGAGCCTGAACAAAAGGCAGAATCTAAGCCTGTAGAAACAGGCTGCTGCAAGCATAATGTGCTTTCTCATAATAAAATGCAGCTTATTATTCATCCGCTAAAACATACGTTTAATATATTCCTCTTTATTCTTGCAATAACGTTACTGTTGAACTTTTTGATTGATGAAGAAAAAATAGCAGGATTTTATCAGAACGGAGTGCTTTTATATAAAGTTATCCAGCCTGTAGTAACTGCTTTTATCGGATTAATTCCAAATTGTGCCGTCTCTTTAGCTATTACCGTAATGATGTTAAAGGGTACAATAAGTTTTGGTGCTGCCATGGCAGGTTTGCTGTCTAACGCAGGACTAGGGTTATTGGTTTTACTAAGGGGAAACAGATTTAAAAATAACCTGAGAATTGTTATTATTTTACTTGTGATAAGTATTATTTGCGGTGAATTTATACAGTTTGCCTCAGGATTAATTAAGTAGTTTACATTCTTAAATATATGAATTATTGTAAAAATATTCGATAATGTAAATTTTTTGCTCCATAAATTTTTTTATATTTATATAAGTAAAGGAGTTAATTCTATATGGGGAAATTTTTAGTAATCTTGGTTTGCTGTTTGTTTATTTGTTCGCTTGTTGAAGCGTCATACATAAAAAAGACAGAATTATTTGTATCAATTAGCAGTTCTTATAATTCAATAACTGTCTATACTGATATTAATTCTAATGTGTTTGCTTCTGAAAAAGAACGAACAAGAAGATGTTAGGCGTTGAATTTTTTGTAACTAAATTTCAGCCCCGCCGTCTTGCATCTTTTTCAATACGTTTGCACTACCCTCTTTTTGCCTGATGATATCCATTACAAAGGCATTGGCTTCTTCATCTCTGTGCAAAGCTTCTTTGTATGCTTCAAGTTCTTCGTATTTAAGTTTCTTTGTATCGGGTGCTTTTGACAGGTTCATATATTGCTTGAACAGTTCTTGTGATTTAAAGTCAAAGCCGTCTAATCCCTTGTGCATTGAATACCATAAATAAAATTCCCTTAAAAGCATATAGTAATCTATATCTTTATCATCACTAATTATGAACATAGGGTTGGTCTTTATACCTATTCCGTTTTTGGTAATATTATTTACATAAATTGCCTTTGCACCCTCAAGTTCGGTTATAAAACCTGTGTGTTCTTTTATTTTTTCAAGCAGCTTTGTTGCGTTATTCAGCCTGTAAACTTTTGTCCCCTGTGCCTCTATATACGAAATTAATTTCTCTGCATCCCCATTTGCGGTTTTGTTTATTGCGGTTACAGCATTTTTTATTTCTTGTATAATTTCGTTGGTTTTTGAGTTAATTGTTACAGTATCGTTCGAAGAAATTACAGTCTTTCCTGTTTTTCCGGAAAAACTGTTTCCTCTGTCTCTGATTGCTTTAATCGCTTCTTTCTTTTTCTGCTCTAAAGCTTTTTTCTTTAAATCATCCAGTATACCCATAATAATAAATAATAGTATATTATTTTTATTTAAGATACCTCTGTTTAGCGTATATTTGTAAAGAAATATTAAAGAAATATATAAATCGTATATATCCTTACGCAGAGTGTGTTTCCGTCCTTTAAATCATTGTAAATTCTGTTAGAAAAGGCAATTTTTAGGGAATACATGTTTTTATATACATGAGAGATAATAAGTCTTAAGTATAAAGCTAAAAAGGAGTACTATGGCATTTGGTATAAGCCAAAATCCAATATCAACTTCCGCTCGTAATCAGAACTATTACGACAAGAAGCTTGCGGCTTATCATCAGAAATATTCCGGTGATTTGCGTAATCAGTATTCTACTATGGCTATGATGCAAAAAAATGATGATAGAATGCGTAAGCTGGGCTATGATCCGGATATGGTAAGATATCAAATGTGGGAGAAACAGCAAATAGAACCGATGCTCCAATATCAGGCAGATCAGGCTGCTGTGGGTGGTATTGTCGATAGTTTGGGCAGTATTGTAGGTTCCATAAAAGGTATTTTTGGTAAGTAATTTGATTAAAATTCTGATATTCTAACCCTATAAACTTTTATTTTATAGTTTATAGGGTTTATTGTGTTGCAATTTTTGAAGATATTAAATTTAGATAAAGATTGTAAAAAATACACTTGATTTTTAGAGAGATTTGAAGTACAATGTATTTGTGAAATAAATCACGAATACTAGAAACTCTTATGGCAGCGGCTAAACCCCAAATCCCCGAAGAATAGTTGAAAAGCATGCTGCAACAAGACAGATTAATTATATTTGTTATAAAAAGGAGAAAACAAATGGCAACAAAAAGCACAAAGAAAACTGTCGACAAACTTGAAAAGGCTCTAAATAAATCAAGTGTTGTTGATTCAGCTGAACAATTTGAATTGCTCATCGAAAGAGTAAAAAAAGCTCAAAAAATTTATTCTACATTTTCTCAGGAAAAAGTGGATGCTATCTTCAAAGCTGCAGCTACTGCTGCTGATAAAGCAAGAATTCCTCTTGCAAGAATGGCTGTTGAAGAAACAGGTATGGGTGTTCTTGAAGACAAGATTATCAAAAATCACTTTGCTTCAGAATATATCTATAATAAACATAAGAATGCAAAAACTTGCGGCATTATAAAAGAAGATGCTGCTAACGGTACAAAGATTGTTGCAGAACCTTTAGGTATTATTGCAGGTATTATTCCTACAACTAACCCTACTTCAACTGCTATATTCAAATCTTTAATAGCTTTAAAAACAAGAAATGCTATAATCTTTTCACCACACCCTAGAGCAACAAAATCTACTATTGCAGCGGCAAAGGTAGTTTTGGATGCTGCTGTTAAGGCAGGTGCTCCGGCTGATATTATCGGTTGGATTGATGTTCCGTCTGTAGAATTGTCAGGTCAGTTAATGAAACACCCTGATATTGCTTGTATTCTTGCAACAGGCGGTCCGGGTATGGTTAAAGCTGCTTATTCATCAGGTAATCCTGCGTTAGGTGTAGGACCCGGTAATACTTCAGCCGTAATTGATGAAACTGCGGATATAAAGATGGCTGTTTCTTCAATTATTATGTCAAAGACTTTTGATAACGGTATGATTTGTGCTTCAGAACAATCAGTTGTTGTTGTTGAGGATGTATATGAAGAAGTTAAAAAAGAATTCTTATACAGAGGTGCTTATCTTGTAAGCAAGGCTGAAGAGAAGAAAATGATGAGCTTACCGTTTATCGATCCTAACAGAGGAACTGCTCATCCGGCTATCGTTGGGCAGTCTGCTTGTAAGATTGCAGAATTGTCAGGTTTCAAAATCCCTGAATATTCAAAAATTTTATTGGCTGAAAGACCTTCTGTTGATTGGAATGATCCGTTCTCAAGAGAAAAATTGTCACCAATCTTAACAATGTATAAGGCAAAAGATTTCAAACAAGCTACCGAAATGGCTTACGAGTTGGTATCAAAGGGTGGTGCAGGTCATACTTCTGTTCTTTATACTGATACAAGAAAACAGGATAGAGTTGACATGTATGCTGAGCTTATGCCATCATGCAGAGTATTAATCAATTCTCCATCATCTCAAGGTGGTATTGGTGATTTATATAACTTTAAGTTAGAACCATCATTATCATTAGGATGCGGTTCTTGGGGCGGAAATGCCGTTTCAGGAAACATAGGTGTAGAACACTTACTTAACTACAAAACAGTTGCTGAAAGGAGAGAAAATATGCTCTGGTTTAAGGTTCCGCCAAAAGTTTATTTCAAACGCGGTGCGGTAGATTTGGCACTTCGTGAATTGAAGGGCAAAAAACGTGCATTTATCGTAACTGATAGATTCCTATTCAATTCAGGTGCTGTTGATAGTATTACAAATGTATTAGATGATATTGGCATTGATCATCAAATTTTCTTTGATGTTAAGCCGGATCCTACATTGTCTACAATTAATCAGGCTATGGAAATTATCAGACCTTACGAACCGGATGTAATCATTGCATTGGGCGGCGGTTCTCCTATGGATGCAGCTAAGATTATGTGGTTGATGTATGAACATCCTGAAACAGATTTCTCTGATATTTCTATGAGATTTATGGATATCAGAAAGAGAATTTGTTCTATTCCTGATTTGGGTTCAAAAGCAACAATGGTTGCTATCCCGACAACTTCAGGTACAGGTTCTGAAGTAACACCGTTTGCAATTATTACAGATGATGAATCTCATGTAAAATATGCAATCGCAGATTACGCTTTAACACCATCTATGGCAATAATTGATCCTAACTATGTTGATGGTATGCCTAAAGGTTTGACTGCTGCTTCAGGTATAGATGCTTTGGTTCACGCAATTGAAGCTTATGTATCTTGTATGGCTACAAACTTTACAAATTCAAATGCTTTGGAAGCTTGTAAGTTAGTATTCAGATACTTGGAAAGATCTTGGTCTGAAGGTGCTAACGATCCGATAGCAAGAGAAAAAATGCACTATGCGGCAACAATTGCAGGTATGGCATTTGCAAATTCATTCTTAGGATTATGCCATTCAATGGCACACAAGTTAGGTGCTATGTTCCATGTACCTCACGGTGTTGCTAACGCATTGTTAATCAGACAGGTTATCAAATATAATGCTGTTGATTATCCGCACAAACAAGCAACTTTCCCTCAGTACAAGTTCCCTAATGCAAAAGAAAAATATGCTCAGATTGCTGATGAACTTGGCTTAGGCGGTAAGACAAATGATGAAAAGGTTGAATTATTGATTTCAGCAGTTGATAAATTGATGAAAGCTATCAATCTTCCTAATTCAATTAAGGACTTCGGTGTAACTGAAGAAGAATTTAATGCAAAATTAGATGAAATGGTTGAATTAGCATTTGATGATCAGTGTACTGGTGCTAACCCTGCATATCCTCTTATGAGTGATATTAAGGCTATATACCTTGATGCTTTTGAAGGAAAAGTAAGAGATTATTATTCTTCTAAAAAGTAATAGGTAAATCCAAATAATAAAGAAGTGCGATTGAATAGTCGCACTTCTTTTTTTGTAAGGGTAAGATTGCCTTTTTTTAATCTGTATGTAATATTTAGATTATGTTGTTTTTAATATTTGCGGTTACAGTAAGAATATTATCAAATTCGATGGCGAATGTTTATCAGAAAAAGCTCGCTGCATTCGGATATAACCCGTCATTTATTAATTTTGTAATGTATCTTGGATTAAGTATTTTTTTATGTCCCCTTATGCTTAGGCAGGATTATTCGGGATTTGGTGCAGCTTTCTGGTTGTTTGCGTCTGTCGGAGGTTTGTGTGGGGCGTTAGGCAATTCATATTTAGTCAAGGCACTTAAAAAAGGTGAATTATCTGTATTAGGCCCAATAAATGCGTATAAATCTGTGGTAGCCATGATTATAGGTATATTCCTGTTAAAAGAGATACCGTCTTTGTTTGGAGTTTTTGCAGTAGCTTTAATTGTTGTCGGAAGTTATTTTGTATTTGATACTCAGGATGAAGGCTTTTCTTTTAAGTTGTTAAAACGTGCTGATATCAGATATAGAATTTATGCACTTGTTTTTACTGCTGTAGAGGCACTTTGTATTAAAAATGTAATCAACGAAAGTGATATTGTTATTTCATTTATATTCTGGTGTGTTTTCGGAATGCTGTTTACAGGTTTATTATCAGTTAAAAGTGGTAATATAAATATCTTTAAAAATATTCGGACTGTGCGATATTTTGCACTGGTAGTTTTATTTATGGGGTTAATGCAGATAACTACAAATTATGTATTCTCAAAAATGCAAGTTGGATACGGACTTGCATTATTTCAGCTTTCTGCACTTGTAAGTGTTGTTCTTGGTTGGAAATATTTTAAGGAAACTAATATTATTAAAAAATTGTTCGGAACTGTAATAATGGTAATCGGTGCTGTAATAATAACCTTATTAAGGGTTTAATTTCATTTTTCTTTAGTGTAGAATTGCAATTATGACACAGCCGATAAAATATTACATAAAAGAATTATTACATATTGCCCTGCCTATAATAATAGGAAATTTAGGATTTATTTTGATAGGTGCAGGGGATGTTTTAATAGCCGGCAGACATTCAACGAATACTCTTGCCGCAATCAGTATTGCAACCGCAATTACAAATTGTATACAGACTTTCGGTATTGGCATATTAGTTAGTATTTCACCGCTGTTATCAAATTATAGAGGCGAAAAGATGGCTGCAAAAAAGTATTTTTATCCGACATTGAGATTTTCTTTCGTCCTTTCTTTAATTGTAATGCTGGCGGTTTTGGGTACAATTCCACTTATTGATTTGTTGCATTATGAACCTGTATTGGTTCCTATGATAAAACAATATATGCTTATTACAGCATTTGCTACTTTTGGCGGATATTTACATGCTGCGGTTAAGGAATTTTTACAGGCTTTTGAGATTGTTTTGTTTCCAAATTTATTAACCTTTGTAGCAGTCTTTTTAAATTTATTTTTAAATGTTATTTTTGTGTTCGGATTTGGACCTATTCCTTCTATGGGTGTTGTGGGCTTGGCGTGGGCAAGTTTTATCGTAAGATATTTTATGGGGCTGGTATTGTTTATATACTGTTTTAAGCTTATGAGATTTAATGATTATAAAGATTTTAATTATTATAAACAGTTAATAAAGATAGGATTACCTGTATCTGCGGCAATTCTGGTTGAATTTGTTGCATTTAATTTGGTTGCTGTTGTGATGGGAAAGGTCGCCGGAATTTATGCGGCAGCTCAAAATTTAATTTGTACCTTGACGACTGTTTCATTTATGGTGCCTCTTGCAATATCAAATGCTATAGCTGTAAAAGTAGGATTTGCTAATGGGGCAAAAGATTATTATGATTTGAGAAAGTATGCCAAAATAGGAACTTTAATTTGTGTAGGGTTTATGCTGTGCAGTGCAGTAATATTTTCTATATTCCCAAGACAGCTTGCAGGTTTATTTACAAAAGATCCGAAATTAATAACAATAAGTGTTCCGGTATTATATCTTTTAGCCGGATTTCAGGTGTTTGACGGATTGCAGGTCGCTTTATCAGGTATTTGTAAAGGTATTAAGAAGACAAATATTGTTTTGGTTGCTAACTTTGTTGCATATTGGCTGCTTTCCATACCTGTAGGATATAATTTAGCTTTTACTTTCAATTTTGGATTGAGAGGGTTTTGGTTGGGCTTAATTATGGCTGCAATTACTTTATGCGTAATAATGCTGACTATGCTAAAAAACTATTTTTCGAAACTGAAAGTGTAAATTTTTGTTAATACTTCAAATACTTATTTAACAACGTTTTTAATCAAATGTATTTGTCCGGTTATATGCGTAAAGGCAATTCCGTTATGAAAAATTTTTTATATAAGTAAGGGGATATAAATATTTCTTGGGGATATGAATTAATAATATGGAAAGGATTTTTTAATGGAAGCTGTATCATCAATATCCGGAAACAGTAATAATATTAGCTGGAACAGACAATTGGCAAACGAGTTGGATGCTATGGATGGGAAAAAGGATGGTGTAATAAGAGCTAATGTATGGAACAACTTTATAAAAAAATCAGATAGTTCAGGCAAAAATATCGGGTATTTTATCAATGTTGATGAAGCAGCTCAGAGCCTCAATTTTTATGCAAGAAGAAAAGATGCAGGTAAAGTTGATTGGAAAAATTGGAAAAGCTTGTTAGAGGCATTTAAAAAAGATATTCCAATTCATATTGATAATTCGGATGTAACTGTTTCTAAAACTCATGCTGTACCTGATGATGTATCAACAGAAGCAAAATTCTTATTCAAAAAAACAGAAATACCTAAGTATGAAGATAATAAAGAACGTGCAGGAAAATTGTATATATTGCAAGACGGTAAATATTATTCTTATAATTCTCAGGGTAAAATAGAAAAAGTTTATAACACAAGAGAAGATTTGAAGGAAGATAATCCTGACCATGAATTATTCTATGACGAGCAGGGCAATCTTACTGCAATGTTTAAGTATCAGTATAATGACGGTGAACCTGCTGTAACTCTTGAATATGGAGCAGAGGGTGATTTGACCGCTATTTATAAAAAAGAATATGATGAAAACGGACAGCAAACAGGGATAATAGAATATAACAAAGACGGTGCTGTTGATAGTTTCGGTGTATATGAATACGACAAAGACGGTAATATTCTTGTTTCATCCTATGATAAAGACGGTAATTTAACAGATGTTTCAAAACAGCTTAATAATGATATAAATGTTTTATATGATACAAACGGTAAATATCAACATGGATATAAAACTGAATATACTGAAGATGCCAATGGAAATATTAAAAGTCATAAAGATTATTGCTGGAGCAGAAAAGGTAACTTATTAAAAAGATAATTTGTATAAAATTGGACTATTCCTGTTTTTCATGCTATCATATTCAAAGGGATATATAAATAAGGAGAGAATTATGCCTGAAGAACAGAGAACTTTTATTGCAGTAAAACCTGATGGTGTTAAAAGAGGTTTGGTTGGAGAAATTATCAAAAGATTTGAAAATAAAGGTTTTAAACTTATAGGATTGAAGATGCTTGATGTTACACCTGAAATGGCTGCTGCTCATTATGGTGAACATAAAGGAAAACCTTTTTATGAAAGATTAATTAGATATATTCAAAGCGGTCCGATTGTAGCTATGGTTTGGAAAGGTTATAACGTAATTGCAGGTGCAAGGCATTTGATGGGCAAAACAGATCCTATGGTAGCTGAAGTCGGTACTATTCGTGCTGATTATGCTTTAATCATGGAATATAATGTTGTACACGGTTCAGATTCTGTGGAAAGTGCCGAAAGAGAGATTGGAATATACTTTAAGCCTGAAGAATTGTGTGACGAGTATCAGAATATGGCTGAAAGCGTAATTGAGGATTTAGGCTAAAAGAGAACTACATCGTGGGAAATAAGTCCGTTAACAATTATATAAAAAGAGATAAAGCTCATGATTATTTTAATTATGAGCTTATCCATACATGCAAGCAAACAGGGGCAAGAGCCGGAATTTTTGATACTCCGCATGGTACAATACTGACTCCGATATTCATGCCGGTGGGTACAAATTCTGCGGTAAAAGCTCTGGTATCAGATCAGATTATGGATACGGGAGCTCAGATTATGCTTGCAAATTCGTACCATTTATATTTAAGGGCAGGTACAAAATTAATAAAGCAGTTCGGCGGTATTCACAGCTGGATGAATTGGCATAAGCCTGTATTGACCGATTCCGGTGGGTTTCAGGTTTTTTCACTTGCTCATTTAAGAAAAATAACTGAAGATGGTGTTGAATTCAGGGACCCAAAAGATGGGAAAAAACATTTCATATCTCCGGAAGTTTCTATGGAAATTCAGCAAGATATTGGGGCTGATATTATTATGGCATTTGATGAGTGTGCTCCGTATCCTTGTGATTATCAAACTGCAAAGGCGGCTATGGAACGGACTCACAGGTGGCTTGACAGATGCTTCGAATCCAAAACTAACCCAAGGCAAGCTCTATTCCCTATTGTTCAGGGAGCATTTTATGATGATTTGAGAAAAGAAAGTGCAAGAGTAATTTCTACTTACGATACGGTTGGTTATGCAATAGGCGGTGTAAGTGTTGGTGAACCCGCAGATGTAAAAAACTATTTTGTAAAGTTTACTGCACCTCTTCTTCCGAATGACAAACCAAGGTATCTTATGGGTGTTGGTACTCCTGAAGATTTGTTGGACGGTATTAAGAACGGAATTGATATGTTCGATTGTGTATTGCCTACAAGAAATGCTCGTCATGGCTCATTTTTTACCTGGGACGGCAAAAAAAATATTAAAAATAAACAATTTTGGGATGATGATAAACCGTTGGTTGAGGGTTGTACCTGTTATGCTTGCCGTAACCATTCAAGAGCATACATCAGACATTTGTTCAGATGTCAGGAAGCAACAGCAGCAACTCTTTTATCAATTCACAATATACAGTTTCTTGTTGAATTTTCTCAAAAATGCAGGCAAGCTATTTTAGAAGACAGATTTGGGGATTTTTATCAAGAACACTATGACAGGCTGTTAAGTAATTAAAAGGAATGTATGATGATAAATAAAGGATTGTTTGTAACATTTGAAGGTATAGACGGGTGCGGTAAAACTACCCAGATGAAGCTTCTTGCCGAATATTTAACTAATCACGGATATGAAGTTGTTATCACCAGAGAGCCGGGAGCAAAGGGGCTTGGGGAAAAAATAAGAGATATACTTTTGCATTATGACGGGGAAGTTTCTTCAAAAGCAGAAAGCTTCTTATTCTTGGCAGACAGGGCTCAACATATAGATAAACTGGTTAATCCTTCTGTTAAAGAAGGCAAAATCGTATTGTGTGACAGACATACCGATAGTACTATCGCTTATCAGGGATATGGAAGAGGGGTTGATATTGAACAGTTAAATGTTTTAAACTCTCTCGCTGTCGGTAACAGAGTCCCAGACTTAACCTTTGTGTTTGATATTGATGTCGAAACTTCTATGTCAAGAGTAGGTTCTGAAATGGACAGAATGGAAGCTTCAGGAAAGGAATTTTTCAATAAGGTTCGTCAGGGATATCTCGATATAGCCGCATCTGAACCGGAGCGTGTAAAAGTAATTGACGCAAAACGTTCTGTTTCCGAAATTTCAAGAGAAGTTGTGCAAATTGTTTCAGAGATGATGTAGAGTAGTAATTATAGCTATTGAAAAATTTAGTTTTTTAATATAAAATTTATACACATAAAGAAGGGGGATATGTATGCCTGTAGCTGATAAAATACAAGAAATTAATGATACAGTAAAAGCAATTGCAAATTTTATACAAAATGATGAAACTGTAAGACCGGATTTTCAAGAGTATATAAAAACAGTAGGCGGCAACAAACAAGGAGCTTTAAATTTCCAAGCGGCATGTTTTAATTATATATTTGAAAGACGTTTGGGTGAAACTTACAAATCAATTCCTGCTATATATTTAGAAAAGGCAGATTTAAGTGCTACTGATAAAAAGATTGTAAAAGGTATTGATAAGGCAGTATCCTCTGTATTTGAAATCAAAAAAATATTAAAAAACGGGTTTGAATTTTATAATATAATTAATGAAAAATCATATACAGTAACTTCTTTAATTAAAATGACAAATTTTAGAGGTTTGGGTAGCGGACAATATGTTGTTGCAAGAATTATGAATTTTGAAAAGGAAACTTATCTTCTCGAAATTTCAGGAGTATTGCCTACGACAAGAAGGGATGATGCATACAGATTTTCTGTTGCAAAAATTATCCAAAATCCGGAAATTGTATATCTTGATAATCCTGAAAAGCAGGAAGAAATTGAAGAAGATATCAAAGAAGTTTACGATAAGTTTATGGAATTTTTTGGTGTCGAAGAGGTTATTACAACAAATAAGCATGCTGATGAATTAATAGGTGTGTTTAATGATTATGCAGAAGACGGCGTAAAGGCAGATTATAAAAAATTAATTGAAGAACCTGAAACTTACAAATATTTTAACGTATCTGAGTTTAATAACTCCTATGACAATTTCCTTGAAAATTCTTTGGGTGGTTTCTCTTCACACAAAGAAACTTATGATGTAGGTATCATTTACGATAAGGATTTAGGTATGTATGCCGTTCCTTTCTGGGGAACTTTCAATAAAATATTTGAGTCGGAAAATCCTGCGGATATTGAAAATTATGATAAATGTATCCTGTATTTTCTGACGAATGATAAATTTTCAGCAAACCTCATAAAACGTGCCGCAAAGAAACATAAAAATTTCTTGCCGGTTGTAAATGGTTTGAAGAAAACGGATTATACACTGAAGGAATTGCTCGAAAAATATAAAGCAAGATATTTGGAACAAAAAATATATTCTTCTACAACTGTTTTGTACAAGTCAAAAGCATTCTCAAGTACATTAGGACTGATTGAAGAAGAAGAGGAAAAACCGAAGCTCCCTGAGGGTATTGATTTATCCAAAATCGGTCGTAATGATCCGTGTCCTTGCGGTAGTGGTAAGAAATTTAAAAAATGCCACGGGGCGTAATAAATGTTTTTATTCATATAAAAAAGCTTTCGAATTTGTTTCGAAAGCTTTTTAAAATGTTAATTTTATGATGATTTGTTATTCTTCGTCTTCTGAAGTTTCTTCAGCAGTTTCTTCCTGTTGGATATCCTCTTCATCATAAGCCTGTTGATTCATTTCTTCTTCAATTTCCTGTTGAAGTTCGTCTTCCTGTTCGAAATCATCTTCTACAACTTCTTCAGGTTCTTCATAAGTTTGAGCGGCTTCAGCTTTTTCCATCTGAGTAACGCTCTTGATGTCTATCTTCCAACCGGTCAGTTTGTGTGCAAGTCTGACATTTTGACCTTCACGACCGATAGCAAGTGATAATTGATCATCAGGAACAACAACCATTGCTTCATGAGCACCTTCTTCGTCTGCCATAATATCAACTGATACAACTCTTGCAGGAGATAGTGCGTTTACAATGTATTCTACAGGATCTTCCGAATATCTTACGATATCTATTTTTTCATTCTTTAATTCAGATACGATAGTCTGAATTCTGCTGCCACGAGGTCCAATACAAGCTCCTACACTGTCAACTTCCGGATCATTTGACCAAACTGCTATTTTGGTTCTGTATCCTGCTTCACGGGATATAGATTTGATTTCTACAATTCCGTCTTCAATTTCAGGAACTTCAAGTTCAAACAATTCTCTTACTATTTCAGCGTGTGCGTGAGAAACAATAACCTGAGGAAGTCTTGTTGTTTCTTTTACATTAAGAACGAATACTCTGATTCTGTTACCAGGTTTGTAGTATTCTCCCGGTATTTGTTCTTTTTGAGGCATAATTGCATCTGTTTTACCGATATTAACAATAACATTTCTGTTTTCTACACGTTGAATGATACCTGTAGTTAAGGTGCCTTTCTTTTCTAAGAATTCATTTAATACAAGATTTCTTTCAGCTTCTCTGATTCTTTGAGTAAGAACCTGTTTAGCAGCTTGTGCTGCGATACGTCCAAACTGTTCCGGCGTAACTTCTAATTTAACTTCGTCACCTTCTTCAACATCTTCATCAATTTCTTTTGCTTCATCTAAAGAAATTTGAGTTTCGTCATCTTCAACGGTCTTAACTACAACTTTTGTGCTGAAAACACCTATCTCACCAGATTGTTCATCCAATATTGCTTCAATATTGGTAGCTTCTTTGTTTCTCATGTGTTTTTTATATGCTGCAACCATAGCATCACAAAGTGAACTTACAAGTACATCTTTTGATATGCCACGTTCTCTTTCTAATTCTTCCAATGCTTCATTTAAATTTCCGCCGCCAATTTTAATCATGTTTTTTCTCCTTTTATTAATCTATATATAATTTTGCTGATTGAATATTACTTCTCGGAATTACGAGTTCCTGTCCGTCGTCAAACCTCAGGAAAGTTAATCCGTCTGTGTCATTGTAGTCAATAATTTCACCTTTAAATATTTTTTCGGTTTCTCCTTCCAATGCTTCTTTAAGCTTAATCGAAACTCGTCTGCCCTTAAAGATAACAAATTCCTTATCGGATTTAAATTTTCTTTCCAATCCGGGGGATGAAACCTCTAAATAGTATTTTACAGGTATAAGCTCATCAAGAAAATCGCTCAGACTTCTTGTAACATTTTCACAGTCATCAAGCGTAACATCTTTTTCCGAAGAATAAAGATATATCCTCAAAAACCAACGATGATTTTCTTTGACAAATTCAATTTCAATCGGAATATAACCAAAACGCATAGCTGTGTTTTCTATAAGCGGGGTTATTTTTTCCAGCACCTCATATCTGTTAATTTCCTGCTTCATTGCACACCATACCTTTCAGTCAGTTTATTTCTTAATTAAAAAAAGAACGAGGTGTCCCGTTCTTTTTTTGACAATACTGTCTTCGCTTATATTTTATCGTAAATAAATGAATTTGTAAACATATAGGTAAAGAAAAGTAAATTTGTTATTGGTTTCCTTTAGCTTCTTCTTTCATCATTTGTTTTTTTCTTGCTTCTTGATCAACAATTGAACTGCTTATATCGATTCGATCCTGTTTCAGGTCGCTAATATTCTCTTTTGCTGCCTGATATTCTGCATTATTTTTATCGTATGCTTCTTCAGCTTTTTTAGCTTCAGCATTCTCTTTATCAGCAGTCTTTTGAGCTTCATTAGCTAACGAAGTTTCTTTTGATTCTGCACTTTTTGCTTCATCATATTTTGCATTATATTCTTTTACTTTAGCCTCAAGTTTAGTATTATCCTCCTTGAGCTTAGTATTTTCTTCACCCAGTTTATTGTTTTCCTTAGTAAGTTTTTCCTTATTGTTTTCAAGTTCTGCTTTTGTTTTTTTGTATTCAGCTAAATCTTTCTGATATTGAGCTTGTTCTGCGGCACTTGCATTTGCTCCAGGTTTTTTAGGCTCTTTAAGATTGTTTAATTGTGAAGAAATATCAGTAAGTTTTTGTTTATTCTGATCGATAGTACCGTCATTTGTTTTTATTGTGTTGGTATTGCTGTCTATTTTTTTCTGATATCCTTCCATGGCACCTTTTGCCTGAGAAGCTTGCTGTTTATATTTAGCTGCACTCTCTTTATGTGTTTGTACCTCTTTATTTGCGGCTTTTGCTTGTTTTGCTTCCTGCTTTGCAGTTGCTTTTAATCCTGATTTTGCAGCTTTCTTTTCTGCGGCAACAGCCTTTTGATCAGATATATTGTCATCAATTTTTCCGACATCATCTTTTGCTGCATCTATTGCCTGTCCTAATTCTTGTGAACTTTTTGCATTTTCCATACCCTGTATTGAGGCATTAGATCTAGTTTGCGTTGGGGCAGGTGTATCTCCGGTTTTTGTAGCTTTGGCAGAAGTATTTGTTTGTGCTGCGGTGTTATTATTTTTTGCAACTGCTGTGTTATTACCTGAACCGTTATCGTTTCCAACCTCTGCTTTTGAAGATTTTGAGAACAAAGAAGCAATTGATTTGCCCAGTTCAACGCCGCCCGATACAAGTCCTGCTACTCCGGCAACTCCTGTTGCTACTCCGGCTGCTTTCTGCCAGAAACTTTCATGTACTTGAGGTGTTGTTTGATCATAAATATAGCGTTCCATTGCCGCATCACGCTGCATTTCTCTCAAACCGCTTCTTCGGTTTCCGCCTGTAGCTCCGGGCATACGGGACACACCCCAGTTGTTTTCACCTGTGAGCTGCATTTTCTTAATTTCGGAACGTTCAGCTTCTTTATTCCAGTAGCCTGAACTTACATATTTATTATCTCTTGTAAATCCGCTTGTTGAATTTGTAGAACCGGTACTTGTTCCGCCGTATCCATGACTTACAAAGTTGCTTGATTTTTTTGAAATATTTTCTTGACCGGTAGTTGCACCTGTATTTTTAATGTTAAATACAGAACTGTTGGCATCCCAGTTGTTTGTAGAAAGAGAACTTGTATTTGCTAAATTTTGGGCAGCAGTTTTGCCGGCGGTATTTTGTATGCCGCTGGTTCCTCCCTCGCCCGCTTTTTTAGCTGCGATATTGGATTTTATGTTGGCACTCGAGTTCAGAGACGTCTGAATGCCTGGTCTGAATCTAAAATCCATACTCATGACTTGTACTCTCTCTATTCTTTTTCATGTATATAAAAAATTTCCAAAAGCATGAATTTCAGAGGGTTTTTGTTTTGTTACATAAGTTTACAATTCTAAATACCTTACGAATTCTGTATTTTTTCTTGCAAGGACTTGTTTTTTAAGATAATATAGTATTATAAGAAATATAGGGAGATGTTATATTTATGGCTATAGAAAGACAAAGAGTAGAGGAACAGGATAGAGAATTAAGACGTCACAATTTTAATCCGGTAGAAAGTAATTTAACTCCGGAGCAAGTTAAATTGGAAGCTTCAAGATGTTTGAATTGCAAAAATCCGCGGTGTGTACAGGGATGTCCTGTAAATATTCAAATTCCGAAATTCATACAAGCTTTAAAAGAAGATAATTTAAATGAAGCCGGAAATATAATCAGACAAACAAGTATGCTGCCTTCTGTATGTGGTCGTGTTTGTCCTCAGGAAAGACAATGTGAAGGTAATTGTGTATTGGGAATTAAGGGAGAACCTGTTTCAATAGGGGCTCTTGAAAGATATGTCGGAGATAATACATCGGCTGAAGAACCTGAAATTGTACCTACCGGAAAAAAAGTTGCGGTAATCGGTTCAGGGTGTGCAGGTATTACTGCTGCTGCTGATTTAAGAAAAGCAGGACATGATGTAACGGTATTTGAGGCGTTGCATGAACTGGGCGGAGTGTTAAGGTATGGTATCCCTCCGTTCAGATTGCCAAGAAAAGTATTAGATAGAGAACTTACTAATCTTAAAAACATGGGAGTTAAGTTTGAGAAAAACGTTATTGTAGGTAAATCTGTTACAATGAAACAATTAAAGGAAGATGGATTTGATGCAATATTTATATGCTCAGGTGCAGGCTTGGCAAAGATGTTAAACATCAAAGGCGAAAATTTAAACGGTGTATTTTCTGCAAACGAGTTTTTGACAAGAGTAAATTTAATGCATGCAGGACAAGAGGGCTCTGTTACACCTTTATGGACAGGCAAGAAGGTGGCTGTATTCGGAGGCGGTAATGTTGCAATGGATGCTGCAAGAACTGCTGTCAGAGTTGGGTTTGAAGAAGTTTATATTATTTACAGAAGAACGGAAAAGGAGCTTCCTGCACGTCTTGAAGAAATTAGACATGCAAAAGAAGAAGGCGTAATTTTCAAATTCTTATACGCTCCAAAGGAAATTATCGGAGAAGATGGTAAGGTAAAATCGGTCGAACTTGAAGTGATGGAATTAGGTGAACCTGATGCAAGCGGTAGAAGACGTCCTGTTTCAACCGGTAAAACTGAGATTATGGACTTAGATACGGTAATAGTTGCACTGGGAACAGGTCCAAACCCTATTATTCAGTGTTCTGCAGAAGCAGAAGGATTGGATATTGTAACTGATTCAAAAGGTTATATTACGGTTGATGAAGAAAGTCGTGTAACATCTATTCCAACAATTTTCGCAGGCGGAGATGTTGCACCTGTTGGAGCTTCTAACGCAATTAACGCAATGGGTGCAGGTAAAAAAGCCGCAAAAGCTATTATTGAACTGTTAAAGTAATAAGGTATGAAGATTAGATTATTTTGTATATTATTGTTGGTTTGTTGTATGCTGACCGCATCTGTCAGTGCTTTTGAGTTGGATACTTCTGTGGATGATGAAATACGAAAAAATTATAATCCCTCTAAAATTGAAGAGGACAAATTGCCTGATTTACCAAGTGGAATAAACACTCCAACAAAGACAAATTCTGCAAGTATCAAGCCACAGCAGCAATCTTCAAACAGTTCGATTGTTCCAAACACAAATATTGATACTGAATTTTCCAAAGTCCCAAGGAGAATAAAAACTCAAACATCAACGGCGGATGATTCATATACTCAGATTAAAATAAAACGAGGGACGAAATTCAAGGTTAAGTCACAAACAAAAGTTTCGGACTGGAATTCGGCAGGAGCCGGCATGACATTTGTTTCGGTTTCTCCTGTTACCAAACGGTATGTATCATTTCCGACAGGTACGGTTTTTAAAGGGGTTATTGAAGAATCCCACCAGCCTACTTATGGCGGAAACGGCGGTTTGCTAAAATTAAAAGCCAATTTTATTAAAGTATCAGGTAACACTTATAATATTGACGCAAAAATCGTTAATGCAAATAATAAGCATATTTATTTTAACAATATAAAAGGCAAGAGAGGTTATGTAAAAGGCATTTCAAGGCAAATTAATAAAGGTGACAGATTTTACAAAAAGACCAGAAATGCATCGACAAAACTTGCAGGAAATCCGATTGGGGTAATAATTTCACCAATTCCGACGATTGCCGGTATAGTCGGATATGGTGCAAATCTCATTATTTCGCCTGTTACAGCCATTTGGTCAAAAGGGGAGCATATTACGCTTCCTGCAGGAACATCTTATACTTTAAAACTGCGATAGGATTGTTATATAAATTAACGGTAGTAGTGCTATGTAGGCGTTGGTTGCATTCGCCAACCGTCACAGGTTTATTCTATCTGTATTCTTTTCCGTCTTTTATATAGATTTCTTCAATAGGGTTTGGAGATTTCCCGTCAAATTTTTCTACTTTACAAGCATTCGCACGTTTGTAACTATCTGCTCCGTATGTAATCTGTTCCGGCTTATCTGTTCCCACGAAAAAGTCAATATCTTTCAGAACTATATCATCTTCATTTTTTATTGTAAGTTCTTTGAGTTGCCCTTTCCCAGTATACATATAATTTGAACCATTAATCTCTCTACCTGCAAAATCAAATGCACCATCCGGTCTATAATAATAGTTATGTGTATTTTCACCATATTTTACAAAGTTACGTATGTAGGTCTGAGATTTATCAGTCTTAATACCTACCCAACTTAGTAATTCCTTATCATTAGAATAGTGCCATATATAACTTAATTCGCCTTCAGCATTATATTCTGCTTCAAATTTCTTACCATTCAGCAATAATTCTTTTGTACTGTTTGGGGTACCTTTTAATTCAAATTTAGACAAGTCAAATCCCATTGCTTTAACTTCTTCAACCGTCGGGTATTTTATTGTTAACATTTCTTGCGGAATTTTAAGAGTACGATCTATTTTTGCATTAATTGCATCCTTTTCTGCCTGACTAAGAGTAGGGTCGATTGGTTTTGCTTCAGTTTTTGGAGCTTCACTTTTCGGAGCTTCTTCCGCCTTTGGTGCAGCAGTATTTTCTTTCTTAGGCTCTGTCACTTTTGGTTCTTCTTTTTTAGGCACAGGATTTGGCTCTTGCTTTGGAGTTTCAATTTTGGGTTCGGCAGGTTTACCTGTATCTTTACCTCCACCCGATTTGATTTTTGGACCATTTTTTATCTGTTCAAATTCTTCTGCTGAAATCACATCTTCGACAATTCCATCATCAGCTTTTGTTGAGCCTGTTAAATTATCAGCAGCTTTTGAGGCATCTTTTTCGACAGTACCACCCAGTGCTTTTTGAATTTTTGGACCTAATTTACCGTATCGTCCTGCAACGCCCAATCCGATAAGTACGGCTGCCGCACTTAAACCGATTGACCAATTTCTTACTTTATGGCTTTTCTTTTCAGAAGTGTCGGTATCATTATCTTCGACAATTTCTTCTTGCTGTACAACTTCTTCTTCAACCTGTGGCTGCGGATTTTCAACAGGTTTTTGTGTATTATTGCGTACTTTATTAAATACTGACGAATTTGGTCCGATACCTTGAACAGACATAAACTAACCTTTCATTTTTCCCTATATATATATTAAAACGACAAAACTCAAATATTTGCTATAGATAGTTTTTTTGTAACAATAATTTAAGTTATATGGTTTCAGGACTTAGATGTTTTTAACAAAGTTTTGTTACAAATCAATAAGTATTTTGAAATTTAGTAATATTGTTGTATTTTATAATTATACAGACGGAATACATCAATTATGGCAGAAGAAGAGAAGAAAAGACATAAACCGGGAGTTCGTACAAAATTAAATTCCGGTGATAAAAAAGTTCAGACAAATACTGATAAAAACAGTAAACAAGCAAAAGCTGCACAGCCTAATCCAACAGCTGTTTCAGCATCTAAGAAGTTGCCTTCAATGCAGCTTTCTAAGGAAGCTAATTGGGCTGAAGAAACTTCTAAATCAGTATTAAGTGCGGTTAATCCTGTCAGCTCTGAAAGAAGTCTTGGCGAAAATAAGGTTGTGCCTGTGCCGCAAGAAAAAAGTCTTCCTGCAGAAACCAAGAAAAAAGAAGTCAAACCTGTTGCTGCTCCGGAACCTGAGAAAAAGAATAAATATAAGAAGAAAAAAGAGAAAAAATCCAGTATTATTGATGATATCAAGACTTCAATCGCTCAGGGCTTTGACAGCGTAAAAATTGATTATGATCAGCTGGCTCAAATTCAGAATGAATTACATGTTAAACGTGATAACATTAAATCTTCACTAACGGATGGTGTTTCAAAATTAAAAGATTATGCAAATTCAGCTGTGGAAAATGCTGCTGCGGCTGCTGAAGAAATGAAGAAGAAGCAGAAAGAGCTTGCTGCGGCTGCTGATCAACGTATGAAGGCTGAAGTTGAAAGAATTGAAAGAGAAAAGAAGCAGAAACAGGAAGAAGTTAAGGCTAATGCTAAACCTGCTTCTGATGTATCTGCCGAAGAGTTGCAGGCTGCTGCTGATGCTGCAAAACAAAATGCACCTGAAATTGATAAAGAAAAACTTCAGAAGCTCAATCAGGCTACACAGAGAAGAGATGGTGCAAAGAATGCACTCAATGCTTTGAATACGCAGTTACAGTATGCTTCACCGGAACAGCGTAAAGGCTTGCAGGAGAGAATTTGCCAGAAGGAAAAACAATTAGAAGAGGCAGAAGCACTTATTGCAGAATTAAGTCAATAAAAAAGCAGTTCTTTTACGAACTGCTTTTTTGTAACTAAAATTGTTCCATGACTTTTTCAGCTTCAAGACGTCTTTTCTCTCTCGTCTTTTGTACTGTGTTTACTGTCTTTTCTTTTTTAATTGTGGCTTCAATATTTTCTTTCGAAAAACTTTCAGGTTTAAAGTTGTTCCACATATATGCTCCAAAAGCTATAATTAGTATCAAACCGATTAATCTGACCATAATAATCTCCTTCTCATTGTTATTATACCATTTTTTTTTACTTTGACAATATGTTTTTTACTTATTTTAATTTGTTTCCTATTGTTGCTGTATTGTCTTATATTAAAAAATATATTATAATTATCCTCGTGTAATGACACATATTGAAGGGAGATATTATGATTAAAAAGTTCGCTGCACCGAAAACATTATTCGCAATGCTTGCGTTAATGTTGATGAGTGCTGTGCCTGCTCTTGCGAGTGAGGCTGATTTAGTTGTCCCTGATATTACCGGTGATAACTTCAGATTGCTTATCTGGGGTATCGTTATTTCCGTTGCCGGTTTGATATTCGGGTTTATTGAGTTTTCTCGTATCAGAAGGCTCAAAGTTCACACAGCTATGGCTGATGTAGGAAATACAATTTTTGAAACATGTAAGACATATCTTGTACAACAGGGCAAATTCCTGTTTTGTCTTGAAGTATTAATCGGACTTTGTATTGCTTTTTACTTCGGATATTTACAGCACATGCCGTTGAAGGATGTGGCTATTATTTTAGGATGGTCAGTTATTGGTATTTTGGGTTCTTATGCGGTTGCTTGGTTTGGTATCAGAATGAACACTCTTGCAAATGCAAGAACTGCGTTCGTTTCATTAAAAGGTAATCCGCTAAATATATTGAACATTCCTTTAAAAGCAGGTATGTCAATCGGTGTTTGTCTTGTATCTGTTGAATTAATCCTTATGCTTACAATTCTGTTGTTTGTTCCGGGACATTTGGCAGGTGCTTGCTTTATCGGTTTTGCAATAGGTGAAAGTTTGGGTGCTTCCGCTCTTCGTGTTGCAGGCGGTATTTTTACAAAGATTGCAGATATCGGTTCCGATTTGATGAAAATTCAATTCGGTATCAAAGAAGATGATCCTCGTAACCCGGGTGTAATTGCAGACTGTACGGGTGATAATGCAGGGGATTCAATCGGACCTACTGCTGACGGTTTTGAAACCTACGGCGTAACAGGTGTTGCACTTGTTTCATTTATTCTTTTGGGTGTTAAACCAGAATTTCAGGTTCAATTATTGACCTGGATATTTGTAATGAGATATTTGATGATTGTTACTTCGGTTATTGCATACTGGATTAACAACGTTATTGATAAATTCTATGCAGCAAAAACTGCAAAATTCGATTTTGAAAAACCTTTAACCAATTTGGTATGGTTGACTTCAATATTATCTATAGGAATGACATTTAGTGTTAGCCACTGGTTGTTAGCTCCTATGGGCGGTAATTTATGGCTAATATTGTCTGCTATTATTTCTTGCGGTACATTAGGTGCTGCATTAATTCCGGAATTTACAAAGATATTTACTTCTCCGAAAGCTTTGCATACGGAAGAAGTTGTTACAGCTTCTAAAGAAGGCGGTGCATCTTTAACAATTCTTTCCGGTATTGTTGCAGGTAATTTCTCTGCGTTTTGGATTGGTGCTGTAATTGTTCTATTAATGGGACTTGCATATTTTGCAAGTATTCACATCCCTGCCGATGTTATGATTTATTCATCAGTATTTGCATTCGGGCTTGTAGCATTCGGTTTCCTTGGTATGGGGCCTGTTACTATTGCGGTTGATTCTTACGGACCTGTTACAGATAATGCTCAGTCTGTATATGAATTATCTCTGATTGAAGAAATCCCTAATGTAGCTGAGGATATTGAAAAAGAATTCGGTTTTAAACCGGATTTTGAAAATGCTAAACAATTCTTAGAAGAAAATGACGGTGCAGGTAACACTTTCAAGGCTACTTCAAAACCTGTTTTGATTGGTACGGCTGTAGTTGGTGCTACAACGATGATTTTCTCACTGATTTTGGTTATTCAGAATACTCTTGGTATCCAGCCGGAAGCAGTACTTAACTTGTTAAATCCTTATACATTGTTAGGTTTATTAGCAGGCGGTGCTGTTATTTATTGGTTCAGCGGTGCGTCTATGCAGGCTGTTACGACAGGTGCTTACCGTGCTACTGAATACATTAAAGATAATATCAAACTTGATGAGAATTCAAAGTCAGCAAATCTTTCTAATTCAAAAGAAGTTGTTAAGATTTGTACACAGTATGCTCAAAAAGGTATGGTAAATATCTTTATTTCACTGTTTGCTTTTGCGTTAGCATTAGCTTGCCTGTCCGCACCGATTATTGCTGAGAATGCAGAATTTGCGAACAGACCTGTTTCGTTCTTTGTAAGCTACTTAATTGCTATTGCGGTATTTGGTTTATTCCAAGCCGTATTTATGGCAAACGCAGGCGGTTGCTGGGATAATGCAAAGAAAATCGTTGAAGTTGATATGAAAGAAAAAGGAACACCGCTTCATGATGCTACTGTTGTAGGTGATACGGTTGGTGATCCGTTCAAAGATACTTCTTCTGTTGCAATGAACCCGATAATCAAATTTACAACATTATTTGGTTTATTGGCAATGGAAATTGCGATTAGTGAAGCGTTCAGAGAAGTAGCTCCAATAGCAGG
The DNA here is from genome assembly GCA_902777385.1 of uncultured bacterium. Classification (GTDB taxonomy): domain Bacteria; phylum Cyanobacteriota; class Vampirovibrionia; order Gastranaerophilales; family Gastranaerophilaceae; genus UBA1221. The sequence continues at coordinate 61,348 of CACYTP010000010.1, forward strand.
GGTTGTATTCCTGATAATTGCGTTATTCTTTGTATGGCGTTCTTTCTACGGAATGAGAATTCCATCTAAGAAGTAATTGTATATTCTAAAAATTTTCACCCGAGGTAAATCCTCGGGTGATTTTTTATTTATAATATTTTTTAAACTTTCCCCTCTCTTATTTTATAGGCGAGGTGAATTAATAAAACAGGAAGTGAACATCATCAAGAATTTGCCCTCTCCCGAAGGTAGAGGGCTAAAAGCAGGAAGTGAAAATCATCACTTCCTGTCTTATATATACAACTGCAAGTTTTTGTACTTACATTTTTATATACCTTCTACTTTAATATTCCGTTTAGTTCTTTTTCGCTATCTACAACTGTAAATAGTTCACTCGGTTTGTGTTTTATTAAACCTGATTTATATAATTTGTTGTATTGTTCAATTAAACCTTTAAAAAACTTTTTCCCTACAAGAATAATTTTCTTTTTATCTTCTGATTTCCCGTAGTTATTTTTTGAAATTAAAGTAGCGGCTTCCTGTAAAGTTCCAGTGCTTCCGGGAAATATAAGTATTGTATCAGCAACTTGTGAAAACATTTCTATCCTGCCGGCTTCACTTTTTGCACAACCGATAGGGATACAATGTTCTAAATCTTCATCACCCCATAAAGGTTTTGTAAGTATTCCTAAATTTTGTTTCGGAAGATTATTTTTATTTTTTAAGGAGTAATTGTAGCCTGATTTGTATGCCTCGCCCATTATCCCTGATGTTCCGCAGCCGGTCACAATATTTTTGCCGCTCAAAACCATACTCTTTACTGAATTTGAGCATATATCCATATACTTCAAAATATCGTCAGTTGTTTTGGAACTTCCCAAAACTGCAATAGTATTAGCTTTGGATTGTGATGTCTTATATGTTGTCGGAATTGCTTTCGGTATTTTTGCTTGAAAAGATGATTGATAATTCTGTACCCTCTGTACTTGCATTTTTATATCCCTTTTAGGTTAATATTTACTGCTATAATGTCACTTTATAATATTAATACATGTTATTTCGCTTATCGTCTCTTTCAGCAACATCAAGTATTTTTATAATAGGTCCTAAAACTGATACAATTAAAAGTATTGCTAACAAGCCATTTCCACTATCTGCCTTTTGTATCTTCAAATTATTCTTTGGTATAAAAACATCTTTTTGTTTATTACTTTGAACATAACTTATGGTATTTTGTACAGTTTGTGGATAATAATTATGATTTTGCTTTTGTGTAGCCGGTAATATTGCAAAAATAGGTGCCAAAAGAGTTGTCTTATTAAGTTTCATATATTTACATATCCCTTTCCGTTTGAGTTGGAATGTTGTTTGAGATTTACCCCTATCATATCATGATAAAACCCGTAAAAATAAAATTTGCTATTTTGTATTGGCAAAAAATATTTTTTTGAGTTTTATGTATAAATAGTAAGAATAGATTAATGCAGAGAATATTATGAAAATTACTTTTATAGATTCAAAACCTAAACAATATTTATATGACCATTTAACACAATCGGGTATAAATATTGTAAATAATAGAGGATTAGATGCATTAAAAAATTGCTTGCTAAAAAAGAATTCTCCTAAAAGTGTTGAGGGTTTCTTCGTTGTATTAAATGAAACTCCTGTCAATAAAAATAAGCATTGGGGTTTAATTAATCTTGAAGTTGTCAGTCATATTGACAGTAATAAAAGGAATTTAGCTCCTGAATGGATTAGATGTGCAATATGGCGTGAGGGTGAAGATTTAGGTACATTCTTTGATATCGTTCTTAAAAAATTCGGTAAGAATAAAAAGCGTGAACATTATACCGATATGAGAAAAATCTGCACACAAATTATTGACGAATGCAAAAAATTTTCAGATGGGAATTCTGATTCGGGATTGTATGATGCGAAGAATTTTTTGAGAGATTTATTTAATGCTAAAGGTAATCGTTGCGAATAAAATTACTAAGTAAGTAAATATATAAAAACAGGAAGTGAAAAATCACTTCCTCTTTTTCAAATTACCCCTACCCTGCCATTTCAATCCAACTGTCATCAGATATTAATTCGCCTGTCGGATTTCTTTTTACAATAGTGGTTTCTAATTTGCCGTTAGGGTATAGGTCTTGATAATATTTGATTTGTCCGTTATCAAGATGTGAATAATTTTTACCCTCATAAGGTACTTCTATATGCACCTTTCGTATTTTATAATCGGTTAGCTTTTCTGGATTAATTTCACCGCTTGTAATCATATTATTTAATTTAGAACCGACAACACCCCAAACTCCATCTTTGGGCACTCTGCGTTTTGGCATGATTTTTTCAGATAAATATTTTAATACCGCTTTACTGCTTTCTATACAACCTTTGGAATGTTCAGCATCCATTAAAGCCGTATAATAACTAATACTACGCCCGAATGATACATTTGAAACCAACCCCTCACCCGAACCTGTAAAACTCATTTTATTCGTTAACAGGTTCGACCTCTCCCGTTGGTAGAGGTTTGTTCGATTGTTGTTTTCGCACATTGAATTAATGCACCCTGTTCTTTGCGTAATGTTTTGATATACAGGCGTATTGCCCATACATTTACCCCTGGAATTGATTAGCATAATAATGCTCCTTTCATAAATGGTTATTGTTGGGTTAGCAAACCCAACCTACAGTAATAACAAAAACTCAAATTGACTTTACCCCTCACCCGAATTTCTAAATTCGCTATCGCTCATTAAGAAATTCGACCTCTCTCTCAAGGGGCGAGGTTAGGGCTGGATAAATCGTCTAAATCGTTTTGAGTAATATCTGTCCATTTATGTCCTTTTGTTTTTCTTGATTTTATAATAACACGAGAAAAAATAAATTTGCTACAGTTGTAATAAAATTTTACAACTGCAAATTTGCAATCTGTTTCCCCTCGCCTAAATTCAAGCGAGGGAAATAATTTAATGCCGTAAAATTGTATTATATTTGTCTTAATTGATTTTTGGCAGTTTTGCAGCTCCTTGCAATTCACCAAGTTCTATAAGTCTGCGTTCTATTGCAAGCAACGCATTTTGTGCATTTTCATTAATGTGTAAAACTGTTGTTACATGTACCGGATGCCCGTTTATTTCCTGATAGCCGCCAATATTATCAATATAGTTATTGTATATTTCTTTTAATAACTGAGTTTCCCCTTCAAAAGCTTCTGGTGATTTGGTCTGTTTCGGTTCTGATTTAAAGGATACTGCGGCAGTTCTTGCCTGTGTCGCATACGAAATTGACGGAATTGTCGTCATAAAAATACCTCCTACTGCTTTGTATTTCTATAAAAACAATTCAGCTTCAATAATTGCCTGATACGCAAAATAAATTTACACAGCAAATCTAAAGTGTACTAAATCTCCGTCTTGAACAACGTAATCTTTCCCTTCAAGTCGTGTTACACCTTTGTCTTTGCAAGCCGGATAAGAACCGTATTTTACAAATTCTTCGTAAGGAGTAATTTCAGCTCTGATAAATCCTTTTTCAAAGTCTGTATGAATTACTCCGGCAGCCTGAGGTGCTTTAGTACCTGCAATAATTGTCCAAGCACGGACTTCTTTTTCTCCTGCCGTAATAAATGTTCTTAAATTTAAAAGCTGGTATACTGATTTAATCATTCTGTTTATTCCGCTGTCATCTATTCCGAGTTCTTTCATATAAGCAAGTGCTTCATCGCCAAGTTCACATAATTCTTCCTCAATTTTTGCGGAAATTATTACCATTTCGGCACTATGTGTTTTTGCATATTCTTCCACTTGTTTTGTGTAGTCGTTGCCGTCTTTTAAGTCAAATTCCGATACGTTGGCAGCATAGATTACAGGTTTTGTCATCATAAGGTTCAATTGCTTAACAAAAGGTATTTCATCTTCGTTAAAAATATCTTTTATGTTGATATACATGCCTTTATCTAAAAGCTCTTTAAGAGTTTGTAAAACGCCGTATTCAATTTTTGCTTCTTTTTCACCTGCTTTATATTGTTTTGCAATTCTTGCCTCTCTTTTTTCAACAGAAGCAATATCTGCCAGTGCAAGCTCTGTATTAATTGTCGCAATATCGTCCAGCGGATTGACTCTTCCCGCAACGTGAATTGTGTTTGAATCGTCAAAACATCTTACAACATGGATAATAGCGTCAACTTCTCTGATATTGTGCAAAAATTGGTTTCCTAAGCCTTCACCCTGACTTGCTCCTTTAACAAGTCCTGCAATATCAACAAATTCTATTGCTGTAGGTATTATCTGGTTTGTTTTGCACAATTTCGCCAAAATTTCTAATCTGTCGTCAGGAACATTCACAACTCCTACATTCGGTTCTATTGTACAAAACGGATAATTTGCACTCTGTGCGTTTTTTGCACTTGTTAATGCATTAAATAATGTCGACTTGCCTACGTTTGGTAGTCCTACAATACCTGTTCTAAGCATTCTTTTTTCCTCTTTTCTTCTATTTGTTTCCATGGTATCTGAAAATGGAGGATTTGTAAAGATTTAATTTAGCTTTCGCTCATATTTAATGTAAAATTTTCTTCATATAATAACAAAAAAAATATTGATGTTTTTTTATAAATAGTATATTATTAAAAGAGTGTTTGAAAGGGAAGTGTATGACTGATTATATAACGCTGACAAAGGCGGATTTAGCCAGAATTGAAATCGGAAAATTAAATCTGCAGTCGCCGGATTTGAAAAATATTGATGAGTCAAAAGCTGTTGCTATTGCAAAATGGATGAAGAATTGGATTGACTCTTCTCTGTCTTTAGGAAAAATTAAGTCCGGTAATCTTATGCCGACAAAGAATGAATTTGCTTATTTTTTGGGTGTAAGTGTAGGAACTATTCAAAATGCGTTAAGGTATCTTGAAGATATGGGTTACGTTGAATCAAAGCAGCGTATTGGTACTATTGTTAAAGACAGAACCGGCTCAGTTAATACTGCTTTTAGAAAACTTACTTCCAAAAGAGAAATTGCAATTTTGGAAATAAAGAAATTTATAGTTTCGAACAAAATGAAAATAGGCAGCAAATTGCCTTCATCCAGAACATTAGCTGCATTGATAAATTGCTCAGCAAATACAACCCGTCTTGCTCTTGAAAATCTTTGTATGAATGGTGTTTTGAAAAGACTGGATAAAGAGTCAAGAGAATCTGGCTGGGAAATTTTATCAAATAAATTTGACAAAAATATAAGTTCTGGTGAAGCAGAACAAAAAACTCTTGTAAATAAGATTGAGCAAGATTTAAAAAATTATATTGATAATAATTTACAGGTAGGTGAAAGATTGCCTGCACATAACGAGTTAGCTTCAATGTTCGGAGTCAGTATAAAAACAATCCATGATGGTTTGAAGGCTTTGATTGATGAAGATATACTTCTTGCAAGAAGAGGTCGTTACGGTACAACGGTTATAAGATTACCAAAAGAGGCTGCAGGCTATAAGAAACTTGAAAAATCAATTTTTGCACCGGCAAAAGATACTGCATTTTATTATTATGAAAAGACTCAGAATGCTATCAGAATGATGATAGCCCAAAATTATGAAATAGGTTCAAAATTGCCGTCTATTATGGAGCTTTCCAAGGAAATGGATTTAAGTCCTAATACAATAAGAAAAGCATTCCAAAATCTTGCAAAAGAAGGGTATCTCGAATTTTCAAGAGGTCGTTACGGTGGTACTTTTGTTACGGACATACCTAATGCCGGAAACGAAACCTTCAAGTGGCTTGCCGTAAACCCTCAGTATGCAAAAGTCTATAGCGGAAATTAACAATAATTAAGAAATCTCTCTTATCATTTCCTGAGCTTCTTCAAACTCTGGTGAAATTTCTACTGTTTTTTCCAGATATTCAAGTGCCTGCTCGTTATTTCCCAAAGCTTTTTCGCATTTTGCCATCCAGAATATTATATTGACGTTGTATTCATTTTCTTTTAACAGACTTTGGAAAATGTTTTTTGCCTGCTCATAATCTCCAAGTTCATAATAGCACATTGCAAGCATATTTTTGGTTTCTATGCTTTCATCCATTTCATAAGATTTTATCAGATACATCTTTGCATCTTCGTAATTTTTCATCAAAAATCTTACTTTCCCTGCAATATAGAGGAAAAATCCGTTTTGTACAGTATTGCCTATTGCAATTTCAATCTGTTTTAATGCTTCTTCGTATTCATTTATGAACAGTTTATTCAGAGCTGAAAATGCGTATGTTGCATATAGCTTCGGATTTATTTCAAGTGCTTTCTGATAGTAAGTATCCGCTTCTTTAAAAGCAGATGTTGCATGTAAAAAGTTTGCATATTCACTCAATATAGAGGCGTTTTCAGGCTCATATTCCAAAGCCTGTTTAAATTCATCTTCAGCATAATCAAGTAATCTTTTGCTTAAATAAATTACGCCCAAATCCTTATGAGCATCCGCATAATCAGGTTTTAGCTGGATAACTTTTTTCAAAATCTTTTCGGCTTTATCTGTGTCTTTTACAAGAATACATACATGTGCAAATTCATAATAAATATCAAATCCCACATTGCCTAATAAAATTATTCTCTCGTAAATTTCTTTTGCCAATAATGGTTGCCGTGTTTTTAAGAATATACTTGCCAGTTTTCTTGACATTGATACGGATTTTGGATTCATAGCAACGAGTCTTGCAAGTATATTTATTGCATATTTGTATTCGCCTGTCTGTTCATAGCAGCAGGCAAGATTATATTGATAAGTCTGTTTTTCAGGATAATGTGTAGCCAGAGTTTTGTAGTGTGAAATAGCTTTTTCCCATTTCTGAATTTTGACTTCCGATAATGCCATTGCAGCCAAATATGTATCGCTTGGTTCTATAAAATAGGCTTTTTCAAAATATTCACAAGCTTCTTCGTGTTTGTTTTGAATTTGCAGTATTGATGCAATGTTAAAATATGTCAGAGGATTGGTATCATCAATTTTGCTTGCCTTTTCAAAGTTTTCATAAGCTTTTTCCATATTCCCTACAGTAAGGTACGCTGTTCCGAGGTTGTTATATATCTGAGAGTGATTTGGATTTAATTCTAAGGCTTTTTCTAAATAATATAAACTTTTTTCAAAGTTTTTTGATGACATATAGGCTGTACCTATTATGTAATAGATAGAATAATCTTCCTTTTCAAATTCCAGAGCTTTCTCGCCATACTCGACAGCCAAGTTTTCTTCATGTTCTTTTATATACAGTATTGCAAGACACTTGTAAGCTTCAGTTTCTTTTTCCCTTAATTTTATAACCTCTTTGTATGCGGAAATTGCATGTAAATTGTCTTCCAGATTATCGTATGACATAGCCAGATACATCCAACTTGTTGCATCTTCAGGATTATATTTTACAACAGTTTCAAAATTGTTTTTTGCTTCTTCGTATTTTTCAAGATTTATATTACACAATCCAAGCAGCTTAATAACTTCAATATTTTTTTCTTCTTCTGTATTAAAAGTTGATAATAATTCTTTTGCTTCTTCAAATTTGTTTTCTGCTACTAAATCTGTTGCCTTATTTAAATCCTTTTTTGTCATACTAATATTCTTCCTGATTAACCTTGTTTAACTCTTCTTCAGCCATTCTTTTTGCATTTTCTATCTCGGATACTTGTTGATTAACACGGGTTTCTACACTCTTTTTATCAAGTGATGTTCCGTGAATAGAGGCTCCGCCCATGTCCTTCATAGCCGGCATTAATATTATAAACAACACAGCTATTATGGCTAAAGCTATCAACATTCCAATTGCACCCATTGCAGGTTTTCTGTTCATACTATTCTCCTTATTACAGTCTGTTTTTATCTATGAAAGATATGATCGCATCTTCTATGTTTTTTGGAGTACCTAATGAGTCCCCGTATAAGTCATCAGGATTATTCCTGTTATCTATGGCTCCGCCATATTGTTTTCTGAAATATGCCAGAACGATAAATATTACAATTAACGATATTAAAACAGAACCCATTGATATTGCAAATTTAACAAGAACCGTTTTTAACGGAACTACGGAACTGCCTGTCATATCGTTCGTATCCGCATAACACAAGCCACAGCTTGCTGCAAACAGCAGCAAGCCTGTGATTATGTTTTTAGTATTTTTTGTTATATTATGTATCTTCATTTTCTTTTTTATTAGTCTTTCTTGTCCTTTTAGAAGCTCCTCTGTTAGGTCTTCTTGTTTTTTTAGGCTTTTCTTCTTCCGTAACTTCAGATATCTGAGGTTCTTTTACTTCTGCGGTTTCTGTATTTGCGGATTCATTTTTTTTAGAAGCTCTGCCCCTTCCACGTTTAGGCTTCGCTGGCGTTTCTTCTTTTATTTCCGTTTCCGTAGAGTTTTCTTCTACTACTATTTCGGGTTTAATTTCCTCGTTAGGTTTTAGTACGGTCTGGGCTGTTTGGATATCCTCAGTTACAACTAACGGAGTTTCAACTTTGTCACCCTGAGGCTTTTCAAATTTATTCCTTCTGCCTCTTTGTCTGCCGTTTTCTCTCTTTTCGGTTTCTTTTACAGCAACATTTGACGGATTTTCAACTTCAATGGAAGTTACCGGCAATTCTTGTTGTTGTTCAAGTTGTTGAGTATTTTCTTCCTGTGATTTTTGCTGATTATTTTTGTTATTATTTTTCTTAAAATTATTTATTGGAAGTTTTAATTTTGCAGCTTTTGCTCTGTATTCACCTTCTGCTGTTGGTGTTGCAAAATTAAATTCATTCATGAAGTAACCGCTGCCCTGACAGTGCGGGCATTTCTTCGTAAATATTTCTGATAAACTCTGACCCTGTCTGTGACGGGTTAATTCTACCAATCCCAAATCAGAAAGCTGACCAACCTGAGGCTTTGCTTTATCAGGTTCAAGTGCTATTTCTAATTCTTCCATCATCGCTAATTTATCTGCTCTGGACATCATATCAATGAAATCAACTATTACCATACCGCCAATGTTTCGTAAACGAAGTTGACGAGCAATCTCATGTACTGCTTCTATATTGGTTTTTAGTATCGTTTCATCCTGTGTCGCCGAACTTACGAATTTACCGCTGTTTACATCAATGACTGTAAGAGCTTCTGTTTGCTGGATAAATAAATAACCGCCTGATGGCATATTTACTTTAATATTTAATGCTGCTTTGATTTCTTTATGTATATCCATTGCAACAAGGAGCGGTTCTGTTCCTTTATATAATGTTACATTAACATTCTTGTTAATATGCCAGTTTTGAAGTATGTTTTGAACTCTGTTCATTGCAAACGGAGTATCAACAATAATTTCTTTTGTATCTTCCGTACAAGCTTCACGGATAACTCTGTATAACAAATCCTGATCTCTGTATATCAAATTTGGGGGAGTCATTGTTTCTGCAGAGGTAATAATGTTGTTCCATTTTTCCAAAAGAATTTCTAAATCTTCCTGAATATCAGCTTCAGTTTGGCCTTCAGCTTCTGTTCTGATAATTACTCCTACTCCTACAGGCTTAATGAGATTTAAAATTGATTTTAATCTTGCACGTTCTTTAGAACTTTCGATTTTCTTACTTACGCTCACTCCCGGTTCATTTGGCATTAATACCAAAAATCTTCCGGGCAGACTTATTTGAGTTGTAACTCTCGGACCTTTATGCCCTGTTGGTTCTTTTACAACCTGTACTATTAATTTCTGTTTTGGAGATAATTTATCTTTCAGTGTTCCTTTACCCATAACATCCTGAGCGTGTAAAAATCCCATTTTATCCGTACCTACATTAACGAATGCCGCATCAATACTCGGTAGAATGTTATCTACAGTTGCAAGGTAGACATCTCCTAAAATTACATCACCTCTGTGAATAAAAAAGTCTGTAACTTTTCCGTTTTCAAGGACCGCAGCAATATTATCTCTCTCTGCAATAACAATTTTCTGTCCCTGATCTTTAAAATTTTTGTTTCTGTCGTTAGCCATTTCTAATCCTTTTTAAACTTTTATAACTCTCTAAAATTTTCGTCAAAGAACTTTGTTCTGGTAATATCAAATGCAGTATCCGAATCAATCAGATTCATCAATGCATCTGCACGCAACGCCGGAATTTCAGGACTCTGACCGGTTTTTAAAACTATGAACAGATTATCACCTTCAAATCTGTATGATTTAATTGCCGGTTTTATATCTGTTTTTTTTATTAAACCTTTTTTGTTTTTCTTCTCAATAAAAATTTCTTCGGAAGATAAAACTCTGTTTGTATTATACTTCAAATTTTCAAAATCGTAAAGTTTTTTATTAAAAACACAAATTCTGTATTCAGCCCAGGCTGCTGTATTGTCAATTGCTTTTTGCGAACGTTCTATTTGAGTGACTTTTAGTATTTTGCACTCTTTTGGTAAAACTTTTTCTAACGCTGTTTGTAAATCTTTTTCGCTAAGGTTATCCCAAAGTTCAATGTCTGTCAGCTCACATTCACTTTGTGCAAAAAGAGGAAGTGCTATTCCCATGGATATCTTCATTGTTGGGTTAAATCCTCTTGAAAATGCTACATTCAATCCGCTTCTTGATACAGCTTTAAAGAAGGTATTTTGCCAGTCTAAATGTGAAAAATATCTCAAGATACCCTTTTTGGTAAGTTTTATTCTGTATCTGAAAACAGGTTTTAAGTCGCTTTGGCTTCCGTCTGTCGGATCTCTGTGAACAGTTGGTTTATAATCAACGGAAGCTTTAAATGGTTGTGCCATGTGCTTTTTTGTCTTAAAATTCGGACAAACTCCGCAGTTTACACATTTCGTCTGGCATGTAGGGACTATGTGTACCGAATTTGGGCATGTTGCATCCGGCATGTTCTCAGGCTTAAATGCATCATTGAATTCATTAATAAGCCATTCTTTATTTATTCCTATATCTATAAAATCCCATGGCAGCTCTTCTGCACGGGGGTATTCTTTTTGTGCAAGTCCTGACAAATCTATATTTAGTTCTTTAGCAGTGTCATACCATATATTTTCTTTGAAATATTCCCCCCAAGCATCAAGATAACATCCTTTTTTGTATAGAGTTTCAATATATTTACACAAGTCTGTATCACCTCTTGTCAGTACCGCTTCTATTTGTGATACAGCTTGTTCATGATAGTTTATTTTTACTCCCTTTATATTTTTAATTTGCTCTTTTAAGTACATAATATGTTCTGTAACTTTGTCCGGAGGCATTTGCGGACACCATTGAAACGGTGTGAACGGTTTAGGTACAAAAATAGAAAGAGTACAGGTTATATCCATACCATGCTTTAATCCTTTTTCCATTTTTAGTCCGCGGCATCTGTATTTTATTTTTCTGAACAGTTCAGCCATCTCATCCATATCTTTCAGAGTTTCTGTAGGAAGACCGCATATAAAGTAAAATTTTACTCTGGACCAGCCGTTTTCATATAATGTTGCAACCGCATCAATAATCATATCTTCCGTTATATTTTTCTTTATAACATCTCGTAATCGTTGTGAACCTGCTTCCGGTGCAAGTGTCATGGTAGATTTTCTTACGCTTTGTACTAGATTTGCCAATTCAAGATTAAAGCCGTCAATCCTTTGGCTTGGAAGTGATACGGAAACTTTTTTCTTGTCAAAATCTGAGGACAATTCTTTGATTGTTTCATTTATATTTGCATAATCGTTTGAAGATAGAGAGAGTAGTGAATATTCGTCATAACCTGTGTTTTTTACCAACTCTTTTGCAATTTTGATAATTTCTTCACTTTCTCTTTCTCTTATTGGGAGAGTTACATGTCCCGGCTGGCAGAAACGGCACATCCTGCCGCAACCCCTTCTTATTTCAATTACAGCTCTGTCCTGAACCGATGAAGAAAACGGTATCGGGTATGCTTTCAGTGCTGTATCGTAATTTAATTGGGCAATTCTTTTTCTGACTTTCCCTCCGGTTAATTTTGACCATCTGCCCGAATTTTCGCCTTCGCATAGTGCTTTTATTCTTTCTTCTCTGGGTAGACCTTTTGTTTCTTCAAGAATTTTACAGGTTTCTATAATTGAATCTTCTCCATCCCCAATCATAAACACATCAACAAAATCTGCCAACGGAAGCGGATTAAATGTACAAGGTCCTCCTGCCATAATAATCGGATCGTCATCGGATCGCATATCATTGCGATAAGGAATTCCTGCCATTTCAAGCATTTTAAGAACCGTAGGATATGCCATTTCGTATTGTAATGAGAAGCCTACCGCATCAAAATCTTTTACAGGACGTTTGCTTTCAAGTCCGTACAAAATTTCAGGTTTAAAATCAGGTTCCGGTGCGTAAGCTCTATCGCACATGTAGCCTTCATGTTCGTTGATTAATCCGTATAATACCCTTACTCCAAGGTTGCTTATGCCTATTTCATATTTATCGGGAAAACAGAAGGCATATCTTACTTTTGCACTATCAAAATCTTTATTATAAGATAAAAATTCTCCGCCTACATATTGGTAGGGTTTTGTGCAATTATATAAGGCTTCGTGGTACTTCTCAAAAAACGTTTCCATAACAATATTATATTATAAAAGTTTCTAATTTGCCGAGTAACAATATGTAATAAATATTGTACAAATGCAGAATGGCACAGGTATTTGATGAACAGTTTTTTTAATCTATATTAACATTTGTAAAAGCGTGATAATCCGTATCAGATGACTTCTTTGGCTATCTGCAAGTGTTTGTGAAAGTTTATTAAGAAATTAATTGTAAATTTTTTGCGAGAATAATTTTTTGGCTAAAAGTGTTTACAGTACTCTTTATCCAAAAAGTTAACAAAACTTATTGTAAAAAGATTGGCATGGAAGATGAAAAAGGTGTGTTATTTTTTTATTTTAGACTTATGATGAATATACTAAATCTTGGGAGGTGGGGCAGTTGCTTCATCCCGGGTGAAGATAGGGGGTAAACTGAAGAACATATTTTTGTTTTTCAACATACTAATCTTCACTTTCTGAAGACAAAAAGGGTTAAGTACCTGAGTTTAGTATTCAGACAACAAGGAATCAATCCTTAGAACGATTAAATTTTTGGGGAAAATCGTTTAAAATAAGGATGATAAGATAGTCCATTCGGTAGGAGGAATTCAGAAGTGTTAGAGCATGGTTACATTCAAATCTATACAGGTGATGGTAAGGGCAAAACTACTGCAGCGTTGGGATTGGCTTTGCGTGCATTAGGTCATGGCTGGAAGGTGCTTATTATACAGTTTACGAAAGGCGATAGTGCAACTTCTTACGGTGAAATTATTTCATCTGCAAAATTTGTTGAGAATTTGGATGTAGTCCAATTTGGAATGGATAGAGTTTGTTATTCTCATAACGTATGTATGGATGATTACAAAGAAGCTAAAAAAGGTTGGGAATTTGCTAAAGAGGCTATTAATTCCGGCAAATATCAGCTTATTATTTTGGACGAAATTAATATCTGTACAGCTATGAATATGATTAAGGTTAGTGAAGTAAAGGATGCTCTTTTACACAAACCTGAAAATCTTGAAATTGTACTTACCGGACGTTATGCACATCCGGAGTTGAAAGCAATGGCTCATCTTGTTACGGAAATGAAGCCTATCAAACATTATTTTGATATGGGTGTCATGGCAAGACAGGGCATTGAATATTAAAGACTTTATATAGTTAATGTAAATCCTTTTTGTTTCAGAAATGAAATGTGGGGCTGACTCAAAAGTCAACCCCTTTATTTTTGCCTATCATCATACGTCTGAATTATTTACTATACAGCTTTTTTCATTTATAATTATTTCAAAAAGAGGGGGAATATATGGCTGAATGTAAAACTTCTAAAAATGAGCTTGAAAATGAGCTGTTTAAAAGTGTATATGAGAAAACACCGGATTATATAAAAAATCTAAACCTTATGGACTTTTCAAATGATGGCGAATTCGTTTTCACATTAAAAAAAGAACATTTAAAGCCGTATAATTCAAAGAGTAATCCGGAGGGTTTAAATCTGTATGAATGGTTTGAAAATTATTCAAATGAGGCAAAGGTTTCAACTGCCGGAATAAGAGGACCTCAAAATATATTGTTCCCTCAGGATACAAGGTTTCCTATTAATCTCGTAGGCATAGTACTTGCTACACTGGCTAAAGCTCTTGTTGCAAAGGAAAAATATAAAGGAAAAGAAATTCTAAAAGTTGCAGGGCGGGAAGTTCGCTATAATTCGGATTTATTTTTAGATGCGATAGCAAGAATTCAGGCCGCTCAGGGAATAAAAACACTTGTACCTGCCGGCAGAAAGACTATCCCTATATGGTTGGCGTCATTTTTAGCTTTTAAATTGGATTTGGTAGGCGGTGAATATATTACGTCGAGTCATGGAATTTCGGTTAAGAATGCTACAAAAGACTTAAATTCACAAGGCTCTCAGTATTTGCCTGAGGAATCTCTTGAATTTGTAAATAAAATTCAGGAAATATTTGAAGAAACCGAGAAAAAAGGTTTCTATAAAATAACCATTGCCGCAAAAGATAATCCGCTGATTGATGAAAAAATTATGAAAAAACTTGATGACGGAGTCGATTTATATGTTGAATATCTTAAATCAGGTGTTGCTAAACCTATAAATTTAAATTTAATAAAAAATTTCGATAATAAAATTGCAATAGAAAATGTTGGTGGTTCGGCTTACAGGACTTTATCAAGAGTTCTTAAAAAATTACATATAGAAGATAAATTTATTTGGTTCAACACGGAAGAAGATTCGTTTTTCCATTCAATCGGTAAGTATGATACCACGCCAAAGGGTGAAAAAGCTTTTTATGATTATTCCGTTGATGCGACGGTTCTTGCAAAAAAACAAAATGGAGAAAAGTATTTCCCTGTCATTGAAACGTTACATTATGAGGATAAGTTAAAATCTTCCCCTGTGGGAACGGTTGTTTTGATTACGGATCCTGATCATGACAGGTTAACAATTACTCAGACAGAAAGTTCCGCAAGGATACCGTTCTTAAAAGAAAACGGTATAGATTACGTTGAATTGAATTCGGATACGGTTTTAACTGTATTCACAGCTAATCAGGCATTTTTAATGCTGATGGATTTCTGGGCAAAACAATTAGAAGCTGAAAAATTATGGAATAAACATCCGAGATTTATGATAAAGACTACGGCATCTGCTCGTTCTTGGGATGAATGGGCTGCTAATCATGGAGTAAAAGTCGTTAATGTTCCCGTTGGCTTCAAGGAAATTGCAAATATTATGAAAAAGGTTGAGTTGCAATTGAAGAATAGTCCTGACAAAGATGTTAAAGTTGATGATGTGTTGGGTAATACCATTAATCTCGGTAAAAATCCACGCTTATTGTTCGGGGGTGAAGAGTCAGGCGGTATGATTATGGGTACGGAAGATTTAATCCAATCTTTAGCCGGCAGAAAAGCTGTTGCAATGCGTGAGAAAAGTGCAACGGAAGCTATTATTGTTGCGTCTGCACTGGTTGCAAAGTTGAAGAAAAAACATTTATCTGATTATTTGCAAGAAATTTTTGATGAGAATAATATTATCGGACGTTATGATACAAGAGTCGATATTGCCTATTATAATGAGTCAGAACCTGATATTGATAAGCTAAAAGCTGCAAAAACCGAAGGTGAGGGTAAACGTACAAAAAATGATTTGTTCTACTTATCAATGGCGATTGCTGTCAAAGAAGGGAAAATGACTATTGACAATGTAAGAGAAGTATTAAATGATTCATTCAAGAGTTTAATTTTTGATAATCTGAAATCTGTAAAATTTGTTGGTGACGGTACTTATTTTGAATTTGATGACAAATTTATTGAAATCAGACCTTCGGGTACTGACGCAAAGACAAAAGCATACGGTGGGGGTTCTGATAAAGCTCTTATTGAATTGTATGCAGCTTCTATGGGAAATTATGACGGTACTATAACAGCATTACACAAAAAGTATGTATCAAAAGATTTGTATAACAAAGCAAAAGAGGATGCACTTGAGTATTATTTACAATTCGTAGAAAAAGATGCTAACAATGAACCGTTTATTATACCTGAATATAAATTTTAGGTATATATCACAAATATTATTAATTAATAAAATAGGATAAGCAAAAAGCTTATCCTATTTTGTAATCTGTTTATTATGGAATATTAATGAACTAACATTCTCTTTAATTCATCAGGTTTAGAAGTCTTAGAAAGAGCATCTTCTAATGTTATAAGTTTTTGTTTATATAAATTAGCAAGTGCCATTTCCAGAGTTTGCATGCCCAATCCCTGATTCATCTGAATTGTAGAATAAATCTGTGCAGCTTTTGACTCACGGATAAGGTTAGCAATAGCCGGAATAACCAACATGATTTCCTGTGCCATTACACGACCTTTCTTTGTTCCATCAGGCTGAACTTTTGGTAACAAAGTTTGGGCAAATACTGCAACAAGTGAGTTCGCAAGCTGAACACGAATTTGCTGCTGCTGACCTTCCGGGAATACGTCAATGATACGGTCAACTGTCTGAGAAGCTGAAGAGGTGTGTAAGGTACCGAATACCAAGTGACCTGTTTCTGCTGCAGTCAGTGCTAATGCGATAGTTTCGTGGTCACGCATCTCACCTACGAGGATGATATCAGGGTCTTCACGAAGTGCTGACTTTAGTGCGTTTGCAAATGATCTTGTATCCATTCCCAATTCACGCTGGTGAATAATACTTGTCTTTGATGTATGAACGAACTCTATCGGGTCTTCAATTGTCAAAATATGTTCTGCTCTGGTTGAGTTAATATAGTCAATCATTGCAGCCAGTGTTGTAGATTTACCGGAACCGGTAGGCCCTGTTACCAGAATTAATCCTCTTGGCTTTTCTGCGGTTGTTCTTACAATTTCAGGCAATCCCAACTTATCAAAAGATGGAACCGTTGATGTAATCGTTCTGAATGCTGCCGCATAATTACCTTTATCTTTGTAGAAGTTTACCCTGAAACGGCTTAAACCTTCGATACCATAAGAAAAGTCTAATTCCCATTCTTGTTCAAGTCGTCTTCTTTGTTCATTTGATAACATAGGGAACAGTAAATTTTCTACCTGTTCAGGTGTAAGCGGCGGATAATCCATTCTTTTTAATTTACCGTCGACACGCATACAAGGCGGTAATGAACTTGATATGTGCAAGTCACTTCCGTTATTTTCTACTAACGTTGTTAAAAGTTCTTCAATTGCAACCATTTATGCCCTCTCATTCTATTCTGTAAAATTCATTATTTTATCATTTTCATTCATAGCTAATTCTATTAGATTATATGCCATATATGCACCAAGTGCAACAGCTTTTGGATCAAGTTCTGTTTTGTTGGCTGCTTCTATGATTGCGGTATTTATTTCAGGATTTTCATCCTTAATGTAATGAATCATATTCTTACGCCATGCAGGCATATCCTCAAATATTTTAGAAAATGCCTCTGCTGCAATCTCTTCACTAACTATTGGAAGCATATAAATTTCCTCTTTGTATAAAGCTACCTCATTATAATTATACGATAAATTACAATATTCAGCAACTATGCAAACTAATTATCATTTGTTTGCAGTATAATAAAGCCATGAGGCTTATTCATATCGATTTAAAAAACTATAGAAATTGTAAAAATTTATCATTGAATTTTAATTTTGATAAAGTTTTGATTATTGGTAAAAATGCACAAGGTAAAACTAATATTCTGGAGAGTATTTACATGCTTTCTACTCTTAAAAGTCCAAGGACCTCAAACAATACAGAGTTAATCAATTTTAACGCCGAATCCACTCATATTGATGCAGAAATAGAAAAGGCTGATACATCTGTTTCTGTGGGGTTTTCTTATACCTCTGAAAAGAAACGAGAGTTAAGGCTGAATGGGGTTAAAACTACTCCTAAAAATTTTAAAACTGTTTTAAAAACTGTTTTATTTTCGACAAATGATTTACTCTTATTGCGGGGTAATCCTTCTGACAGAAGAGATTGGCTCGACCGAGCTATTGCCCAAATTTATCCTGCTTACGATGAAAGGTTATCTAAGTATGATAAAATCCGTGTTCAAAAAAATAATTGTCTGAAAGATTATTTGAAAACCGGAAATATAAATTCAACGCTTCTCGATGTATATAATGAGCAACTTGCTGTTACTGGAAGTAACGTTATTTATCTGCGTTTGAAATATCTTGATGAAATTGAAAAAATTGCAAATATTAAACACCATACGATTAGTGAAAACGAAAATTTAAATATATCTTATTCATCATCTTTTCTGAATGGGGAACGTGATTTAGAAACTATTTTGTTAAAATTCAAAGAGGCATTGGAAGAGCGAAAGCAGGAAGAAATAAGAAGAGGGCAGAGTTGTATCGGACCTCACAGAGATGATATCTTGTTTTATATAAATTCTAATGAGGCAACAAAATTTGCATCTCAGGGACAGCAAAGAACTGTTGTGCTTGCCCTTAAACTTTCTGAACTTGATATAATTACAGCAAAAACCGGTGATGTGCCGATATTATTGCTTGATGATGTCTTGGCTGAACTTGATGATATAAGACAAAATTATCTTTTAAAATCTATACATGAAAATACACAAACGATAATTACATCTGTTGATACGGTTTTATTTGAAAAAGAATTTCTTACGGATGTAAAAATATATAATATTGAAAACGGGGATGTAAAATAGATTATTGCAGACTGTAATTTCTGAAATGTTCTATCTTTATTTCAGGTTTTAGTGTTATTCCAACGATATCTATTCTGTATTTTTTTACTTTGTTTGTTTTTAAGTACTCAATGATACCTTTTTTTATGTGTTCATATTTTGTTTTGGTTATTGCTTCAATCGGTGTGCCAAAAGAATCAGTTTTTCTGGTTTTTACTTCAACAAACACTGTTGTATTTTTAATCTGAGCAATTATATCTATTTCGCAGGTTGTTGAATATCTTACGTTTCTGGCAATAATTTTGTATCCGTTGTTTTCTAAATATTTGCAGGCTAAGTCTTCTCCTGCGTTTCCTAATTGTTTATTATTCATTATTGTTTGATTCCGTTTCTTGCGTATTTTTTCAAATCTTTCAAAGCATTCGCATCAGAAATTGAAAAATTATGACTGTATCTTATGGGATTTATGTCAATACCGCCTCTTCTTGTGTATAATGCACATACAAATAAACAATCATCAGTGTCCAGTAAATCATACAGCCGTTTATATATCATTTCGCAGCATTCTTCGTGGAAGTGAAATTCTGTTCTGAAGGACGTCAGGTATTTCACAAGACTGTCTTCTAATATATGGTTTTGGGATCTGTAATAGATAAATACATCTCCAAAATCAGGTTGATGCGTAACTCGGCAATTTGAACGAAGTGAGTTAAATTTTAGTTTGTATTCTTTTGTTTGTTCTGTTTTTATAATCTTCAAAACTTCAGGAGTTTCTTTGTAGCTTTTTATTATTATCTGATTTATATCTATGCAATCATAGAGATTTTTGTATCCTTCAAATAATTCAACTCTTGTGCTGTTGTCATCAAGATATTCTACGGATACCTGTGTTTGTAATACGTTGCTCAAATCTTTTTCTATTAACGATTTGCAGGCAGACAAACATTCTTGCGGATTTTCCCCAAATTTTGTCATGTTAAATGAATTTAAGTAAAGTTTAAGGGATTTTGATTCTGCTAAAAATTTGCTGTTGCAGTTATATTTAATTTTTAAGACTCTCGTAATAGGTAAGCCGTTATTGGTAAGTACTGAAAATTCGTAAGCATGCCACACATCCAATCCGTCAAATGGCAGATTTTGTTCGTCTATTTTATATTGTGTGCGATTTTCTTTTCTGGGAATTGCAACCAGTAGTTCGGGATTATACGTTTCACTACCAATTGATTTTTTCCCTAAATGTGTTGATGCAATTTTTTCTGTTTCATTTGTCATAAAAAAATCCTATCATAAAAAAAGTCTCCTCGCTTTTAAGGAGACTTCTTTTTATAATTAATAAATATATTTTTTATTATGCAATTTCTTCATAAGCTTCAGGATTATTAAATAAATCGTAATTTATTTCATTTTCGTTGTCTGCAATAGCTGCAACAACAACCGCATCTGATGTAACATTTACCAGTGTTCTCATCATGTCCGTAACTCTTTCAATTGTGAATAGGAATGCGAAACCTGCTACTAACTGTTCAGGACTTAATCCCATTCCGTTAAGAATTAGTGCAATTGTAATTAAGCCTGCACCTGAAATTCCGGCACTTGTACTTGAAGCTATTATTGCCAATAATGCAATTTGAACTAACAGAAATGCTGAAAGCGGAACGCCATAAGCCTGAGCAAGGAATATTACGGCAACTACCTGTAACAAAGCTGTTCCATCCATATTTAATGTTGCACCTAAAGGTAATACAAAGCTTGAAATTTTATGAGAAATACCTCGTTTTTCGCAGCATGCAATAGTTAAAGGTAATGTCGCAGAAGAGCTTGCTGTTCCGAATGCAACCATTAATGCTTCAGCTACTGCAGAGTATAGCATCCATATTGATACTTTTGAAAAACATTTTAAGAATATCGGATATACTACAAACATTTGAATGAAGAAACCTATGGCAAGTACCAATAAATATTTGCCAATACTTGCAAATATATTCATACCAAAGCTTGATACGGCTGATGCAGTCAATGCAAATACGCCGGGTGCAGCTAAAACCATAATCCAGTCAGTAATTTTCATTGTTGCTGCAAATATTGATTCAAAGAATGATACGATAGGACGATTTACATCACCAACCTTAGCTAATGCTATTGCAAAAATCAGTACAAATACAATAATAGCAACCATATTTCCGCTTGCCAGTGCTGCTAACGGATTGCTGGGAATAAAGTCTAAAAACATACTTAATAAATGTCCCTGCTGTTGACTCATCGCTGTTGCAACTGATGCCTGTACTTCGCTTGCCGTATTTGCCGCAATATAATGTGCTGCTCCGTATCCCGGTTTAAATATCAGTGCCAATACTGTTCCTATTGTTACTGCTGCTGTTGTTATTATACCGTAATACAGTATCATTTTTGATCCAAATTTACCTAATTGTTTGTTATCTCCTATGCTTGTTATACCAATGATTATTGCTGATATAACAAGTGGTATAACTATCATTTGGATTAATCTTATAAATACTTGTCCAATGAAAGTCAATAATGACGATATTAATGCAGATGGATGTGCATGTAAAAATATTCCTACTACAATACCGGCAATAATACCGAAAAATATCGGCCAATTGCGTTTGATACCTAAGCCAAGTGCAATAAGTATCTGCATCTGAATTTTTGAATCTTTCATTTCTTATATCCTCAACTTCTTATTATATATTTGACCTAAATATTATATATCATCATACTCAATTTTTCAAACGTGATGTACGTTTTTGCCGTAAAAATCAACCAAAAAAAGGACATAATAACTATTTTTTATAAACAGCTTTAAGGGCTTGTACGTCATCTTTGGTAATTTTGCTTTTATTCATATCAAAATTTATGTCCTTAATGCCCAAAGATTCACCGGCAGCAGCAAGTGCTACAGAGTACAACTGAGCTGATGTAAAAGGTTTCCCGTTTTTGTTATTTGTTGATATCGTTATAATTTGCTTGTAGTAAAAACCTCTGTTTGTATTGATTCGTTTTTCTCCAAACATCGAATACTTTTGAGATATGCTGTACGGTTTTCCGTTCATCCATTTATCAGTAAATTCAATCGTAATATTAGACAGAGGTTGTAAATGATCTGCGGTTCTGTACATAAATCTCACGGTTCCTGCAGATGCACTTTGCCAAGCTTTATAAGCATTTAATACTGTAGTTCCCTGCGTGGTTTTTGCAGCATAAACAGATACAGGCATGTGAAACCATCTCGGGTTTTCATACGCAAACACGGATGAACCTATTACGCACATTAATAATGTTAATAAAAATCTTTTTCCCATATTCATATTAAAACACCTGCTCAAATTTTATTGCTTTTTTTTGATTATTTTGTTAACAAATATTAATATCCTATAGACCAATCAACAGCCAAATTTAGTGATTTCGGCGTTGCTATAGCTGTTGTTGACGCTATTTTAGGTACTTCTATTACATTAGCAGCTTTCTGTAATATATTTTGCTGTGCCATCATATTGTCAACATTATTAAAAGATTTGAGTCTGTCAAGTTGATTTTGTAATTCAGAATTTTCATCATTCAGAGTTGTAACTTGTCTGGATAATGTATTTAGTGTTATTTCATTAGACATTGCAAAGTAGTAGCTGACGAATGCTCCGACAACAAAAAATGCAAGTATTGAACATAAAGTCATATTAACTTTTCTTATAGCCATTTCTTTAAGTATGTTTTCCTTATAAAAATAACCTTCAATTACCTGTGATTGATTTATA
The DNA here is from genome assembly GCA_902777385.1 of uncultured bacterium. GTDB lineage: Bacteria > Cyanobacteriota > Vampirovibrionia > Gastranaerophilales > Gastranaerophilaceae > UBA1221. The sequence goes on from CACYTP010000010.1 coordinate 83,813, forward strand.
GGGTTTTCTGCATAACCCTGCGTATGTTGTTCGTAATAGAAATCTTCTCTTACTCTTACTTTTGCACTACTATTCAATTTTACTTCCCCAATTATCTGCTCATCTTATAGATAACGTTTCTCAGTTTATGCATCTTGCAATTCTGAGTTTTGCACTCCTTGACGGTAAATTTTCCCTTATTTCTCCTTCTGATGCCGTCAAAGGTTTTTTATTCACTAACTCCAACCTCGGAGGCGGGCATGTGCAAATCATCTGATTTTTTTCGCAATGACACCTCTGTGAGTGGTATTTGAATAAGTGTTTCACTATCCTATCCTCAAGAGAATGAAAACTTATTACACTTATTATAGCACCAACCTCTAACAAATCCAACACATCATTCAATGTATTTTTTACATTTGTTAACTCATGATTAACTTCAATACGAATTGCCTGAAAAACTCTTGTTGCAGGGTGAATATTTGATTTTGTTCTTGGTACTGCAGATATAATTAAATTAGCCAGTTCTCCTGTTGTAGCAAGCTTTTTGCACTTTCTTGCCTCAACTATTTTCCTTGCTATTCTTTTTGAAAAATGTTCCTCCCCATATTCAGAAAAAATTTTTACAAGTTCATCTTCAGAATATCCGTTAACTACATCAAATGCCGTAAAATCAGCATCCTGATTAAATCTCATGTCTAGCGGTGCATCTTTGGAAAAAGAGAAACCTCTGTTTCCTTTGGTTAACTGGTGATATGATGCCCCTAAGTCAAAAAGCACTCCTCCTGTGATTTTTTCTATTCCGAGGTTATGTAAAACTTTCTTAATATTTGTATAAGAGTCATGTACAATTGTTAAGTTTTTGTAATCTTTTAGTCTTTCAGAAGATGCTTTAATCGCATCTTCATCTACATCAAATGAAATCAGCTGCCCATTGGGTTGTATTCTTTTTAATATTAGTTCGCTGTGTCCGCCGCCACCCAGCGTACAATCCACATAAATAAGGCCGTTGCGGCACTCAAGTGCATCAACGGCTTCATTTTTCATAACTGTATAATGCTTGAATTCTTCCATACAAGAATTTTAGCATAGACATATTATTTTATCTAACATATATATTATGCGTTGATAAGACCTTCTAAACCCTGATGGTCAAGAATTTCCAAGAATTTTGCATAAGTGCAAGTCAAGCCTTCAACTTCGCCTTCATCTGAAATTTTAATATAATTAGCACGGTTATCAATAGGTTCTTTGTCTTCAAACATTGAAAAATCCGCTTTTGGTGCCGGACTGCTGATGTCATTCAGATAGTAAAGGTCAATAAAATCAAATTCGTTCTTCATAAGATACTCCTTTGCTGAGTTTATTTAATGCGTCTGTTTTCTATTACGTCATGTTTAGATTAAACTTTAATTTTTTTTGTAAAATGTATCAAAATGTAACAAATAAAAACTCCCGATTACTCGGGAGCTTTTGCTGTGTGGTCAGGATGTGGCATTCTTCCTATTTCCGTCGGAATGTCTGCACCCTTCCCGTTCTTTATTTAAAGAAAGGAATTTAGTATATCTGTGATTTTATGCAGCCTGCTGAACTTCTGCTTTTGGTTGTTCAGGAGTCATTTGTACTTCGTCAGCAATTTGGCTTAATTTTTGCAAAGCTGCGGTTGCTGCATCTCTAACATTTTGATCTTGGTCTTGCTGAGCTATTGTGAATACTGTTTCTAAATCTTTTTTGTAGCTTGGATCCTGAATATAACTCAATGATTCGATTGCTGAAGTTCTAACCATTGGGTTTGGATTTCCTTTAAGTTGTTCCACAATAGTTACGGCTCCCGGTAATTCAGTTAAAGGTACTGTTGCATTTGTAAGTTTTTGAACTTCCTTACCATATAATTTTTGCATTATAGCAGCTGTGAACATTGCATAACTCTTGTTTCTTTCAGCTTTTTCTTTAGGAGTGATTGTTTCTTCTAAAGCTTTTGCTTTTTCTTCATCGCTTAGTTGTGCATTTGCTGAAATATTCTGTCTTTGAGCCTGAACTTCAGCAGACGGTCCTTCTAATGCTGAGGTGTCAGCTGTGATAATGTTTGTCAAAGCATCGACGATTTTTGTATCAAGTAATTCGGTAGCTTTTTCAGGTTCTTGATCAACCATATCTGCTATACTTTCCATCGCTGCTGCCTGTACATCATAGTCTGAGTTTGTAAGTTTTGCTATGAACTCGTTTAAGTCAACTTGCGGCTTAATCTCTTCTGGTTCAGCAATTTCAACAGGTTTTCCTTCTGCTACCGGAGCTTCTTCTTTTACTTCCGGTTGTGGTTTTGATTCTTTAATTGCAACTTCTTTTGCTGCCGGTGCTTCTGTTACTACAGGTGCCGGTGGAACTACTGTAGGTTGAAGCGGAATTTCTTTTGCAACCGGTTCCGGTTTAACTTCAACTGCTGCAGGTGCTTGAGGCTTTTGTTCTACAACCGGAGGAACTACTACAGGTTGTTGAGCCGGTGCCTGAGGTGCAATTTCAGGTACATTTACCTGAGGTGGCATGTAATATGGCTGAACCGGTGCCTGTGGATAGTTGTAAATAGGCATTGTCGGTGCTTCATATTGCGGTGCCGGATTTTGTACCGGTTGTTGATTTGGCACATTTACCATCGGATTGTGAATGTCAATTTTTACTGCATTGTAGCTTGGCTGCTGTGCCTGTGGGTAATTGGGTAAATTTGGAATTTGCATCATTTTATCGTTTCCTTTCAATAAATAAATTAATCTATTCCTATTCTACCTGTTAAATACTCCTCAAGAAATTTAATTGCTATAAATTTCTCATGTTTTAACAAAACTTAACAAACTAATTTTAAAAACAGCTTATAAAGCCTGTAATTACCCGATTTTGAGATTTAAAATATTTTGTGTTATAATCAGGTAGTTAACAGATTAGGTTGTATTTGAGAAGGGTGCTATATAAAAATGTACGGTACTTTAAAAGAAAAAAAATCGATAAGGAGTGCATTTGGAAAGGCTTTACAGGATGTAGGCAGAGAAAATCCAAATGTTGTTGTACTTGATGCGGATTTGGCATGCTCAACTCAGACTGCTATGTTTGGAAAAGAGTTTCCTGACAGGTTCTTTGATATGGGTATTGCTGAACAGGATATGGTAGCGGTTGCTGCAGGATTGGCATCTTCCGGAAAAACTGTTTTTGCTGCATCTTTTGCTATGTTTGCAACGGGAAGAACTTACGATCAGATTAGGAATTCTATATGTTATTCCGGATTTGATGTAAAAATAATTGGAACTCATGGCGGCGTAACCGTAGGAGAAGATGGGGCAAGTCATCAGGCTTTGGAAGATATTTCATTAATGAGAGGAATTCCTAACATGTCAGTTCTTGTGCCGGCAGATTGCAGAGAATGTGAGCAAATCATAAAGTTTGCGGCTAATAATAACGGTCCGATGTATATTCGTATTCCAAGAACAAATGTATATGACATCTTTGATGAAAGTTACGAATTTGATTTTACGAAGGTAAATGTAATACAGGAAGGTACGGATGTTACTGTAATTACCAACGGAGAGACGCTTGCAGAAGTTATATTGGCTGCTAATCAGTTAGAAAAAGAGGGATACTCTATTCAAATTTTACATGCTCCGGTAGTTAAGCCGCTTGACGATTCAACGATAATTGAAAAAGCAAAACAAACAAAGTTTGTTATAACTGTTGAAAATCATTCAATAATTGGCGGATTGGGAAGTGCTGTTTGTGAATTGCTTTCTTGTTATTATCCTATGCCTGTGGTAAGGTTTGGGGTGAACGATACTTTTGGAGAAAGCGGCAAAAGTGAAGAGTTGCTCGACTATTACGGGCTAAGTGCCGAAAAGTTGGCAAAAAATATAAAGAAACAAATAGACAGATTCAGATTAGTAAAATAAATTTCAATATTGAGGTTATTATACAATGATTCAATTCAGATCGGTTACAAAAAAATTTAAGAATGGCAATTACGCATTGAAAAATGTCAATTTAGACATAATGCCGGGCGAGTTTGTTTTTGTTGTAGGTGCATCAGGTGCAGGCAAATCCACTCTTATGAAGCTTTTGTACCATGAAGAATGTCCGACAAGCGGTACAGTTACTATTGGCGGAATTAATATAGCAAATCTCTCAAACGACAAAATTCCGAGTCTTAGAAGATGTATGGGAATTGTATTTCAGGATTATAAATTACTGCAAAATATGAGTATTTATGACAATGTAGCGTATGTTATCCGTACTTTGGGAATAAGCACAAAAAAAATCCATGAAAGAGTTATGGGAGCATTAACAATTGTAGGTCTTGCTCACAAAATTCATGCCACACCTGCGGAGTTGTCAGGCGGAGAACAGCAGAGAGTTGGTATTGCAAGAGCCATGGTAAACGGACCGCCTCTATTGATTGCTGATGAACCTACAGGGAATTTAGACCCTAAGAATTCATTAGAAATTATGCAAATTCTTGAACAGATAAATCAACGTGGTATTACTGTTATCGTTTCTACTCACGATAACGCTATGGTTGATTACTTTAGAAAGCGTGTAATAACTCTTGATAAAGGCGAAGTTGTAAGAGATATTCAAGCAGGTACATATGACTAAACAGAAAATAAAAAAAGAAGTAAAAAAACATATTCCAAAGGATTGGCTGTGCGAATTAAGAATTTTGTACAGGCTTACGATGGAGACGTGTAACGATATTAGAAGAACAGGCATTGTTAATCTTGTTATTATAACTACGATTGCGGCTATTCTTACAATATTTGGAGCATTTTTCCGCTCGGCAATGACGATTTCCTCATTTGCCCATGAACTTGGAAATGTTCTTGAGATTTCTGTTTACTTGAAAAATGGTTCAGATGCCAACTTAGTAAAAAATAAAGTCGGAGAGTTTGAGCATGTTGAAAGTGTTAAAATCGTCCCAAAAGCTCAGTCTTGGAATGATTTAAAACGTGAAATGAAATTGCCGGACGTTGAAAATCCTTTGCCTGATACTTTGCATGTAAAAGTTGATCGTCCGGAAAATATTAACGGCGTATTTAATAAGATTAAGACGTTAAAGTCTGTTGAAGATATGAGTTATGCTCAGGCTTTGGCTAAAAAGATACAGATGTTAAACCATGTTGTTAATTCAATAACTATCCTTGTTGTTATTATATTAGGAATTCTTACTATTACTATTATTAACAATACTATCCAACTTGTAATTCAGGCAAGAAAAGAAGAAATTGAAATTATGAGATTGATGGGTGTTAGTAATTGGTATATAAGATTTCCGTTATTAATGCAGGGTGCTTTTTATGGCTTTGTAGGTTCAATAGTGGCATTTGTTCCGTTGCATTTTGTTGAAAGCTGGCTGTTAAAAGCACATCAGTTCTTTATGGTTCCGGCCCCATTGTACGCTCAGACAATTGTTGCTTTGACTATGTTTGTTATGGGTATTGCTTTTGGTTCAGGCGGAAGTATATTGTGTATTAAAAAACATTTGCAAGTGTAAGATATGAATACGATTATATTAATTACAAATCTCGATGAAATTAAACAAAAAATTCAGGATAATCTTGTATTGTTAAGAAGTACGGACAAGCTTCTTGCGGTTAATTATGACAATGCACCGGATGTATTGTTTGAGAAACGTCCGGATATAATTATTATTCATGAAAATGAAAACAGAGATAAAACTTTCGGGATAATCAAATATCTTAAAGAGAAGAGAATATTTCAAAATACCAATATAATTCTGTTGGTTAATGAATATGACAGAAATTTTATTTTGTCCGCTTATGATGAGGGTATTGATGATTATTTAATTGCGTCGGCTGAACCTTCAGAAATTTTAATCAGGGTTATAAACAGCATAAAAAAATCCGATTTAAAGACTAAGGTAAGAAGTTTGTCAATGAGTCTTGAGGCATACGGAATTTTAGATATAAACACAGGATTTTATAACCAAAAATACGAGGCAGACGTTTTTAATGTTTTGTTATCTAATGCAAAGTCCAAACTTTATTCTTATATGATTATATCCCTTGATGAGCAAGGGAAAAAAGAGATTCAGGGTGAAAGAATTATAAGGGCAATCAAAAAATCCGTTAGGAGCTGTGATTTTGTTTCAATGTATTCTGCTTCAAAGTTTGGATTGCTGCTGCAGACAAATGTCGATGGTGCTGTTGAAGTGTACAGAAAAATTAAATCAGAGTTAGATAATAATCCGTCTGTAAAGGCAGGAATTGCTACATACGATGGCAAGAAATTCGAAGAAATTAAGAAAAAAGCTTCCAGTTCTTTGAATAACGCTTTGTTAAAAGATGTTGAGTATGTGGTTTATTCTTCCGAAGATAATGTGCAGGATGACTGGCTGCAGGAGCCTGTTAAGTCCGATAAAACATATAAATTTTTTAAAAAGGCTTTTTCAAATAAAATTGAGAATGTAATTGCACCGATTTTTTATCGTGTACAGAAAACTTACGAAGAAAAAATCGGTGATGCGAAAATTGAACAATTTACAGATGAAGAGCAGAGTGTTTTCAGAATAATACTCGGGCAAAGAGAAAGTCGTTTAACCATGATGTATCCGGGTTATTCAAAGTTAGTTGTTTATATTACGCATTCAGGTTTCGATTCTCCGGAAAACAGGGAAATTATCGTTCCTTTGAATATGGTTAGTCAGGAAAAAATTGACGAAATTTTAGAGGGATTTATAAACGAATTTATAGGGATATATAGGCATATTTATACAGAATAAGGGGTTTACACAATGAAAATGGCTGATGAAAACAGTAGTTTACTTTTGATTATTGATATACAGGAGAAGCTTGTAGCGGCATTGGAAAAAGATACTGTGGTACTGAAAGCCGCAAAGCTTACCAAGGCTGCAAATATATTGAATATTCCTGCTATTGTCAGTGAGCAGTACCCGAAAGGCTTGGGACGTACGGTATCTGCTATTTCAGAGAACTTGCCGATAAATTATTGTAAATTTGAAAAAACGAATTTTTCACTGGTAAAAGAAGAAGGATTTTTGGATAAATTAAAATCTTACGGGAGAAATCAGATAATTTTATGCGGTATAGAAACTCATATTTGCGTGCATCAAACTGCTGCGGATTTAATTGATGCAGGGTTTGACGTTATAGTAGTTAAAGATGCGTGTGCAAGCCGTAATAAATATGAGTTCAAACAGGGAATAGAAGCAATGCAAGCAAACGGTGCAAAAATTTCTTGTTTGGAAATTTTACTTTTTGAATGGTTAAAATCCTCAAAACATCCTAAATTTAAAGAAATTCAGACATTGATAAAGTAATAGTTCTAAATCTGCACAAAGGGTTGCAAAATATAGAAAATAGTTTATAATGATAATGTATAAAAACCACGGAGGATATTATCATGATTGGATTTAAGTATAGGGGGGGGGGTAAAATCCTCTCGTAGTAAGGGCTTACAAGATTTTGTTATGCGTCATCCTAAAGATAGCATGTCATTGCGAGGAGCCGAAAGCTCGGCGCTTATTAAGTGATGTTGAAAATTTTGATGATAAACCAGTTAATTCTGCATCTAAAAAGTTTGAACAAGTTTCAAATAATGTAAATTTAAAAACAGTCGAAAAAACGGCTGGATTGCCACGGTCGCAAGGCTACTTGCTCCCTCGCAATGACATGATGAAGAAGGTTGCATTTACTCTCGCAGAAGTTTTGATAACCCTCGGTATAATCGGTGTTGTTGCAGCGATGACATTACCTGCATTAATAACTAATTACAAAGAAAAACAAACCGTATCTCAATTAAAAAAATTTTATTCAACCTTGTCACAAGCCTGGCTGATGATGGAAAACGAATACGGTTCAATGGATGAGTGGGGAATGTCAAATACAAATACGGGACAAACAGACCCTGAAACCGGAGAAAGAATACTGGATCCTAGTGCACAATTGTTGATAGCTGAAAGATTAAAACCATATTTAAAAATCGGACGAGAATGCGTAGCCGGAGAAATTTGTTATAACAGAAAAACTTCAGACTTATTCACTGAGACGTCTTTCACAGAACCAAAACCATTAAGCGAAGATTCAGCAAAGAGTCAATTTTTCCTCAGTGATGGAACTTATGTAAATATAGGATATTATAGTAAAGGTTTAAATAAAGTAGATATAAGTTGTAGCTTGCAAGGCAGAAATGTCGTATTGGGGAAAAATAGATTTTATTTCCAAGGTATGAAAAATAGAGTTGTTCCTGAAGGATTACCCGACTTTGTAAACTTAAAACCTTTTGACAATAATTGTAATGCACAAAGTGGAAGGGGATGTACAGCTTGGGTTATATACAAGGGAAATATGGACTATTTACATTGCAGAGATAAGCTTTCCTGGACAGGCAAAAGCTCCTGCAAAGACTAGTTTTGTAGGTTGTAGCAGGTAGGATGGGTTGAATGTTTTTATTCAACCCGTATTTTTATTGTTCCGAATGAATTTAATATGTAGCCAATGCTAAATCTTTTTTTATTTGTGCTTTTAATTCATCAAGAGAATTAAATTTTTGTTCATCTCTGATTTTTGCGATGAATTCTATGCGGATAGTTTCGCCGTATATATCTTCATCAAAATCAAGTATATGTGTTTCCAGAGTAGCAATGTGTGTATCCGATACGGTCGGTCTTATGCCGAAATTTGTCATTCCTTTGTATTTTTTGTTATGAACAAATACATTAACGGAATATACTCCGTATGGCAGGTCTATCAATTCAGGCGGATAAATAATATTTGCAGTTCGAAATCCTATCGTTCTGCCTAACTTTTGACCTTCAACCACAATCCCTGTGATAGGAAAGTTGTAGCCAAGCATTCCGTTGGCTTTTTGAATATTTCCCTGAGAAAGTAATTTCCTTATGTTTGTGCTGCTGATTGTTTCACCTTCAAACAATTCAGCATTCTGCATAAAATATTTGTAATTGTATTTGTCAGCCATAACGCCAAGCAGTGTAGTGTTTCCTGTTTTGTCCAGTCCGAAATTATGATTAAATCCTGTTGTAATTGCTATTGGTGAAAAATATTTGACAAGCACATCTTTTATGTATTCTTCCCCTGTTAATTTTGAAATCTTTTCAAAGTCAAGTTCATATAAATAGTCAATACCAAGTTCTTCAATTTTGTTTCTCCGTTCATCACGGGTTAAAATATATTTTGGACAAACACCCCAAAAATAGCAGCAAGGATGATCCTTAAAAGTTATTACTGCTGATTTTGCGTTATTCTGTCGTGCTGCATTAACAGCCTGATTTATTACCGAGCGGTGTCCCAAGTGAACCCCGTCAAAATATCCGAGGGCAAGTGATAAATTTTTATTCTCATTTAAATCGGAAAAGATTTTCATAATATAATTATAATGCAAAAACTTGAGGTTTGGGATATATTTTGTGCTATAATTATTTAATAAGGAGTATATTATATGAAAATAGCTATTGGAGCCGATCACGGCGGTTATGAATATAAAAATAATATTATTGATTTGTTGAAAAATAAAGGTTATGAGGTTAAGGATTTCGGTACTTATTCAAATGAATCATGTGATTATCCTGAGTTTGCCAAAAAGGTCGCCGAGTCTGTTGCAAACGGAAATTTTGACCGTGGAATTTTAATTTGCGGAACAGGTATTGGTATGTCAATTGTGGCAAATAAATTTAAAGGAATAAGAGCTGCATTATGCTCGGATACGTTTTCTGCAAAGGCTACAAGAGAACATAATAATTCAAATATTTTGTGTATGGGAGCAAGAGTTATTTCTTTTGAGAAGGCGGAAGAAATTACCCGTATATGGCTGGAAACTGAATTTTCGCAAGAAGAAAGACATATCAGAAGAATTAATATGATAGAGTAGTTCTATGTTAAGGGATTATATAAATCAGGCTGTACAAAATAAAAACGTAATTATGTTTATTACTGCCGTATTTTTTATGGCAGGTATTTTGTCATATTTTCAGGATTGTGCAATACAGATTGCAGTTGTGATAACCTTAATTCTGCTGATTCTTAATCTGGGAAAATATATTTCATATAAATATCTGTTGTTATGGATGTTTATATTTTATTTTGGCTTTTTTAATTCTTCTCTGAGGGTTAAGAATTCTGATGATTTAGTAAGTTTTGCACCTACGGATGCTGTTATTACGGGTAAAATCGTTTCTATTCCAAATGGAACTTCAAAGGACAAAACTAAGTTTTTTGTAAGTGTTTCTGATATTAACGGAGAAAAAATAAAAGCTAAAACACTGGTTAATCTTTCGGGCTTCGATGAAAGCAGTGCTGATAAACTTAATATCGGTAACAGTTATAAAATTACGGGGAAACTCAGAACTCCTTTTAAAGCAAGCAATCCATCTCAGTTTGATTACGGTAAATATCTCAGAAATTTTAATACATATACGGTTTTCTATGCTGATTATTCCGCTTGCGAGTTTTTAAGCAGTGCAGATAACGCCCAATGGAAATTTATGCAGGGGCTTAATAATATAAGGAATAGAATTATAAGCACTCATTCTTTGTTTTTAAAGAGTCCTAATTTGGAAATTCTTGGCGGTATCGTATTTGGTGATGATGCTGTTGCCCCGCCGGATTATATAAAAGATACTTTTAAAAACTCCGGATTGTTGCATATTCTTGCCGCTTCCGGTATGAATGTAGCTTTTATATACGGATTTTGGTATTTTATCCTGCGTCGGCTAAGAGTTCCAATGAAAATGATTATTGTTTCAGGCATGGTGGTGGTTATCCTTTATACTTTTATGACCGGTTTGGGTGCTTCTGTTGTAAGGGCTGCATTAATGCTTTTGTTTGTTCTTGCAGGTAAACTGATAGACAGAGATTCGCACAGCATTTCTCTGCTTGCTTTTGTTGCATCGCTTATGCTTGTGTATAATCCCGCATACATAAATGATGTCGGTTTTCAGCTTTCATTTATAGTTACGTTCGGGTTGTTGACTACCGCAAATATTATTATGAACTCCGTTAAAAGTCTGCCTGTACCCGATTGGCTTTGTGCGGAAGTTTTAATTCCGATAGTTTCTCAACTCTGGGTAATTCCGTTGCAGATGTTTTATTTTAATACGATAAGTACATACGCAGTATTTGCAAATGTGTCTATTATGCCGTTTTTAAGCGTGATAAGTTTTGGCGGGTTTATAAGCTCTGTGCTTGCAATAATTACTCCTATTGCAAAATATGTGTGTATGGTTTTTGATTTTGTACTGAAATTTTGTTTGGATATTTTGGTGTGTATTTCAAATTTCTTTTCGGGTTTACCGCATTCCGTAATTCAGACAACTCACCCTTCAGTTTTGCAGGTGTTTTTATATTATGTAGTTCTTCTGATTATAACTTTGATGTTTAAATTCGGGTTCAAAAAAAGTCAGATGCTTTTGTGCGGTGTAATTTTATCTGTAATTATAGTATTAGCACTCCCTGTTCCGAATAATAAGCTGGAGGTTATTTCTTTTGACGTCCAACATGCGGATGCTTTTTTGATAAAAATGCCGAGCAATAAATATTTTATGATTGATACGGGTAAGGCTCCGTATAACGGAGGAAAATCTCAGGCAGAAGTTATAATTTTAAAGTTTTTAAAGGATAAAGGAATAAAAAATATAGAGGGACTTGTTATTACTCACTTTGATAATGATCATTCGGGTGGTGCGTTCGATTTGATTAGTAACCTTAATGTAAATAAAGTGTATCTTAACTCTGAACCGGATGGAAGTTATACTACCAAGCTGATTAAAGAAGCTTTGGAAAAAAGAAAAACTGCTTATGAAATTATTAGCGGAAACACTATTATTTATGATGATGGCAAGGTTTCATTAACTCTTGATAAAGCCAAATGTAACACGGATAACGAAAATTCCTTGGTTTCTGTGTTAAATTACAATGATTTCGGAATGCTTTTTATGGGGGATGCAGGTGTTGACGCATACAAGCAGCTTCGTTTGAATATTAAAGATAAAAATATTGATGTATTAAAGGTTGGTCATCATGGTGCAAGAGGGGTTGTAAATGACAGTATGCTTTCGGAATTAAAACCGGAAGTATCGCTTATTTCAACAGGGAAAAATACCTTTGGTCATCCAAATCCTGCAACCGTTGATATCCTCAGAAAAACAGATATATATCGGACAGACAGGAATAATTCAATAAAAATTTCAGTCGATAAAAATAATTACAGCATATATACTTACGATAAGAATGTTCACAAGTATCGCAAATTCAAGACTTATTCAACTGCAAATTAGTATTGTTTATCCGGAATTTATACGGGTGAATACCCGAGTTGTATTGCTTTAGAATAAGCAGCCTCTGCTTCTTTGCTTTTACCCATATTGCTTAAAGCAAGACTTTTGTAATAGTATGCTCCTCCGCAATTTTTATCTATAAAAATTGCCTTATTTGCATACTCAAGAGCATTGGCATTTTCCTGATTGTTCAGTGCAATACAGGCTATTCCAAGGTAATTGTAAATATCTGAAGGATCAAGCTCTATAGCTTTACTGTAGCCATCGTACGCTTCTTCAAGACGACCGCTTTCCTGTAAAGCCCAAGCTTTTCTGTAATGTGCATAAGAATAGCTCTGGTTTATTAATAATGCTCTGTTGGCGTAAACAAGTGACATCTTTGTATTGCCTTGCTTTGAGTATATGTAAGAAATATTTAAGTAGGCATCTACATATTTGTCGTTGTACTTTATACATTCTTTGTAGAAGTTTATAGCTTCAGTATATCTTTCAAGTTCCTGATAAGCCCAAGCTTTTCTGAAGTATGAGTAACAATCGGTTTTGTCCAGTAATATGGCTCTGTTAGCATATTCAAGTGACTTTTCAAAATCTTTCATCATTGAATAACAATATGAAATCCACTGGAAAGAATCAACATCAGTTTTGTCATAATCTATAGATTTTTCAAAGCTTTTTATAGCGTTTTCGTAATCTTTGAGTTTTGTGTAAATCCTGCCTTTTCTGTAATGAGCATAAGAATCTTCAGGATCAATACTTATTGCTTTGTTAACATATTCCAATGCTGTATCCTGATCTTCTTTTTGCGAGTAACAGAAAGATAAACTTGCGTAAACAGTACATAATGATGCTTCTTCAAATTTAGTCATTTTTTGGTAATATTTTATAGCTTCATCATATTCTTCGTTATTTTCAAGTACATTTGCAGTTACATAGCAGAATGTATATGTGCATTCCAAATATTTTTCCGTAAAACGTATTAATCTTTTGGCTTTTTCGATGTTGTTTGATTCTGAATAATCATATATTATTGTGCATAATATTTTTGTTTTTTCTTCATTGTTAAGAGCTTCTTTGTAGGCTTTTCTTAAATATCGTGTTGCCTCTTTAAATTCATTTCTTGCTTTAAGACATTCCGCTTTAAGTTCATATATTCTTCGGTTTCCAACCTGTTGAAGGCACAAGTCAATGTATTTTTCTTCGTTTTCGTAATCATCAATTAAAGAATAATTTTCTGCCAGATTGTGCCATAAATTATATTTGTCCCTAAATCTCTCGTCTTCTGCCCTTTTAAGGTATTCCAGAGCCTCTTTAGGTTCTTCTTGTGAGTATATAAATCCAAGATAGTAAAAATAATCTGCCGCGTTCCTGAAATTTGACTTTAGGATATTGATATTTGTTTCTGCTTTTTTAGATTCTCCCAAATAGTTGTATAATACTGCAAGGAATGCAGTAATTAATTCGTTATCTCCTGCATTCAATTTATCTGCAATTTCTGTATATTTTTTGCAGGAAACTTTATCAGACATTCTTGCGTAAGCAAATGCTACTCTGACATGTCCGTAAACATAACCAATATCTGTTTCTGTAGCTTTCAGAGCGTATTTTAATGCCATTTGATCGTTTTGAGAAAATATGTATGCCTTTGACAGGTAGGCATATTTTTCTGCCGTCATATTACCTGCGGCTTCCTCCTTTAATAGTTCATTAACTATTTGTGGGGCATTAACTTCGTTTATAAATACTTCCGTATCTCTGTAGTAGGTATTAATATTATCGTACACAGTAACCTCTTCTTTCTGTTATATATTTCGTAAATTTTTTCAAAAACTTTATGAATTTGAGAGAAATATTTACAAAAATTATCAATTTGAAAAAATGTATTTAGAAGTTATAATATAAAGTGGTTGAGAGATTTTGACCGTGTATGCGGCAGAATGAATATAAATAAGATTAGGTATATGAAAAAATTTATAGCAATATTTATAATGTTTATATTTATGCTGCTCGGATTTACCCAGCGAGCAACGGCAGAAGGTGTGTTTAAGATTAATTCTGCAAATTTTGACACATCCAGTGCAATTATATCTCTTGTATCTTCAAATTTGGAAGATTTACCTGAACTTAGTGATATAAAAGTCGTAAAATTGACCAATCCTACAAGAGTATATTTTGATATTCCTAATGCGGTTCTCGGAGGGCAGAAAAAAGATTGGATTTTTACTACTGCCGGCATAAAAGAGGTTAAGGTTTCTCAGTTTTCTTCAACCCCTTATATTGTCCGTATTGTAGTTACTTATGATGATAATTTTGATGTGTCGGATATAAAGTTTGTAAATGTTAAAAACGGGATTTTTATAAAATTAAAAAATAATATAGCCCAAAATCCTTTTATGCAAAATACATACAGAGATGACCATACTTCATCGAATGACTTTTATGAATATATGACAATATCTTCTGTTTCTAACCCTAATGAAACTATTGCAAGAATTGACAGTGCTTTTAATACTGGAATTACGCCTCAATATTCGCAGGAATTAAGACTGAATACCAAATATTATATTGATAAGGTTATCCCAAAAAGCGGTATGATAACTTTAACCGGTTTAGGTTCCGTTTCTATAGAGAAGCCTATGATTCTTACTAATCCGTCAAGAATTGTTTTTGATATGCCTAATACTATGGTAAACAAATCCCTCAGAAACAAGGAATTTAACCTTGGCGGCGGTGAGTCTGCCCGTTTGGGTCAGTTTTCGGTAAATAAAGCAAGATTAGTTATTACGACAAACAATGTAACAAAATATATTCCTGTATATGCAAGGGATAATCAGACGGTTATGTATGTTAATACTGATAATATAAAGAATGTAGAAATTCCGGGGCAGCCTGTTTCTGTTACGAGCTATTCAAATTATAAAATTGATGATATGACTTCTGCAATGACATTAAATTTCAGTAATCCTCTGATTCATGGCTTTGACAGGACTAATAATGAAGTGATAGCTTATCTTTATAATGTAAATAATTTTGATGCGGAACAGTTTAAAAAAACTTTTTCAAATACTGATTTTGCTCTTGCAAAATTAGAAAAGGCATCTAAGGGTTTAAAACTTACTATCCCGATAGAACATGACAGTCTGGTTACGACTTTTCTCGGAATGGACGGAAAGTCTATAAAATTCCAGATTAAGGCTCCAAGAACCGTAATAAAAGATAATTCAGACCCGAGAGATTCGGAATTGATAAAAATTCCTGTGATTAAATCTCCAAAAGGTTCTGACGGTAAATACAAGGTTGTTATTGATGCAGGACACGGCGGTTCTGACGTTGGTGCAACTCGAAACGGCGTTTATGAAAAATATATAACTCTTGATGTTGCAAAACGAGTCGAGAAATTGCTTAAAGCACAGGGCTATGGCGTTTTAATGACACGTTCTGATGACAGTTATGTATCTTTACAGGATAGAGTTGCATACAGCGAGGCATATAATCCTGATATTTTTGTAAGTATTCACGTTAATTCAAGTACCAGCAGTACCCCAAATGGTATAGAAACACATTATTATCATCCGGAGAGTATTCCGCTTGCCCAGACTGTTCATGCGGCTCTTGTAAGTTCTATAAAAGCTAATGACAGAGGTACTTTTAAATCTAAGTTCTATGTAATAAACCATACGACATCACCTGCAATCCTTGTTGAAATGGGCTTTATTTCAAATACAGCAGAACGGGGGCAGCTTGTGACTGATGAAAGAAAGCAAGATACTGCAAAGGCTATAATGGAGGGTATTAACAATTACTTTAAGTCAGCTCAATAACAAATCCATAGGCTTTTTTGATTCCGGTGTCGGCGGTTTGACGGTGCTATCGGCGTTTAGAAAAGTGTTGCCAAATGAAGATTGTATTTTCTTTGGCGATACAAAAAATATGCCTTATGGTGAAAAGACCAAAGAGCAATTGATTTCTTATTCAGAAAAGGCATTTGAATTCTTTGAAAAAATGGACGTGAAGGCTGTTATTATGGCTTGTAATACAACGTCTGCCGTTGTGTATGAAGAATTAAAGGATAAATACAATTTTAAACTGTATCCGTTAATCCAATCGGTAGCTAAAATTTTATCCGGCATGAAATTGAAGTCAGTCGGAGTTTTTGCTACTTCTGCAACAGTAAATTCAAAGGCGTATTCTAAAAATATCAATAAATATAACCCGTCCACAAAAGTTATTGAAATAGACTGTCCTCAATGGGTAAAATTTGTGGAAAACGATATGGTAAATTCGATTGAGGCAAGAGTATCCGTGGAAAAACATCTTGAAAAAATGCTTTCATTCAGCCCAGAAAAAATAGTTCTCGGATGTACTCATTATCCGTTTTTAACGGAAGTTTTATCTATGTATGCGGATGAGGATATGTTTATTAATCCGGCAGATATCTATGTAGATTTTATAAAAGATGATTTGAAAAAACATAATATGTTAAATCCTTCTGAAAAAAACGGTATTGATAAATTTTATGTAAGTTCCGAGCCTGATAAATTTATTGCTGCAGGTAAAAGATTTTATGATGTAAAAGATTGTAAACTTGTATCATAAATCTGAATTCCGCTATTAATGCGTTATTTTATCGAATTGTAAACATTTTGTAACTATATGGCAAATTTTATTTTGCTTTGATTTAAAATAGATGTATCAGATAACAAATGGGAAGGTCATGAATATAAAACCTTTAAATTTTGAATTTACCCAAAGGAAACGACATAAGTCGGAGTATGATTCGGCGAATATAATACACCCGAATGCCAAGTTGCGATATAATGTGCAGGAGTGTGGTGTAGATAATAATAGAGGATATAATGCGAGTTTTAGCGGTAGCTTACCAAATGAGAGTGGGGCTGCCGCTAAAACTTTAATGGAGAAAATTATGAGTACCGGAGCTTTCCGCTGGTTAACAGGATTTTCCGGAGCTCATAACGTTGCTGCTGCAGCCTTAATCGGTTTGTTCTTAGCAGGTGGCTTGAGACCGGCAATTACAATCTCTCTTCCGGGTAAAAAAGACTTGGAAGATAAAATTTATGCAGCAGGACACTCTATGGCATCAGGTTTAATCGGATTTGCTTTTTCTACATTGATTACAACTCCGATTGATGCCGGTGTAAAATATATATATGATGACTCCAAAAATATAAGTATTGAAAATTATAATGAACTAACTAAAGAAGAACTTGCGGAATATATTAGAAAAAATAATCTTACCCCTGAAGATATAGCCGGCAAAATGAAGAACGATAAGCTGAGTGAAGAATATATTATCAGTAAGTTAAAAGATAGTGAAGGTAAAAATTTAAAATCTATCGAGATGGCTGCTTTTGTAAAAGATAATAAAGGCGTTATAATGCCGATTAGAAAGTTATACAAAGAAGTTATCAAAAAAGACAAGGACGGAAAGGAAATTGTTGTTAAAAAATATCAAGGATTGAATTTTATTGCTGAACATGTAGATAAAATTCATGAATTGCAACATAAGCTGCATCTTGAAACCGATATGGTTAAAAAAGGAAAACTCCTCGGAGAGATAAGAAATCTTGAAAATTGGGTTAAAGGTGCCGAAACAACTATGAAAAACGTTTCTGAATGGGCAATTGCAATACCTCGTGCAATGTTAACAATTGCGTTAATTCCTCCGATTTTGAAATATGTATTCCATGTAGAAAAGAAAAAGACAGCGGCTCCTGAACCAAAACAAGTTGAAGTTACCGCTGCCGCTACAGTTACCCCTGAAGAAAAGGAAGTTCAGCCAATGAAGCTTTCAATGAACAAATTTATGGGAGGTGCTAAGTAATGAACGTATCACCTATCGTAAATACAAATCTTAATAAAAATGCTTACACAACACCTAGACAAAACAACGCACAACAACCTGCTTTTACCGGTGTATCACAAATGTATGACAGTTTCGGACACGGTGTCGGAAAACATTTTTGTCGTCACATTTTTGACAATGCTCTTGTTGATAAAATGGCATACATAATCAGAAACAGTGACAATGCAGTAAAACACTTCTTGGCAGTAGGTTCTGTTATCACAAGCGGTATGTATATGAAACAAACCCTTACAAATAAAAATATGGATAAGGACAGAAGACAAACTTTGGCTGTAAATCAGTTGTTTACTTTGATTTTGTCTACTGTCGGTGCATATACTCTTGACGGAAAACTCAAGAGCTGGTGGGGTAAACAACACGAAAAATTCATAAAACTTTCCGATAACGGTAAAGCTGCTTGGGAAGGAATGGAAGCTAAAAATAAAGAAATTAAGGCTTCAAATGAGGCTATCAATGAAGATATTACTTCAAAAGTTAAGAGTGGTGAATTAAAACCTGATCTTCAAATTAATGATGATAAAGAATTGGCAAAATTAGCTAAGAAATTTATCAAGAATGATAAAGACGGTACATTTGCTAAGAAACTTGCTGAATTAAATATTTCAGTTGATGATAAAAAAGACGTAAAAGGTCTGATAAATAAAGTAAACGAAGCTATATCAAATAACAGCGGCAATGTAAAAGCAAAGATTAAGCAGATGGTTCAGGCAGAAGATTATGTAAGAAAATTGGTTGAACCAAAACTTAATATTGATCAGTATCTTGAAAAATACGGTAAGAACCATGTATTTGCTGATTTGGATAAATTGAAGATTAGAAGTAAAGGTTTTGGAGCTTTACGTTCAATCCTCGTATTCGGTTTCGTTTACAGATTCTTCGTACCTTTGGTTGTAGTAAAACCTACAAACTGGTTGTGTGACATGTATCTTGAATACAAAAAAGCAAAACAGGCTGAAAAGGTATAATACGTTTCACAGCATATCCCCTGTGGTGTAAAAAGAATTTCAAAACAAGGATTGCTAAATTTTAAAAATACGTTATAATGATAATGTATTAGAAAACCACGGAGGGTATTACCATGATTAGATTTAAGCATAGGGGGGGGGGGTAAAATCCTCTCATAGTAAGGATTTACAGAATTTTATTGTACATCATCCTGAAGATAACATGTCATTGCGAGGAGCCGAAAGCTCGGCGACGAAGCGAATTTCTGTACGGCACTTGTGCCGGATAGCGACGAGATTGAGCGATTCGCACAACGTGCAGATAGCGAAACTCTCGGAGCGTGGAAGAAATCCAAGACAGCAATCCAGCTTATTAAACAATGTTGAAAATTTTGATGATAAAACAGTTAGTTCTGTATCTAAAAAGTTTGAACAAGTTTCAAATAATGCAACTTTAAAAACAGTCGAAAAAACGGC
>CACYTP010000011.1 GCA_902777385.1 uncultured bacterium
TAAAGATTTAACACTATCTGAAAGGTCTGACCCCTCACCCGAAAATCTGACTTTCGCTTTGCTCAAGTTGATTTTCTGCCCTCTCCCGACGGTAGAGGGGAAATTCCCTATTCCAAAATAGCTGAACCTCTCAGCTATAAAATCCTGTAAACCCTTACTACGAGAGGATTTTACCCCCCCCCCTATGCTCAATTCCAATCATGATAATATCCTCCGTGGTTTTCTAATACATTTTCATTATAACATTTTTTAGGATTATTTCAATCCTTAAATTAGACATAATTGAAATTCTTTTCTCCCCACAGGGAAGATGTTGTTGTAAATTTTCAATTTATATTAAAATTTCCATGCTATAATCTTACTATGAATTCAAAAACAAAATTCAGATTATTTATGGTAATAGAGCTTTTGGTATGGCTATTGATAATAGTCCTTTGTGTTGGAGCCATAAAGATTAATATTGCCAAAAAGCAAGGGGAATTAAGAACATATCGCATATTTATGCAGGATATTGACGGGTTAATAGAGGGTTCTTCAGTCAGGTTAATGGGAGTTCCGATAGGGTATGTAAAACATATCAGTATTGTACAGGATCACATTTATGTGAAATTTGTATTGACAAATAAAGATATTGAACTTCCGCAGGGAGTGATTGCAACAACAGAATTTAACGGGATGGCAGGTTCAAAATCGCTTGAACTTTATCCGCCTGACAAAGTTTCAAAAGCCAGCGGAAACCTTATTGTAGTCAAAAAAACAAGCCGATTGGGAGCAGCTTTGGGATTATTTGATGATATGTTTGCAAAATTTGACTCTATATTGGTACGTTGCAATCATTTTTCAAGTAAGGTTGAAAATATAATGCCGCACGTTCAAAATCCTTCAACAGATCCTGTAGGAGATGCTGACAAAGCAATTGGTATAATGAACAACACTATTGAAGCAGTAAATAACAGACGTTTAGACCTGAAAAAATCATTATCACCAATTTTACCGAAAAAGAAAACAGAAAATAATATTAATACAGAAGATAACAATGGAGATGAAAAAGATGAATAAGGATAAAGTCAGAGTAATTTCTAATCCTGTTGTACTGCAAAACTTATGTACTATGAGGGATAAATCGACTTGCAGTCAGGATGTAAGAATAGCAACAAGAAAGATTACCAGATGTTTGCTGTACGAAGCTGCCAAAAATCTTCCGCTTGTAGAAAAAGAAATAACAACTCCAATTGCGACATTTAAAGCAAAAACCATTGATACTGATATTAATCTTATCATTTCACCTATTTTAAGGGCAGGACTTATATTTACGGACGAAGCCATAGATATTCTTCCACAAGCATGTATACGCCACATAGGCATGTATCGGGATGAAAAAACGCTTAAACCTGTCTGGTATTATAATAAAGTTCCTATGGAAGCACCAAATCCGGATAAATTTTACATCTATATAACCGATCCTATGCTGGCAACAGGGAATTCTTTGTTAGAAGCGATTAAGCTGTACGCTGATAAAGGAATCCCGATAAAAAACATAAAGTGCATTTGTATAATTGCTGCACCTGAGGGAATTGAGAATATTCAAAAGCAATATCCTGATATTGAAATTATCACCGCCGCAATTGACGAAGGTTTGAATGATAAAGGCTATATTATTCCGGGAATGGGAGATGCCGGAGACAGAATATTTAACACCTAAAAAGAATTACAAATAAAAAAACAGAAGCCCTAAAACTGACTTTTTGCACTGTTTTAGGGTTTCTGTTTACTGTTCAAAACTTCTTTTATTAATCAACTGAGTATCTTCTTGCCATTTTTTTAAACGATCTTTCGTTTATTCTGTCAGTTAATCCAAAGGATGAATGATACCCTCTTGTCAAACTTTTTCTTGGAATAAAATTCAGTACATCAGCAAGTTCTGCACCCATAGAATTTTCTTTAACACGGCTAATCATAATTTTATACAAAGGTTCACCGTGATAATGTACAGGATCTTTTGAGCCGGCTCTTGTAGATACCTGTCTTACTATAACGTCATGCCCCTGCAATAATCTATCCAATGATGGAGAATCAAATTGCATCAATGTTTCCAACAATCTTGGATCCCAATTTGAGCCTTTAATTTTTACTCTACCGCTAAAACTTGTATTATTTGTATTTACAGGATTAAGTCCAACCGGTGCTATATACATATATATTTTTCTCCTTTGTCTCTTAGTATGCCCTATTAAAACATGAAAAAATATTTTTTTGCGTTTTTTTTAAAAATTGCATAAAATTTCTTAACATGTTACCATTTCGGTATGTACGAGATAAAAAAACAGATATACCTTACACTTACTAAAAATCAAAAATCAGCTTTATGTAATTTTTTAAGAGCTCTCGTTAAAAAGTCAGAAGAGCTTGATACAGAGGAAATTTTAAATAAATTTCTTGAAGATGAAAAATATTATCTTGAAATTAATGCCTCAAGATTTGAATTTTTGGAAGATTTGTTACACGACAACACTTTTCTTGCCGATACAGAACTTTATATACATGAATGCAAAAAATATTACGATTACAAGAAAAAACAGGAACCGCTTAGACAAGCTAAAAAAGAATATGATAAGAAATTAAGAAAACAGGCTCAAGAATTTAAAATGGGAAAAGAACCGCCTACGCAAAAACAGTTATACTACTATGACAAATTATGCAAAAAATATAATATTGAAAAAATAGAACTATCATCAAAACTTGAGGCACGAAACGAAATAGATAAAATTATTACTGAACACGAAAAAGATAATACATTGCCATAAAATTTTTATATTATAATTTAACAGTAAGCTTCAAAAGAGGGAAAAATGGATAAAAAGATTTACGAACTTAGCGAATTAATAGATAAAGATTTAGCAGAAAATATTTACACCAAAGAAGAGAAATTTAAACTTGCAGAAAAATATAAAAGCTGTATTCCGGAAAATGCAATGGTTCTTGCTCAAGCTAACCCAATTTCAGGGAATATAAAATACAACGCACTAAAAGCAAAAAAATGGATTGAATGGGCAGAAATCCTCGGGATAAAAACTATCGTTTTCCCTGAAGCATTTTTAATGGGAATTCCATTTGGAGATTACTTACTTAAATTTCCTGTTATAGTTGAAGAATGCTGTGAATGGATGAACGCTCTTGCCCAACTTACCCGAAATACAAAAGTTATAATTGGATTTGTTGAATCTAATAATTCAGATAAAAACAAAAAATATTACAACTCTATTGCAGTTTTAGCAAACGGAAAAATAGAAAAAACTGTTAAAAAATCTTTATTATTAAACCACGCAGAGTTAAACGATTGCAGATATTTTGAGAGTTCCCCAATTGACAGCGAAAACAGAATTACAACGGCAAGCAATAAAAAAGCCGGAATAATAATAGGTGAAGATACAGAAAATAACTTTGTCTTTTGCGACAAAAATTTATCCCCTGTTGATACGGTTGAAACTATAATAAAAGAGCAGCATCCGGATTTTTTGATAAACTGTTCTGCCTCTGTTACAAGAACAAAAAAGGAACAGTTAAAACATAATATGCTATCTTCTGCCGCAATAAAGTTTCATACACCGATTGTGTATGTTAATCAGGTAGGTTCTTCCGATTGCTTATCCTTTGATGGGGCAAGCAGGGTGTATGACGCTGACGGGCAATTAATATACCGTGCAAAATCCTATGAAGAACAGTTCTTTATCATTGATATTTTTGATAATGAAGGACAAATCTACCCGCTACCAAAAGGACTTGAAAAAGCACTAAATTTACAAAAAGAATTCAGTCTAAACTACGAACCTGATTTAGAAAGAACGTATAAAACAATCATTCAGTCCATTCGTGATTATTTTAAGAAAACAGGATTTAAGCGCGCATGTCTGGGACTTTCAGGGGGATTGGACTCTACGGTATGTGCCGTATTACTGGCTGATGCCATTGGGAAAGAAAATGTATTCGGGATAAGCATGCCGTCAAAAATAACAAGTTTGGAAAGTAAAAACGATGCAAAAGAACTGGCAGAAAATCTGGGAATAAGCTTCCTTGAAGTTCCGATAAAAGAAATATATGACGTTATCAGAGAAAAATTTAATAATTTATTTTCACAGATGGAAAAGAACTGGAATTTCAGATATAAACAGTCATATACGAATGACAATATTCAAGCAAGAACAAGAGCCACTATTCTTTGGGGAATAGCAAACGAATTTGAGAAATGCTTACCTATTGCGACTTCTGACAAATCCGAAGCATATATGGGCTATGCAACAATTAACGGAGATATGTCAGGAGGATATGCACCTATAGCTGACGTTACAAAGACTAAGCTTTTTGCACTCGCAAAATGGATGAATAAAAACAGGGAACAGAAAAATTCAATACCTCAATCTATAATTGATAAACGTCCGGGAGCAGAATTAGCAATTAATCCTAAAACAGGGAAACCGCTTTTGGCAGAAGAAGCTCTTATGCCTTACGAATTTTTAGACGAAATTATCTGGCGTGTAGAAAATCTTAACCAGTCAATAAACGATATGATTAACATTGAATTTTTATACGAAAAAACAGAACCTGTTTCCAAAGAACAAAAACTGGAATGGCTTGAAAAATTCTTCCACAGAATGGCTGCAGCAGGATATAAATGGTCAATATTACCGCCTGCACCTATTGTAGATGAACATTCAATAAACAGTGCAGAATATCACCAGCCAATAATATCTTCAGGAATTAATTACAAAAAAACACACCTTGAAGATAAGATTGCTTTAATAAATGACTGATTAAGCGTTTCTCTGAAACCAGCCTGCAAGCTCCTTATGAGAAATTATTTTGTTAATCGGACGACCGTGAGGACAAGTATATGGCATTTTTGTCGTACGCCATTTTTTAATTATTTCCTGCATTTGCCACAATGATAACTTCTGTCCGGCTTTCACAGAAGCCTTACAAGCGGTAGTTTTTAATATATGCTCTTCCAATCCGTCAATATTACCTTCAATATTTTCTAAAATATCACTCAAAATCTCTTTCGGATTAACTTTTGAAAGTAATTGCGGAACTTTTCTGAACACAAGTTCAGTATCAGACGTAAATTCAATTCCGTACCCGTATCGTTCAAACTTTTCTTTATTTTCTTTTATAATTTCAGCCTCTGTAGCAGAAACCGATAACACATCAGATATAAATACAAGCTGTGAAGTAATCTCTTTTTCAGATTTTAGTTTCTCATAATTATATCTTTCTTCAGCAATATGCTGATCTACAATTTCCAAACCATCTTCAAGTTCAATTAAAATATATGTGTTTTTATACTGACCTACTATAATATCTTCCGGCTCTGTATTTTGGTTGACAGATTCAAAAAATTTATTCTGAGTTACA
The DNA here is from genome assembly GCA_902777385.1 of uncultured bacterium. Classification (GTDB taxonomy): domain Bacteria; phylum Cyanobacteriota; class Vampirovibrionia; order Gastranaerophilales; family Gastranaerophilaceae; genus UBA1221. The sequence continues at coordinate 5,410 of CACYTP010000011.1, forward strand.
TTTGAAATAGTATTAAACTCAGGTATTTGAGGCCTTTTAATATTTCCGTCAGAATCTTCTTGTACAAATATTTCATCTTTTTCTTTATCTAAAATAACATTAGACTGCTCTTTTTTGGTAAAAATAGATACTACATTTTCTTCTTTTGCAGGTACGTTATCCTGTTCAGAAGGAATTTGTACCGCAAAATCAGATGTCGAAGGCACCTCTTTTGGTTCTTCTTTATAATTAGAAAGTCCCCCGAGAATTCCTGACATAATAAAATTAAATACCTGATTTACATTCTTATAGCGAACCTCCTTCTTAGACGGATGAACGTTCACATCAACATCAGAAGGCGGTATTTGAAGATTCAATACAACAAAAGGATATTTCCCGTTTGCCATCAAATCTCTGTACGCCATATCTATTGCCTTTTGGAATACAGGGCATTTAACTGTTCTTGAATTTATATAAATATGATAATCTTTTTTGCTGGAACGTGTATAATCAGGAGTACTGACATAACCATAGATTTTTAATCCCGCAAGTTCATCCGTTTTTAAGACTTCTTTAAGGCTATCAGTTACAGATGAAGAAAAAATTTCTTTTAAGTTTCGTTTTAAGTCATCCTGAGCAGTTGTTTTTAAAACAGTTTTACCGTTTTTCTTTAATTCAAAAGCTATACTCGGATTTATAACAGCTATAGCCTGCACAATCTCCTGAATATAAGAAAATTCGGTATTAGGATTTCTTAAAAATTTAAGTCTTGCAGGAATATTATAAAATAAATCTTTAACTTCCATTATAGTACCGACTGCACAACCGGTAGGAACCTGTTTAACTTCAGAATTTTCACATACTACTTTAGTCCCGTTATCAAAATCTTTTGTTCTCGTAGTACAAGTCAGCTTTGAGATAGATATAATACTTGATAAAGCTTCCCCTCTAAAACCAAGAGTTTCTATATCAAACAAATCCTCTTCATTTTGAATTTTACTTGTTGCGTGTTTTGAAAAAGCAAGCATAATATCTTCCGGATGAATACCTGTACCATTATCGGCAACACGAATATTTCTGCATTCATTAGATATTTCAACACTGATTTTGGTCGCACCGGCATCAACAGAATTTTCTACAAGCTCTTTTACAACTGATGCCGGACGTTCTATAACTTCTCCTGCCGCAATCTGGTTTATCAAATGTTTTGACAGCTGCTTTATTCGTCCCATATCACATACCCCTCTCAACCATAATTTACTCCAAACAAAATTTCATCTAAATGTTTGATTACAAATTTGATACATTTCTATAAGATTGTAGAGTAACAAAATATTACACAAGGGGAGAGGGATAATTTGGCTGGATTAGGTAATAACACAAAATTAAAACCGTCAAAAAAAGCAGACTTGCAGGTTGTTAAACCGGTTAAAACAACGAAATATAGTGATATAAACCTTAATGCTTGGAAGGATTACGACCACGTCTTAACAGGTACTCTTTGGCAATTTCCGTCAAGATTGAGAGAACACGGACATTCAAATGAATATCACGGGAATTACATCCCTCAAATTGCCCAGCAAATGTATGAAAGATATACAAAGAAAAATGATATCGTTCTTGATTTGTTTTTCGGTTCAGGTACATCAGGTATTGAAGCAATCAATATGGGCAGACGCTGTATTGGAGTTGAATTAAAAGATGAACTTGCTGAAAAAGTTTCGGAAAAATTTACCCCAAAACAATTGGTAACAGATGTAAACATAATTTGTGCAGACTCAGCATCTCAACTTGCTGTGGATAAAGTTAAAACAAGACTTGATATTATGGGTGAAGAAAAAGCACAATTTTTGATGCTTCACCCGCCTTATGATGATATTATTAAATTCTCCGATAAGAAAGAAGATTTATCTAACTGTGAATCAACTGAACAATTTTATGATTTGTTTGAAAAAGTTGCAAAAAACGGTTACGACCTATTAGAAAAAGGCAGATTTGCCTGTCTTATAATCGGAGATAGCTACAAAAATTCTGAAGTCCAGCCTCTTGGTTTTGAGTGTATGAACAGAATGAGAAAACTGGGCTTTACTCTGAAATCAACAATTGTTAAAGACATACAGGGTAATGAAAGAGGTAAAGGCAGAACCGCAAATTTATGGAGATACAGAGCATTAGCCGGAGGATTCAGTATTTTTACTCACGAATACATATTTGTATTCCAAAAAGCTTAATTTTTATCAATCCCGAAAATATATTACTCAGTAAAAACAGTTCTCATTCAAGAGAACTGTTTTTGTAAATATTTGTAAACATAATTTAAACATGCGAATATTCTTGCTTTGAGAATTTTTTATATATTTAAGTTTACAACGAGAGAGTATTTTTTATGGCAATCGATTTTACACATTCTTATGATGCAATGAAACGCCTGCAAGGTACACAAAACACACCGAATACTCAGCGTGCGGATAAAACAGGAAATGCAAACCAAAATTCGAATACTTCTGCAGTTAAAGAAAATTCATCAGGAGCATCCGAACAAATAAAAGAAAAAATGAACGATTTGTGGAATCAAATTGGGAACTCAGATACCCGACCGGATGGAACTGCTAACGCAAATCAACAAACTGCAAATGCTAACTCCACACAGGAAAAAAGTGAGGCCGAAACAAATCGGGAAATAAAAGATGCAAAAGCACAAGAACAAGACAAAGATGCAATAAAAGCCCGAGAAGAAGCATCCCAAAGTTCGGCTGCAGAAAGTACCGCTCAATCAAGTGATTTAAACGCACGGGGAAAAGATATTTCCTCAGACACGCAAAAGCTTCAAAAGCAAATGCAAAAAGATACAAAAACTCTTAACAATGAAGTTAAAAAAGCAAATAAAGATATTTCGCAAAATGATAAAATGAACTCAAAAGAAGCGGCAGAAATTGCAAAAGCCGAAAAAGAAATACAAGCTGACACCGCAGAACTGGAATCAATAGCCAATGGGGACAAAACCGGCGTAGGTACAAAAAGTGCGAACTCCCTTACATTAGGCGGAGCAGAGGACACCAATGAAGCTGATGGAACATCAAGTACAAAACATAATGAAGAACAAGCTTCAGGTGATGATGATGCCTCAAAAATAGAGGAACTCTCATCAAGAATCAACTCAAATGAGACAAAAGTGGCAGCTTCTTCACATAAAATAAAGATTAATGTCGCAAACAATCAAAAAGAAATTAAAGTTGCAAGTAAAAATGCACAAGTTGCACAAAAAGCACTACAGGCAGAACAAAAAACATTAAACGCAAACAAAGCTGAAGCTAATTCAATCACAGAATTCGGACAAAATCTTGAAAAAACAGGTCAAACGGTAGAATCAGCCGGCAAAGTAGTACACACAACAGGTGATGGTATGCAAACAGCCGGAACAGCTATGATGGGTTATATTCCAACCGCAGCCGCAGGTAAATCTCTGCACAGTGCCGGAGAAGTCGTAACAGATGTCGGAAAAACCGGAGAAAAAATCGGGCAAGGAGCTCAAAAAGCCGGACAAATAACTCAGGCTGTAGGACAAGCCGCAACAGGTAGTACTAACGCCGCATTGGCTGTCAATGCAAATTCGATAAAAAATGCTACGAGCAATGTTAATACAACAAAGAAACTTGATACTGCAATAAAAACCACAGGCAAAAAATTAACGAAACAAACTTCTCAAGCAGCTAAAAATATCAAACAAATGCAAATTAAGGCTCAGGCACTTAAAGAAAAATATCAGGCTAACCAACAAACGGCATTAAGCTAGATATAACAAAACCCGCAACAAAAGTTGCGGGTTTTGTGTATTTATCATTATAAATTTACTCTACTCTGCAGAATTTTGAACTGTTGTTCCTTCTGCAGGAATTAATAATTTTTGTCCGATTGAAAGTCTGTTAGCATCTTTCATATTGTTAAGATTCATAATAGCCTCAACTTTATCACCGGAATATGTACCATAAAATTGTCTTACGATTTTTTCCATAGTATCACCGCTTTGGACTTCATACTCTTTATTTGCCTGAGCTACAGAATTTTCAGCAGTACTCTCATCTGATTTTGAACCAAACAGACTAAACTTCTTTTGCTGAGTTTGAGTTTCCGGCTCTGCAACAGATTCCTGAGCAGTAACCTCCTGCTGAGTTTCAACAGGAGCTGCAACTTCAGCCGGAGCTTTTTCACCAGTTTTTACATTCATACTAAAATTACCTGAACTCATACCGATAAAAGCAGATACCATAAGAGTAACAATAACACCTGCAGCAAATCCTATGCCTAAATAAATAATCGGTGAACGTTCACCTCTGGGTAATTTAAAATCTTTCCAAAGCATATCCAGCTCTTTATCTTTGTTTTGTCTGACATATACTTCCGGAGAATCGTCTTCCAACGGTTCATTATTCACGCTTGAATCAACAATGTTATTGTCATCAAGGTTATTATACTTCGACAGTGCCTCTAACACGGCAATCTTCTCTTTTGATAAATTTGATCTTCTGATAGTTGAACTTTTCATATTCCCATACCCCAATTGCTATCACAACGTGAGATTATAGTATCATAAGCATAGTTCGGTATCAAGCAATTGTTAAGTAAAGTGAATAAATAACCTGATAATACGGGAAACAATGTAATAAGAACTTCATTAATCTTTATACAAACTTGAAAAATTCTATGTTCGTGGGATAATTTTGTTATGGCTAATTGTTATAAATAGCGAGAGTACACAATATAAAAAAGGAAAAAGAAAATGGCAAGAAAGACTCCATTAGAGAAAATCAGAAATATTGGTATTGCTGCTCACATTGATGCCGGCAAAACCACTACAACTGAACGTATCCTGTTTTATACAGGTAAAACTCATAAACTCGGTGAAGTTCACGACGGTGCTGCCGTAACCGACTTTATGGAACAAGAAAGAGAAAGAGGTATCACAATCCAATCCGCAGCTGTTACTGCTGAATGGAAAGGGCACCAAATCAATATTATTGATACCCCGGGTCACGTTGACTTCACAATTGAAGTAGAACGTTCACTTCGTGTATTGGACGGTGTTGTAGCTGTATTTTGTGCAGTAGGCGGCGTTCAGTCACAATCTGAAACAGTTTGGAGACAAGCTAACAGATACGAAGTTCCTCGTATGGTATTCGTTAACAAAATGGACAGAACAGGTGCAGATTTCTTCCGTGTTGTTGAACAAATTAAAACAAGATTAGGCGGTAATGCTGTTCCTATCCAGTTACCTATCGGTGCTGAAGATAAATTTGTAGGTCTTGTTGACTTAATGACAATGAAGGCTGAAATTTACACTAACGACTTAGGTACAGATATTAAGGAAGAAGAAATACCTGCTGAATTAGCTGACAAAGCAAAACAAATGAGAGATGAAATGGTTGAAGCTATCGCCGGCGAAGACGATGCTTTAATGGAAAAATATTTTGAAGATCCGGATTCTATCACCGTTGAAGAATTAAAAGCAGGTTTGAGAAAAGCTGTATGTAACAACAAAATCGTTCCTGTTACATGCGGTACAGCATTTAAAAACAAAGGTGTTCAGTTGTTATTGAACAATGTTGTTGATTATATGCCATCACCTGTTGATGTAAAAGCTATCGAAGGTGAATTGGAAGACGGCACAAAAGTTGAAAGACATTCATCTGATGATGAACCGTTCTCAGCTTTGGCATTCAAGGTTATGACTGATCCGTTCGTAGGTCGTTTAACATTCTTGCGTGTATATTCAGGTAAGATTACTTCAGGTTCTTACGTTCTTAATGCAACTAACGGCAAAAAAGAACGTATAGCACGTTTGGTTCGTATGTATGCTGACCAGAGATTAGAAGAAAACGAAGTATACGCAGGTGACATTTGTGCAGCAGTAGGTTTGAAAGACACTACTACAGGTGATACATTATGTGATGAAAAAGATCCTATCATCTTAGAAAGAATGACTTTCCCTGAACCGGTTATTTCTGTTGCAATCGAACCTAAGACAAAAGCTGACCAGGATAAGATGGGTATAGCTCTTCAAAAATTAGCTGAAGAAGATCCGTCATTCAGAGTTAAATCTGATACAGAAACAGGTCAGACAATTATTTCAGGTATGGGTGAACTTCACCTTGATATTATCGTTGACCGTATGTTAAGAGAATTCAAAGTTGAAGCTAACATCGGTAAGCCACAGGTTGCATACCGTGAAACTATCAGAGGTAATGCAGATCAGGATTCTAAATTCATCCGTCAGTCAGGTGGTAAAGGTCAATACGGACATTGTAAAGTCAGAATTTCACCGGCCGAAGAAAATGCAGGATTTGTATTTGAAAACAAAATCGTTGGTGGTGCTATTCCGAAAGAATACATCGAACCTGCAAGAAAAGGTATGGAAGAAGCTCTTGAAGGCGGTATCTTAGCAGGATTCCCGATGATAGACGTTAAAGTTGAACTTTATGATGGTTCTTACCACGAAGTCGACTCTTCAGAAATGGCATTTAAGATTGCCGGTTCTATGGCTATCAAGGAAGGTTGTAAGAAAGCTTCACCTTGTATCTTAGAACCTATGATGAAGGTTGAAATCGAAATTCCTGACGAATTTACAGGTACAATTATCGGTGACATTTCAAGACGTCGCGGACGTGTTGAAGGTCAGGAACCTCAGGGTAACACAGGTAATGTAATCGTTAGAGCTATTGTTCCATTAGCTAACATGTTCGGTTATGCAACAGACTTACGTTCTAATACGCAAGGTCGTGGAACATTCTCTATGGAATTCCAAAAATACGAACAAGTTCCGGCTAACGTTGAAAAAGAAATCATCGAGAAAGCGGGAGCGAGCAAGTAATTTAATTACCAAACTTTAATAAATAAATGGGGCATCAAATATTTGATGCCCCATTTTTGTTTTATTACAACAATTTTAGAATTTAATTTTTAAATGTGCTCCAACAGAAGAATCAGAGTACTGACCAATACCCAACTGTCCCATAAATAAACATCTTTTCTTTTTGTAATAAATATAAAAGTACAATCCTCATATACTTGTTAAAAATTTTTAGATTGCAAAAATGCTAAAAAAAAATAGTTTACTTAATAAAAATTGATACACAGAAAAAATTTAAACACTAATAATATTATGCTTTAATTAACTGTTCCATTTTACTGCGATTTTCAAATGAAACATTATCCTCTTTATCAGATGTTACAACAGTCTTTGAGTTCACAGTATTATTTACATCATAAGATTTTATGGAACGTTTACCCGTCAGTCTTTGCATAAAGTTATAATAACCTTTTAAGAAACCTTTTGCATTATCCTGTTTTCTTTCCATTTCAAGAAGTTCATCTCTTGAATGAGCACCAACTGCAACACCTACGGATTTTCTTGTCAACCATTCACCAAGCGTTGTATTTGTCAATGTAATCCAGGTCATACCGAACAGAGATTTGTTGTATTGACTTCTGAATGTACTGTTGAACAAGTCAATTAACAATGTCTGGTAGAATAATCTCGAACCTTCCTGAACAAATCTTTCTTTGAACTTAGTTTGAGCACCTTCAACATCGTTACCGTTTGATTTCAACATAACCATATTATAGTTATCTGTCATCAGGAACCATAATGTAGCTGCTGTTGCGGCTGTTTTTGCAAGATTTGACAACTCAGCGTTAGAAACATTAGAAACAGTATCAAGATTGAATGATTTTAACAGATTATCACTTACATAATCGTGGAATTTCTTTGCGTCAAAGTTTTCTTTTAATGCACGTTTTCCTATATTATCAATACTCTTTGCAAGTGCCTCAACATCACCGACTCTGCATAAGAACTGTTTTTCCTCATTAGTTAACTCAGAAGGAGTTTTCTTCTTTAACTGAGAAACGAAGTTTTCAATGTTATTTGCAAATTCTTCATTCAACTTTAATTCTTTTTGCATATTTTTCGCAATAGTTTCAATTGTGTGTTTATCACTCAACGGAACTTTCACGGTTGCAGGTTTTTTCGTAAATGCCTTAATAGCTTTATCAACAAGCCTGTAAGGTAATGTAACCGTACTCCAAGCAAATTTGAACGGAGCAATTACAAAGTTTACAAACGGCTTAATCTTTTTATCTCTTGCACCCAGACTGATTGATCCGTCAGCATTCTTGGCATAGTTTGCAACTCTTATATAATCTTCTGCCAAATCAGACGGTTTCATTACATCAGAATTCTTTGAGAATAAGTTTTTAATAAATCTTGAAGTTTTAGTATATAAGTATCTTGGATAATTCTGTTTTTTCAATGCCGAATCGGCAGCCTGTTCAGCTTTTCTTGCAGAAAAACCTGTATCTTCAAGTGCTTTTACTATTTTATTGAAAGTTTCTTCATCAACTCTGTAATCAGGGTTTGTAGTTAATTTATTATACAATTTCTTGAAAGGTTTGAAGGCATCATTTATAGCACCATCAATAGCTTTAGATTTTCTCAAACCTTTTAATGCAAAGCCGGCAGCAATTACACCTAACGAAGCCTTTGCAAGTGTGTCTATAGATAATAAAGGTTTTTGCTGAGTTTTACCCATTGTACCATTATTGGCAGCAGAGGCTTTAAATGAAGTGTCAGGTTTAATATCTTTTTCCGGTGCATTGTTTCTTCTGTTTTCTTCCCTAGCTTCTTCCGGAGTCAGACGCTTAATATGTTTTCCGTTAGATAAACGAGAGAAAGATTCTGTGAATAATGCGGTCAAACCGGTTGTTAACATAATTCCGGTATTTGAATTATTCATGATTTTTTGCAACGCACCAAATGTTATCAGGGTAATATATGCATTAATAAATATTCTGCTCATTTCTTGACGGAATCTTACATTCTTTTCATGTTCAGCTTTGTCTTTATCGTCATCCATCATTCTTGACAAGTTATAAGCATCATTCGCAAGGAAAATTGCAGGAGGCATACCTGATACAATTCTATTCAAGGAACGTTCATGTTTTGTATCATAATTACCTGTTTTCGGGTCAAACATTTTCATTTTTCTCTGGAATAAAGCTGAACGGATTTCTTCTTCAGATTTTCCTTCCGCAATTAATTTAGCACGGGTTTCAGCAATACCACGCAATGCACTAATCTGAGCTTCTATTTTTGATTCTGCTCTTGTAGATTTCATAAATTGTGAATTATATACAGAATCTGCCCAACTCTTAAACGGTTTGATTTTTCCAATCATAGCAACAGTACCGTTCATAATATCTGTAGGCAGGTTTCTTAGAACAAGTCCATCTCTTATTAAATGAGGGATGGACTTTTTGTGGAAAACTATTTCGCCTGTCTTTTCATCTACCTGAAACATTTTCTTTGCAATATCCAATTCAGATGAAGCGACATGGTTATATAAGTCCTCACTTATATGACCGAGATGTCTTTTTGAAAATTCCAGAAGCTCAGACTTGAAATATCTGTTACCTTTATTGGCAGCAGTATATAAAAAAGAACCTTTAAATGATAAATCGGATGAATTATAATTTAAAGGCTCTTTCTTTAACGAATTATTATCTTGAATTGGGGATACCGAGTCCATGAGGGAAAGTTTTTTAGGGGATATTTCGTCCTCTAACTTCACCTTAGGGGTTATTCTAAATTCGGTTTTCCCTATCAACATTTTCTTTTATTTCCTTCCCATTTCCTTTTGCTATTTTTAACCGAATATAAAATTTTGGCAAGAGGAGTATATACAAAAATTTACACATGTTTACAAATCTGCTAAAAGAGTAGTAATTAAAACTATTTGAGAAGGAAATGATTATCTTTATGTAAAATAAAATTTTGAAAATTTGTTAATAATCCATTTTCCAACCACTTTCCACAATTCTTGCGGCACAACCCAAACCTTGAGACCAGCGACATCCGTCTTTTTCTTTAGAACAGCATAAATATAAACCCATAGAATTTGAACCTTTTTTCCAATATTTTTCTGAGTTATCTAAATTACCTGTAAAAGCCAGTGAAGTTGCTTGTCCTCTATCGGGGAAAAGATGCCCATGATCGTCAAAATAAAATGTAAAAACATCACGACCATATTGATTTGGATTTTTTTCACCATTTACATCAATTTCAACACTACCACAGATAGTTTTCATGCTTGATAAATTTGCATACGGTGCTTCTCCGCAATTATAATTACGTTCAGAAAAAAACTGAACAAAAGCCCCATTTTCTAACTCTACTGCAGCCCAGCGAAATCTTTGTTGAGTCGAATTTGCACCCTCCAAATAGGTTTTATAATACTTTTCAGTTAATTTTCCATCAGGACAATAATCATAGGAACTTCCTTCGCAAACTGCTCTATTAATTTTAACATGTTTTTTCAGATAATCTCTGACAAATGGTCTGAAAAAGGACATATTATAAGTTGCTGAACCCTCAATAGAACGACCAAAAGAAGTATACGCCAAACTTCCCCCGGCATCTTCTGCAATTTGTCCAAGGGCATTTTCAAGAATTGATACATTTGCTTTTAACTGATTAACAAGAACTTGTTTTTGATAATTTTGTATCAATGCAGGCAATGTCATAGCCGCAACTACACCGATAATACCGAGGGTGATTAAGACTTCGGCAAGAGTAAATGCGGCTTTTTTCCTCATGTCATTGCGAGGAGCAAACAGCTTTGCGACGAAGCAATCCAGCTTTTTTGCAATAACTGAGAATTTTTGCTTCGCTCTTTTATCTATATTTCTGCAATCTAATGGCTGGATTACTGCCTTGGATTTCTTCCACGCTCCGAGAGTTTCGCTACCTGCACTATGTGCAAATCGCTCAATCTCGTTGCTATTCGGTACAAGTACCGTACAGAAATCCGCTTCGCAAATCAAGCCTTTGATTTGCTCGTAATGACATGTGTCCGCATTAGTAAAATCTTGTAAACCCTTACTACGAGAGGATTTTACCCCCCCCCCTGCACATAAATACAGTTATACTCATAGTTTCAATCCTCCTTTTTTAATAGTATAGCATATTTTCTACAGTTATTCAATAGGTTGTATAAGTTCAACACACACTATATATACTACTTATAAATTAATCTTGCTTCACATACATAATGTTTTATTCACGAAATCAGAAATAGCATAAGCATCCACAGTACCTACAACTATTTCAAAATCTTCTATTTCCTCTTCAAGTTCTTCTTTCATGTGTGCTAATAATCCGGGAATAATAATTTTTCTGTTTTTAACTTTCGATGCAAAATCTAAATTTTTTAAAGTCTTTGAAACCATTTTTGCAGTAAATTTTTCAGCCGACCATGCCGTTAACACACTCATTCCGTCAGCAGGAGTAACTATTAAATATGACGGTACCGGCAGATTTTCAAGCTCATTTGCTACAGCAAAAAAAGTAAGGGCGAAATTTGTTGTCATGAAAATAAGAGAATTTTCATCAGGATTATTGAATTCGTATATTTTTGATTCGACCTGCAAAGGTTTTTGCGGATCGGTAAAAATATTTTGTCTTAACGTCATAAGAGTAGAAAACATTGCCTCATCAAATTTGTCGAACAAAAGCATATTTGCATATTTACAGATATAAAATGCACTCTTTGCACAAATTTTGTTATCATCCGCACCGGTAATATGAACACATACAGGAGCCGAAAATTTTTCCTCTTTTGTTTTTATAGCATTAGTCCTCATATCAATAAGTTCTTTTGATGTCGTTTTAAAACCATTGTTCTCTATAAATTTAATCCCACAACTTTTTAATTCACCTAAAGATACATGATTAAATGTTATATCAGGAATTTCTTTACCTTTAAACACAATCAAATCAACCTTCAGAACTTCGTTAACTCTTTTTATCTCAAAATTTTCAACTGTTTCCAGTTTTTTTTGCCAGCCCTTGGCATCAGTATCTATCAAAACAGCAAGAACTGTTTTATTTATAAATGTCTTTTCATGACGATATAAAACATTTTCTCCGCCAATTTTTACTCCCCCGATATCAATAGTCTTTTGCGGTTGTTTTGAAGAATATTCAAATAAATCTTTTAACTCATCACTTACAAAAGGACAAGCCGAAATATCAACCTGACATTTTGATAATTTCATAGCATAAGCCATACAAGTAGGGCATCCGCATTGTTTACAGTTGGTATTTTCAGCCTTTTTTGCCGCAGGTAAGTATTTAAAAATCTGTAATCCCGATAAACCCATTACTGCACCAATCCTTTCATTACAGTAATATCAGGAGGATAATTCATTACAATAACATTTGCTCCGCAAGCCCACACTGCTGAGGCTGACGTAAGTTCAAAATATTTAGCTCTTATATCTAAATCACCCCAATTTTTATCACTCAACTCCGTCTTTGCCTCTTTTGTTTTCAAAGATTCACTGCAAGCAAAACTTATTATAGGCATATTCAAATACTTATCACCCTTCAAACCCTCAAGCTTAATCTTCTCCATAATGCTGTATCCATACTCCAGACCGTACCCGAGTCCGCCTATATCAGTATCTATAAGAATATTATCCAGACTTTGTCCGAGTTCCGTTGACAGTATGTTTAATTCTTTTGCCAAATTTATATCAATAGGACTTTTTAATACAACAATATGATTACCCCTTACGGCAGACGGAATAATGTCTTTATATGTATTTTCATTTGCACCGTTTACGATAATCCGTCTGTCTATACATTCAATAATTTCAGGCAGCAAAATTCTGTCTGTTTCATCACTCCCTGAACCCGAAACCATGAGAGGCTTTGAGATACTCGGTAAAATTGATTTTATCATATCTGCGGCATAACTTATTTCCTCGACCTCTGAAATATTAAATCTCAGACCGATAATATCACAATCAGATTTATTCGCAATTTCTAATATTTTACTCAAATCCTCAGTACCATAATATGATTTTGATATTTCAAAATTATCATTCAAATTACAAACAGGAATATTCAGAACATAAACAGGATTTAAAATCGGGAAAGAATTTTCTCCCCCGATTTTTATACCGTTAAAATTTATCTCTCTTATGTGATTAAGACTGTCGCTCACTTCTGACTCTATTCATAATTTCTTCAAACTCTTTTTCATCAAGAGTTTCTTTATCAAGCAATTCTCTTGAAATTGCCTCCAGCATATCTCTGTTCTCACTTAGCAAGTTCTTTGCAATAGCATATCTATCGTCAACTATGTGCTTAATTTCTTTATCAATTTCATAAGCTACCTGCTCGGAATAATCTCTCTGATGTCCAAAATCACGTCCCATAAATACGTTATCTTCATTTTTTCCGTAAGCCAGTGTACCTAATTTATCAGACATACCCCAAGCTGTAACCATTTTTCTTGCAATATTTGTTACATTAATCAAGTCTTGAGAAGCACCCGTAGAAACCTTATCCGCACCGTAAACAATTTCTTCTGCCGCTCTTCCGCCTAATGAAACAGTAATTTTAGCGAGTAATTTAGCCTTGCTAACGTGTACCTTTTCATCTTTTGGTCTTGTCCAGGTTACACCAAGTGCCATGCCTCTAGGAATAATTGATACCTTATGTAATTCATTTGCGTCTTTCAGCAATTTATCAATTAAAGCATGACCGACTTCATGATAGGATGTTAATTCTTTATCCTCATCGGTCAAAACTTTACTTTTCTTTTCTACACCTGCAATAACTCTGTCAATAGAATTATCAACATCTGACATGGAAATTTTTGTTTTATTATCTCTTGCCGCAAGTAAAGCAGACTCGTTCAATAAATTTTGCAAATCAGCACCCGTAAATCCCGGAGTACGTTTTGCCAAAACTTTTAAATCCACATCTTCTGCCAATTGTTTGTTCTTTGCGTGAACTTTTAATATAGCTTCTCTGCCCTTTACGTCAGGTGCATTAATATAAATTTGTCTGTCAAATCTTCCCGGTCTTAACAGAGCATTATCCAAAATATCAGGTCTGTTAGTTGCAGCAATAACAATGATGTTTGTATTTTCATCAAATCCATCCATCTCAACCAACAACTGATTCAGGGTTTGTTCTCTTTCGTCATGCCCGCCGCCTAAACCGGCACCACGCTGACGGCCAACCGCATCAATTTCATCAATAAATATTATACAAGGTTGATGTTTCTTTGCCTGTTCAAATAAGTCTCTTACACGGCTGGCACCAACACCTACAAACATTTCAACGAAATCAGAACCGCTTATAGAGAAAAACGGAACGCCTGCTTCACCTGCGACTGCTTTTGCCATCAAAGTTTTACCTGTACCCGGAGGTCCGACAAGCAAAACACCTTTCGGAATTCTCGCACCCAGTTTAACATATTTTTCACCGTGTTTTAGGAAATCAACAATTTCTTCAAGCTCTTTCTTCTCTTCATCAATACCTGCAACATCTTTAAATGTTGTTTTTACCTTGCTGTCTAAAAGCATTTTTGCCTTGCTTTTTCCAAAGCTCATAGCCTGAGAACCGCCTGCTTGTATGCTTTTTGCAAGTATTACGAGGAATATAATCAACAACAGCGGCAACAAAGCACCACCCAGTAAACTAATCATCTGGGCAGATTCTGAAGGCTTTTTAACGGACAAATCCACATTCGCCTTCTCTAACTTACCCATCAAGCTGTCATCTTTTGGAGTTAAAACTTTGTACTGCTTCAACGGAACTTTCTTTTCTACTGCAAAAGGATTTAGAGGGGTTTCTTCTTTATTAACTTCTTCAGCTTTTGGCTGTTCCTTTGGTACAGCTATCAAGAAGTCTTCAGCTTTTTCTACTTTTGAAAATTCACCCTTATCCAGCTTCTGCAAAAATTCTGAATAAGTAAGCTCTTTTGTATCGGTTGCCGGTCCTGACATAAACACTGATGCAGTAAAGACCATAAAAATTATTGCCAATACAATATACATACCCGCTGATTGATTTTTATTCATTATTTTTCCTCATTAATCTTCTTATTGACGGTTTAATTATACCGTAAATAATCTGATGTTGCAAGGTACATAATTATAGCCCGGTCTTCTGATTTAGCTTGAAATAATCAACCAGCAAAAATATTGATGTAAGTTCATTAAAAAATGTTTCCATTTGTTTTGGATCATCCAGACTTTTAAATAAATTTCCTATTTCAAATAAGTTTTTTCTTGTTGAAATAGCGAACATAAATTCATCTTCATAGAATGAACATTTTGCTTTTTCTGTACCAAATGAAGTCTGTAGATTTTTAAATCTCTCCATAAATGCAGTTGTGATAAGATATCTGCCCTGAACCTGATCTGTAGAATATGCTTTATAGCTTTTGTCAAAATCCGGATCCTCAAGCTTCATCTCGCTTAAAACCAGTTTATTTTTGTTCATATATTTTGCAACTATGCCAATTATTGCTGAAATCAGAAAAACTGCACCCAACACTCCGATGTAAACCAATAACAGCGTAAAATCAAAATGCCCGTCTTTAAATAAACTCGGTACTATTTGCACTGAACTGATAATAAAACCTGTAAAACTTGCATATTTAGCGGCATTATTAACCCCTGTATAAGGATCCTTCTTCGATGCAACAACCGTAATTCCGTTTGCATTTTTGTTGGACTTAAATTTTACGACAACCCCTTTAAAAATAGATACTACCCTGCGATTTTTACCACTACCTGTCTCAAGCATTAATTCTGTTTCACATATTTTGAAATCTACGCCATTATATGAACCTGAAAAAGCATCATTTGAAATTCGTCTGTTGTATCTGGAAAACAAGCAGGATTTATTCATATCCGTATCAGGAATTAATGCAACTTTATCATGCCACGATATTTGACCAAACATGCTGATTATCCTACTCATGCAGGTTGCTTTTAACTCATCAACAAATTTACCGTTAAAATGAAACGGAAGAAAAATAAATAATACTATAGCGGCAACACCTGCAACAAACTCAACCGTAACCCAGATTTCATTTGAATTTGCAGACATACTACCTGAGAAAAAACGCCACAGGAATGAAATGATAAACAACAATATCAGAGCGTTTATAAAATATAAATTTATCAATTTATCTCTGCGTTTTTTTTCAAACTGCCTAAACACAGGGGCTATCGTTGAATGATAAACCTTATAAAAATTACGTCTGTAATTTGACATTGTTTCATTTACTGATGCTTGTTTATTCATATTATTATCCTTTATAGTTTAGTGTTTTCATCTAATTTGAAATAATCTATCATCATATATATTGATATTAATTCGTCAAAAAATTTCTTTAACTGCTTCGGATTTTCAAGGTTTATAAACAATCCGCCAAGCTCAAACAAGTTTTTCCAAGTCGAAATTGCAAAAATCAGACAATCTTCGTTAAACGAACATTTAATTTTATTTGTCCCAAATGCAGTCTGCAAATTTTTAAACCTTTCCATAAATGCAGGTGTTATCAAGTATCTCGCTTCAACCTGATTTGAAGAATACGCTTTATATTTTTTATGGAAACCTGCATCTTCCAATTTTACTTCATCCAATACTATATCACTGTTTCTGTTACTAAAATATTTGTACACAATATGAATTAAAAATATTATGACAGTAGGCAGCAATAAAGATAACAGAAATTGCAATATGTTAACATAAGAACATATTGAAGTAATCAAGATATATCCAAACAATATATATAGCAGACTAAAGTTTCGCTTCGTCATAATATCATTTTTGGAAACAATTATTGTTTTGCCATCAAATTTTTTATTCATGCCAAATTTGATTACAAGACCTTTAAATACGCTCCAAATTATTTTTCTGCGGCCTTTAGTTTCGCAAAACAAATGAATTTCACTAACCTCAAAATTTACATCTTTATAATCACCCTTAAATGAGTCATAAGTATTTCTGTTGGTAAACTCAGAAAACAAGTCACTATCTTTTAAATAAAAATCAGAAACACATTTTTTGCCGTCAAACCACTTTATATTACCAAAAACTTTCAATATTTTTTTCATACATTCTTTTTTTAAGGAAAGTGCAAATTCATTTTTCGTGATAATCGGTGCAAAAACTACAGTAAACGCCGCTGCAATACCTATAAAAAATTCTATTGCTGTTATAATATTCCAAAATTGCGAAATCATAGACCGCTCAGGGGCTCTGCCTGATGAAAAGTCACTGTATATGAGATATAATACTATAACAGCAGCCAGACAAATTAGTATCATATTACGCAAATATTTTTTACGAACAGGCTCGAAATCTCTCAGTATAGGTAATACAGATTCTCTGCATATTCTGTCAAATTCTTGCTTATATTCTTGTAGTTGAGAGTTAGCACTATCAGTCATAATACCAACAATTCTACCATATTTTTTTTTAAATTTAATAATGTAAATATATGAAATAAAAAGCGGTTTGTAGGACTTATACAAACCGCTTTTAAATTTATGCGAATAATTAGAATTATTCAATCAATCCGTCATCGTCAATAGTCAAATCAGGAGCTCCGAACATACCTTCAATTTCTTCCAAAATTGCGGATGGTTTTCTTGCCTGATTTCTTTGAGCAACAGCACGTTTTCTTGCTTCACGTTCTTTCTCTTCGTTTGCATTTGACAAGTGGTGGAAACCTGTACCTGCCGGTATCAAACGACCGATAATAACGTTTTCTTTCAAACCTCTCAACATATCCTTCTTACCGTCAACTGCAGCTTCAGTAAGAATTCTTGTTGTTTCCTGGAATGATGCTGCTGAAATAAAGCTTTCAGTATTCAAAGATGCCTTTGTAATACCTAACAACATGTATTCGCAAGTTGCAGGATTCAAGCCGTTTTTCTGAGCTTCAGCATTTTCTTTTTCGAATAACTGAACTTCAACAAGTTCACCAGGAAGAAGTTTTGTATCACCTGCGTCAACAACTTTAACTTTCTTGGTCATTTGACGAACGATAATTTCAACGTGTTTATCAGCAATTTCTACACCCTGTGAACGATATACACGCTGAACTTCATCTACCAAGTACTGTTGAGCAGCTTCCGGACCGCAAAGTCTGATTACATCGTGCGGATTTAAAGGACCGGAAGTTAAAGGCTGACCTTTTGTGATTTTTTCTTTATTATTAACAATGATGTTAGCGTCTATTGCATACTTAATCTCAGTTCTGCCATTTTCATTGACTAAGAATAATCTTGGCAAATCTTCTTCGGTATCAATTTCAGCAACACCGTCTTCTTCAGCTAAGATTGCACAGTCTTTAGGTTTACGACCTTCAAGAAGTTCTTCAACTCTCGGCAAACCTTGAACGATATCACCTGTCTTCTGTCTTTCATAAACAAGTGATGCAATCATATCACCACGAAGTACCAATGCTCCAAGTTCAACAAGTAACATTGTACCAGGGCTAACCAAATATGGTCTGCCTTTTCTGATAAGAATTTCGCCTTTGTTTACGCCGATAACCTGACCTGACGCTGTTGAAACTTCACCTTTATCAGTAATAGGTTCGTCAACTTTAACAAAATCACCTTTCTTAACTTTAGCTTTACCTGAAACTTTTATTGCGGTTTCATAAGTTTCGCTTGTCAAAAGCAATCTTCTTGTTTCAGTTTCATTATCATGAACAGATGCAACACCGCCATTCACTGAAAGTACTTGAGTTTTTGCAATCGGTGTCTTAGCTTCAATAACTTCACCGTCTTTTACAAGTAATTCTGTCTGAAGTGATGATGCTAATTTAGAATTGCTTTCCTGTTCACGACGAACAATTAAGTTTTCCAATACAACAATTCTTAAATTATTGCTGCTGTCAAGTTCTACCATACCTTTTAGGTGTGATAAGTAACCCTGCATCTGGAGAACCAAACTTGTTCTTGTAATCGTAGAACCGTCCAAGTTACGAACTCTTGCTCCGTCCTTGTACTGTAATTGAGTTACAGGAACAATGTCGATAAGTTCATCAGTTGTATTAAATTTAATTGAAACTTCTTTTTGGTCAACATTTAATACCTGAACAGGTCTTACCAAAATCTGGATAGGCTGATTTGAAATACTGTCTTCATCCAAATTCAAACTTGCATCAAGTTCTTCATCCAAATCGTCAATAGCGATATCATCCATTGATGAATCCATTATAGTAACAATTGAAGTTTCTTTAACTTTAATTCCGTCTGCAATTACCGTACCTTTCTTAACAACTTCGCCTTCGTCAACCTTTAATGCCCCAACATTAGGCAAAGAATGAATTTCTCCGGGTCTTACAGTAATTTCGTGGATAATATCGTTGTATTCTTTAAATTCAACAATACCATCGATATGACAGTAAACGTCTTTTACAACTTCTGTACCTGCTGTAACAAATGTTCCGTTTTCAACCATTTTCAAAGAAGCATCTTTTGAAATCTGGTGGATTTCTTCCGGAATAAATACTACAGAACCGGGTTTTGTAATAATTTGATTTTCGTCAACTTCAACGTCAACGTATCTTATTTCCCCTGATGAAGTTACAGCACATTCATCGTCGATTAATTCGGCGATAATCATACCGTTTTCAACAGGAGTATCAACAGGAGCTTTTACAATATATTTTTCACCTGTTTTATTTACTGTCCAAAGTTGTTCTTTCTTAGTCTGTTCAAATGTTGCATTTTCAGGAGCCAAAGATGCAATTACAATTGTAATTTCTTTACCTTGTACAATCTTCTTAATCTTTTTGCCTTCAAATTTAACATCTTCCACTACAAGGTCTTCACCAAATCTGACTTCACCGCCGTGTTCTGAAATTGTTAATGTTTCAGCCAATTTTTCACCGGCTTTAACAGCCTGACCGTCTTTTACAAGAACTTTTGAACCGCCAGGAAGGTTATAAACGTCACCGCCTAAAACCCAAATAACACCCTGTTTATTTGTTGTTCTTGAAATGTTACCTTGTCTGTCTTTCTTTTCGTCTGCAACAAAATCTTCAAATATTACTTCACCTGACAAATCAGTTGTAATATCTTTTGTTGCCTTTTCTGTCAAACGGGAACCGTCACCTTGGGAAACCGGTTCATAAGTAGCAAGCTTAAATCCTTTTTCGATTTTCATACCGTTTTCAAAGAATACGGTAGAACCTGCAGGAATATGATATTTTTCAGATTTCTTAGCACCTTTTACTTCGATATCTGCTTCATAGTTAGAAATTCTAACTACATCCCCGTGACGTGTTCTGAATTCTCTTGTTTTTACATTAGATACAACTTCACCGGCAATAGCAGCTTCAACGGTTTTCATAGCACCTGAACCTTTGAATACACCACCTGTGTGGAATGTTCTCATGGTTAACTGTGTACCAGGTTCACCGATTGACTGTGCTGCAATAATACCGATTGCTTCGCCGATATCAACCAATTTTTGAGTTGTCATAGCCCAACCGTAACATTTTTGGCATATACCGTACTCAAGTCCGCAAGTTAAACCTGAACGTACTCTTAAACCTTCTTCGTTTAGTTTGTCTTGGTTTAATCTTGAGATTTTTCTGATATCTTTTCTGTCTAATGTAGTACCGTTTGTAACTATTACGTTACCGTTTTCATCAAGAATATCCTGTGCAACTGTTCTGCCTAACAATCTGTCAATTAAAGGAACGATAATTGTATCACCGTCTTTAATAGGCTTCATATTGATGTATTTGTCAGTATGACAATCATCAGCACGAATAATTACGTCCTGTGCAACGTCTACCAAACGTCTGGTCAAATAACCTGAGTCAGCTGTTTTCAACGCTGTATCTACAAGACCTTTTCTTGCACCGTAAGATGAAATAATGTACTCTGTAACGGATAGACCTTCTTTAAAATTCGCTTTAATAGGTAAGTCAATAATCTGACCTTGTGCATCAGCCATCAAACCACGCATACCTACCAACTGTGATACCTGTGATAAGTTACCTCTCGCTCCGGAGAATGCCATCATATATACAGGATTCAGTTTGTCAAAGTTATCAACTACACTCGAAGTCAACTTTGCAGTTGTTTCGGACCAAGTATCGATAACCTTTGTATATCTTTCTACTTCGGTAATTTCACCTTTTAAATATCTGTTTGTAGATTTTTCAATTTCTTCTTCTGCTTCTTGTAACAGTTCTTTCTTAACTTCAGGAACCTGCAGGTCTGCAATTGAAATTGTAGTACCTGATTTGGTTGCATATTTGTAACCGAGGTTTTTCAAACTGTTTGCCAATTCAGCAGTAGTAGCACCACCAAACTCCAAATACATCTGAGATAAAAACTGGTTTAATGCCTTTTTATCCATTTGTTTGTTTATGAAGTCAAGTGTCTTCTTTGAATTAGTATAAGTTGTTTCCATTCTATTATTTCCTCAATTTAATTTAATTTCCATTTACTTGAGTTAAGCTGATAATGCTATCGCTTTTCTAACTGTTTCGTTGAATATAATTCTACCTACGGTAGTTTCTATTCTGTCACCGTGTTCATCTCTTACGACAATCTTGTCGTGAAGCTCGATTACACCAACTTCCAACGCAGAAATAGCATCCTGGAAGTTATAGAAGTAACCTTTAACAGGCATTTCAGGATTTTTAATAATAGTCAGGTAGTACATACCAAGGACCATATCCTGAGAAGGTGTAATAATAGGTTTACCTGTAGCAGGTGCCAAGATGTTATTTGTAGCTAACATCAGCATTCTTGCTTCGGTCTGAGCTTCAATTGAAAGCGGAACGTGAACAGCCATCTGGTCACCGTCAAAGTCAGCGTTAAACGCTGTACATACTAACGGGTGAAGCTGGATAGCACGACCTTCTACCAATTTAGGTTCAAATGCCTGAATACCTAATCTGTGAAGGGTTGGAGCACGGTTCAATAATACAGGGTGTCCGTTGATAACCTCTTCAAGAATATCCCATACTATTGCCTCTGAACGTTCTATTTTCTTCTTTGCAGATTTAATATTTTGAACGTATCCTCTTTCAATTAACTTATTTACTACGAATGGTTTGAACAATTCAATAGCCATTTCTTTTGGCAAACCGCACTGATTTAAGCTCAATTGCGGACCTACAACGATAACTGAACGACCTGAGTAGTCAACACGTTTACCGAGTAAGTTCTGTCTGAAACGACCTTGTTTACCTTCGATAATATTTGATAATGATTTCAACGCTCTGTTGTTAGGACCTACAACTGTTCTTCCTCTTCTTCCGTTATCAATAAGAGCATCAACAGCTTCCTGCAACATACGTTTTTCGTTTCTTACGATAATCTCAGGAGCACCCATTTCCAAAAGTCTTTGTAAACGGTTGTTTCTGTTAATTACACGTCTGTATAAATCGTTCAAATCAGATGTTGCAAAACGTCCGCCATCCAATTGAACCATTGGTCTCAAATCCGGAGGAGTAACAGGAAGTACATCCATAATCATCCAGGTAGGATCTGTTTCTGATGAAATCAATGAATCCAATAATCTTAATCTCTTGATTAATTTAGATTTTCTTTGAACAGAAGTAACTCCGGCATTTAATTCTGCCCTCATTTCTTCTGCCATAACTTTAATATCAAGTTCGCCTAACAATTCTTTAATAGCTTCGGCACCAATACCTACTTTTAAGGCACTGTCTTCATGTTCAGCCATAAAGTCTTCATATTCTTCTTCACTTAACAGTTGAAGCTTTTTGAATTCGGAATCAGCAGGATCAATTACAACATAATTGTTAAAATATATAACCTGTTCCAAATCTTTCAAAGTCATATCCAACAGCAAACCTAAGTAAGAAGGGATACCTTTTAAGAACCAGATGTGAGATACAGGAGCAGCAAGCTTTATGTGTCCCATTCTCTGACGTCTTACTTTTGAATCCGTAACTTCTACACCGCAGCGTTCGCAGATAATACCTTTGTGACGAACTCTTTTATACTTACCGCAATAGCATTCCCAATCTTTTGATGGTCCGAAAATTCTTTCGCAGAATAAACCATCTCTTTCAGGTTTCAACGTACGGTAGTTGATTGTTTCCGGCTTAGTAACTTCACCGTAGGACCATTTTAAAATCCTTTCAGGTGACGCAATACTAATTCGTATATAGTCAAAATAATCAATACTTGTTGACATTTTTATTCTTTCTCCTTTTGTTTTAGTTGAAAATCTTTTTGGTTGAACGGTCTGACGGTTGAACGGTTGAATGGTTATATCAGTGTTTTACAAATTATATTAAAGTTTTTCAAAAGACTGATATCAACTCTTCAACTTATCAACCTTTCAACCTTTCAACTAACTTTACATATCTCCGAAGGTAGTTGGTGTTTCGAAGAAGTTAATATTTAATAACTCAGAATCTATATCAGAAAGTGTTCTCTTTGGAGCAGACTTTCTTAAATCGTCCATATCAGTCATTAAATCAACTTCGGCACCATCTTTCTTCGCTACCGTAATATCCAAACCGATACTCTGTAACTCTCTTACAAGTACCTTGAATGATTCAGGAATACCAGGTCTTGGAATATTATCACCTTTAACGATTGCTTCGTAAGCTCTGTTACGTCCGTTTACATCATCGGATTTGATAGTAAGCATTTCCTGTAATGTATAAGCAGCACCATAAGCTTCCAAAGCCCAAACTTCCATTTCACCGAATCTCTGTCCGCCGAACTGAGCTTTACCGCCTAAAGGTTGTTGTGTAACTAATGAGTAAGGTCCTGTACTTCTTGCATGAATCTTATCATCAACAAGGTGGACTAATTTCAGGATATAAGAAAGACCTACAGCAACCGGTCTGTCGAACGGTTCACCTGTTCTTCCGTCTATCAATGTAACCTTACCGTCTTCGTTAACCCAATCGAAGCCTGACTCTTTAATACCTTTGATAAGCTCAGCCTTAGTAGCTTTTTCAGAAGTATTATCGCCGTATCTTTCGTCGAAAGACGGAGCTTCATAGTGATTACCTGTCAAGTATGCTGCCAAACCTAACAACAATTCGTAAGTCTGACCAACATTCATACGAGAAGGAACACCAAGCGGGTTCAATACGATATCTACAGGAGTTCCGTTTGGTAAGAACGGCATATCTTCTCTCGGAAGAATTCTTGATACGATACCTTTGTTACCATGACGTCCTGAAAGTTTATCACCTACAGAAACCTTACGTTTTTGTGCAATGTAAACTCTGATTACGGTATTTGCTCCAGGAGGTAACTCGTCACCTTTTTCTCTGTCAAATACCTTAACGTCGATAACACGTCCGCCTTCCCCGTGAGGAACTCTTAATGAATTATCTTTTACATCTCTTGCTTTTTCCGCAAAAATTGCTCTTAACAATTTTTCTTCAGGCGGATGTTCGGATTCACCCTTAGGTGTAACCTTACCAACAAGAATATCGTCTGCATAAACTCTGGCACCGATTCTTACAATACCACGTTCATCCAAGTGCCTTAAAGCATCTTCGGAAACATTCGGAATTTCACGGGTAATTTCTTCAGGGCCGAGTTTTGTTTGACGAGCGTCTATTTCTAATTTTTCAATGTGAACTGATGTAAATACATCATCTTGAACACATCTTTCAGAAAGCAAGATAGCATCTTCGAAGTTATATCCTTCCCAAGGCATATACGCAACTAATACGTTCTTACCTAATGAAAGTTCACCGCAGTTAGTAGAAGCACCATCAGCAATAACATCGCCGGCTTTTACCTTATCACCTGTTCTAACTATTGGTTTTTGAGTGATACAAGTATCCTGGTTACTTCTTAAATATTTAACCAACGGATAAATATGAGGTTTTTTCTGAGCGTCACGGATAACAATTTCTTCTCCGACAACTCTTTCAACCACACCATCGACATCAGATACAACAACCATACCTGAGTCTTTTGCAACACGAGCCTCCATACCTGTACCAACTACAGGTCTGTCTGTAATTAAAAGCGGTACTGACTGACGTTGCATGTTTGAACCCATCAATGCACGGTTAGCATCATCGTGTTCGATAAACGGAATCAATGATGTCGCAACTGAAATAATCTGGATAGGAGATACACCGACAAAGTCAACTTTATCAGCGTCACCCATTGTAAATTCAGATCTGTAACGAATAGGAACTTGATCCGCCTTAATTGTATTATCAGGATTTAACTGAATATCAGCAGGAGCACAACGGAAGTTTTCATCTTCATCCGCTGTCATATAAACTACTTCATCCGTAACCTTTCTGTCTT
Organism: uncultured bacterium; assembly: GCA_902777385.1. Lineage (GTDB taxonomy): Bacteria > Cyanobacteriota > Vampirovibrionia > Gastranaerophilales > Gastranaerophilaceae > UBA1221. The sequence continues at coordinate 30,559 of CACYTP010000011.1, forward strand.
TTACAACAAAGAACGGAGCTTCAATAAATCCGTAATCATTAACTTTTGCGTGAGTAGCTAATGAACCGATCAAACCTGCGTTCGGACCTTCCGGAGTTTCAATCGGACAAATACGTCCGTAGTGTGAAGGATGAATATCACGAACAGCAAAACCTGCACGTTCTCTCATCAAACCACCCGGTCCTAATGCTGAAATACGACGTTTGTGAGTCAACTCAGCAAGCGGATTAATCTGATCCATAAACTGTGATAACTGTGAACTTCCGAAGAATTCTTTTAATGATGCTACTAACGGTTTTGTGTTTAATAAATTCAAAGGTGTTAAAGTTTCTGAATCCTGAAGAGTCATTCTTTCTTTAACAATTCTTTCAATTCTTGATAAACCAACTCTGAACTGGTTTTGCAACAATTCACCAACCGAGCGAATTCTTCTGTTACCCAAGTGGTCGATATCATCAACAGTACCTTCATCGTATGTCAAATTGATTAAGTATTCAATTGAAGCTACGATATCCTGAACTGTTAATGTTCTCTGATTCTTAGGGATATTTAAGTTCAATTTTTTATTTAATTTATAACGACCTACACGACCTATATCGTATTTCTTTTCATCAAAGAAACGAGATTCTAAAATCTGTCTTCCGCCTTGAGGAGAAGCAGGATCGCCAGGTCTTAATTTCTTGTACAATTCAATTAAAGCATCATCGGTAGTTTCTGTAGTATCCTTATCCAATGTTTTCTTCAAGAAATCAAAGTGAGTGAATAAAGATTCCATTTCACTTACAGTAATACCCATAGCCTTTAATAAAGTTGTAGCAAGGATTTTTCTGTTTTTATCTATCTTAACGTAGATTAAATCGTTAGAGTCTGTTTCAATCTTCAACCATGCTCCACGATTAGGAATCATAGTTGCGTTGTATAAACGTTTACCGGCAGGTGAAACTTCACGTTTGAAATAAACACCAGGGGAACGAACAATCTGAGAAACGATTACACGTTCTGCACCGTTTACAATGAATGTACCTTTATCGGTCATTGTCGGAATATCACCGATGTAAACTTCCTGTTCTTTAATTTCACCGCTGTCACGGTTAACTAATCTAATCATGACACGAAGCTGTTTTGCATAAGTTGCGTCATGAATTCTTGCTTCTTCAACAGTATACTTTGCGTTGTCGAATGTGTAATTTGGTAAGAAGTGTAATTCTAATCTGCCTGTATAATCCTTGATAGGAGAGAATGAAAGTAATTCTTCTTTCAAACCTTCCTTTAAGAACCATTCAAACGATTTTTTCTGCACTTCAATAAGATCGGGTAAATCATCCAAACGAGTATGAGGAATACCCATTGGAGTTACTCTTTTTGCTATTGTTGTCTTAGACATTAAATCACCTCGTTAAATAAATGGTGTACATACTTTTACAAAAATGGTTTTCTAAATTCTAACTTAAGGCTGTTAACCTTTTATCTCTTAAAACCAACGGAAACTTTTGCAATCATTGAGTTTCAGGGTGATAAACTTTTTTATATATTTCGGAGTATTCTTTAAACGGGCACACTACTCCTACAATATTTTACATGTTCTTAAATAATATTCCCAACAAAATTCATAGTCAAGGAATTTTCTCATATATAAATATGAATTGTAAATTAATTGTTACAAAGACAATTTATAAAAATTTACAAATGACGAAAAGTTTTGGTATTAGGGAGTTTTAAGGAAACTTATTGAGCATATAAATCGACTAAATTTTTACAAATATTGTACTGAACAAATTTATATGTATTCTTATTTACTTTTATTAATTGTTTAACTCCTTTACACTACTTATAAGGATGAATTTATCTAATGGATATTTTGAGGAATATTCAACCATAGTCCAACATTTTGATTTTGTAAATAATGAATAATACACCCTTTTATAGTAATCATCGGTCACCGTCAAGCCATCCGAGAAATAAAAATATATATACCCTTTATCAGTTTCAACAACTCGAAAAAAATATTCCCCTACCGCAATAATTTTACTGCTTATAATTTTTCTCCCGCTGCCTTTTATGCAATTTTCAGGATTATGATGAGAAGTCCAACTGCAAGATTTAACCATCAACTTTATTATACCGTTATCAGATACCGTTTTTTTCACTTGTGCATTATGCTTATTAAAAAAATCAATTTCCTGTTCCGTAAAACTTGTACCGTTATCAGCTTTTATGCTGCTGAATACATTGTAGACAGAATTATTAACATTTAAAAATTTAAGGCAAAGTAATACAAATCCAAGCACCAAAACATAAATATACGAATAGTTTCTGATACTTTTTATTTCATAATCCCACTTATTATTTAACCTGCTAAAATAATAAAATATCAAAATAATAACAATACCAAAATTAATTAATCCAAGACTTGTATGAACAACAGACATAATATCTTGAGGGATTGCATCCGCACTATTATACATAAGCACTAAGACCAAAATTCTCGTAATATTCAATAATATAAAGCAAAATATAGATAACAAAACGACTGATAATGACTTTACGGAAAGTTTTACACGATACATAAATCCTATAATTGCGGTAAAAATCATAATAACGAGTATTGTATTATTGCCGCTGCAAGGATAGTCAATATTAACAAAAGTATTTTCAATATTTATAATTGTTGTTTGCAAAAATTGATTATATCCTAATATAGCCAATACATTACCCGCAATTGAAGCACTTAAAAATCTCAACGGTGTTCCGATAAAAATTTGGGTATATTCTGCAATTGGTAAACTCAATACCGTCAATAAACTTAACCAATATAATTTTATTTTTGATGAACTTTCTGCAAATAATCCTGTAACAGCAGCTAAACCTATCACAAAAATGACTAACCCTAACAGATACGAATGAATACATACAACATTCATTATCTTGCATAAAGATATCGCTAAAATAACGCAGATATCAATACCGGAACATTTAAAACTTTTGCCGGCAAATAATATTTTTAGTGCATAAATTACACATAACGAAAATAAAACAAAAAATGGAGTGTAACTATTACCGAAAGTTTCCGGCAACAGAGGGAACAGTGCAACAAAATATAATAACGGCAAAACAAATTTTAAAACTTTTTGCATATTACATTTCTTTTCATACACATAAACAGTAACAACACAATTCCCATTATTATCATTGCCCATTGTTCAGGCTCAGGAACTGCTTTAATATCTTCAGCTTCTTCATCGCTCTCATTGACTGTTTTATCAATACCGCTTTGCAAGTTCGCCTCAAACCTGTCTGAAGATTTTTCATTTGCTTTTAATTCTTTTTTTTGCCACTTATCAACAAGGGCAATATATGATGAATAAGACGTTACTATACCTTGTGATTTTGCAATTTCATGAATTTTATCAAGAATTGAAATATCCGATACATCTTCTTTTGCAATTTTGTTATCAATAATTTTAGAATAAATATATTTGGTAAAATCAGCATCATTAATTATTTTGCCATCATTTTTTGATTCTTTTGTCAAAACTATGTTGTTATCGGAATATATACCATCGGAATTTTGTTTAAAAGAATAGTCATTTACAACATCTTTAATACTATCCGCAATTTTACCATTCGATTTCAACACAGATAATGCCAATTCATTATAATATGGCGGAATTTTATTGTCTGCATGAATAATGTATACAGGTGCATTTATCTCATCTGGCAATACTCGTTCAGACTTATCAAAATCATCACTATCAGTCAGCATAATAACGATATCATAATTTTTCTCAACTGCTTTTATTGCATCTAATCTTTTGGTTTTTCCTATATTGTATTGTTCTGCATTATCCATATCAATTTTTTTGCTTATAAGGTCATTAAAGTAATATGCATCAACAGAATTATTAGTTGTTAAGTTTTGGTATTCTTGATTATTACTTAAATAATTTTTCCAAGATATACGATTACTGTAGGAAGTATCAAGTAATAATGCTATTCGTTTATTTTTAAATTCCTTCTGTTTATTTACATTTTTCAGACAGTACAAATCTTTTTGTATATATGAACATACATTATAATTTCCAAAACCGGATTCAACATTTATAACGTTTGCCTTTACATCTTTAACAGAATTCCCGTTAACTTCATATTTATAAGTTGTAAAACTGTTTTTATACACATTACGTTTTTCATAAATTTCAGGTAATTTAACACTTCCGTCTTCATTAACGGTTGTCAAATAATCATAACTTATTTTTTGGTAATCTTTAGTTTGAACAGGATAAACTCTCAGTGTATACTGCCTTAAACCGTTTTTCTCCAACAATGCAGGATCATGCCTGTTTACTACTTGTCCTTCGTATGTTTTTCTTGCAGCACCTTTTGTAGAAATTTCACCCTGATATTCGAGGTCTTTACCTAATTTCAAATCGGTTACAACAGCCCCCTGCGGTAAAGTTAAGTAATAAAATACTTCTTTATCCGTAGTATCTTTATTAAAATATTCTTCTGTGATATTAACCCTTACAATAGGGCTGTTTGAACTCGTAAATACTTTCGTAATACGAGATTTAAGCAATACGGATTTTGCGTCTTTATCCAAAACCGTAGCAGCCGTTTCGCTGCCGAATAAAGTCGAATACAAAGCCTTTCGTATCTTATTTTTTTGAGCAGATTGAATATTTTTATCAAACAGTTCCTGATAATCAGCATTAGCTGAAGCAGGATCAAATTGCCCGTTATAAATAAACGGAAATGCTAAAAAATTAAACATATTTTGACAAATCTGTCCGACAGCTTCATTATCATGAATATTATAAACCGATGAATTGGTTTTATCCGCATAATACCTGTATTTTGCAATATACTTGTTTGTAAGAATATTTTTATAATTTAATTCTTTTCCGATAACAAATTTTTTAGCGATATCGACTTTATCTTCATACGTTAAAGCTTGACGATATTTTGAAATATTATCTAAAAATTTTGTTTCGGAAGGCTGAAACGATAATAATGCCATAACCAAAAAATATATGACGGCATAATTTGCTAAAATTCGTTTGTTTGCAATTCTTTTTGTATATTTAATAAAACTTTTTAGATATATATACGCCGATACAAACGGAGATATAATTGCAACAATAAATCCGCCAAAAAATAGCAACATAAAAAACATACTTATAAGTATCGTCGGCAGACCCAATAAAGATTCAAGAGAAAACGATGATATAACTATATCAAACCACCCGAATGAGAAAAAAGACTGCAATAAACCAAATAAAAACGGTAATACAAAAAATGATGCTAATATAAGTCCGTATGTTCCGAGAATTACGGTAGTTTCATAACCAAGAACCATAAATATTCCTGATTTTAGTTTTTTAATATTATAATATTCGACAATTTGAACTCCAACGGCAACAACAACAGATGCCAAAATCATAAAAATAAACGGTGTTATTTCTCTTAATAAAAATATTCTCAACAAACAAATTAAAATCAACGGCATTTCTATGCCATAAAAAAGTTTAAATACTTTTCTGTAATCTTTATATGTCTTACGCAATACATATAAAATAAAAGCAACTACAGGTATAAGCACATTCAAATTAACAATTAACAGAAGCGGAATATTTACTCCTCTTCCCAAATCTAAAAAACCTGCAATAGCCAGCACACAAGCTAAATTGACATATAATAAATTAAAAACACAAAATAAAAATCCCATTGTTATGTAGTTATTAATAAATTTTTTTACAAATTTAAATATCTTCTTCATCACACAAACCCTTCATTAATATATTAAAATTACTATATGTTTTTTGCAATACATTTTTCTATATATCTTAATAATATTTCATAAAATTTATTGAATTTACCACAGGTTTTACATTTTGTTACAGATAAAAACTTATATTAGAGACCTTAGCATAATTTCATGTTAGAATTATAGTTAGAATAAGAAGGGATATTATATGAAAAAAGTTTTATTTTTTGTATTGACAGTATTAATTATAAATAGCGGAAACTATTCTTACACAATGGCGGAAGAAGCAGAACAAAATTCAAAAGTTCCTGCTGTTGAAAGAATGGGAGCAGAAATAAATACCTCAGAAACCAATATATCAGATTCCAAAAACTCTGATGAGTCTAAAGTTTTGGAAGCATCCGTAGAATACGACTGGGTAAACATGCAGCAGGTACAGCGTGATGAAAAAATTGCACAGTACCACGACATATTATTTGCAGAGATTGACAACAATAAACGAACAAAAAAAGAGTTTCGTACACAATATAAAGACTTTCTGAAAGACGAAAATCATCTTACACATTACCGTCTTATATCAAGCGGCAGAAAAGAAACCAATGATGAAAATATGTCAGGATTTTTCACAAAATTCAGAGGGCAGGAAATCTTATATTCGTATGCTATCCAACCAAAATCAGACTTAAAGCATGTATATTATTATTCTGCAAGAGGAAGACTGGCTTATGTTGATGAAATTTCCGAAAACTATCCTAATTTTCCATATCACTCAAAACAATATCGTGCAAACGGTAAATTAGCCGGAACAATATATTTTGAAACACATGACATTCAGTATATGTACGCTCCGGACGGCAAATTCAAAGGCATCTGGTTTAAGGAAAAAATGTATGATGCAAACGGAAAAGAACTTATGACCCGTTCTAACTGGTAATAAATAGAAAATAAACTCTGGAAGGAATAAAAATGACAAACAGAAAACCAAACATTGCAATACTCGGAGCTACAGGAGTTGTAGGCAGAGAGATTACACAAATTTTAGACGAATTAAAAGTTGAATATAACAGCATTAAATTTTTATCAAGTGCAAAAAGTGCAGGCACAAAATTAGAGTTTCAGGGAAAAACATACACCGTAGAAGAAGCAACACCTGAAAGCTTTGACGGAATAAATATCGTACTTGCATCCGCAGGCGGTTCAACTTCTCAAAAGTTTGCACCCGAGATTGTAAAAAGAGGGGGAGTACTGATTGATAATTCCAGTGCTTTCAGAATGGAAAAAGATGTTCCGCTTGTTATTGCGACAGTTAATGATGAAGATTTAAGAAATCACAAAGGTATAGTAGCAAACCCTAACTGTTCAACTTCTCAATTAATGCTCGTATTAAAACCGTTAAATGAAAGAGCAAAAATTAAGAGATTAATTGTTTCAACATATCAAGCAGTGTCAGGTGCTGGACTTGCAGCGATAAATGAATTAACAGAAGACACAAAAGCTCATCAACGTGGTGAAAAGTACAATAACAAAGCATTTAAAAAGCCTATTTCATTCAACGTAATTCCGCAGATAGATGTATTTACGGAAAACGGATATACAAAAGAAGAAATGAAAGTTGTAAACGAAACAAAGAAAATTTTACATCTTCCGTCAGATTTACCTATATCCTGCACGGCCGTCAGAGTTCCTGTATACAGAGGACACTCAGAGGCAGTTGATATTGAATTTGAAGATGAAATTTCACCTGATGAAGTTCGGAAGATTTTATCAGAAACTTTCGGGGTAACAGTTATTGATGATATTGATAATTACGAATACCCGACTACTCGTGATGCTGACGGAGTAGACCCTGTTTTTGTCGGCAGAATAAGAAAAAATCTTGCTTTTAAAAACGGAATTTCTCTGTGGTGTGTAGCTGATAATCTGAGAATTGGTGCAGCTCTTAACACCGTTAGAATTTGTCAAAAAATTATAGAAATGGATTTATTTTAACAGGTAGCAAAAAATATTTTGTTTCTGTTTTAAAGCAGAAACAAGGAGAAATCATAATTATGAACATAAAAATCAAACCCATAACAATCAGCACAAGAAGAAATGCAAGACTACGCCAACAAAATATCAAACGACAAATTGCGGAAGAGGTAAGACTTCAACAAATAACAAGAAATGCCGCAAAATCCGTTGCTGAACCTTGCTATACATTAAATGTAAATAAAAATATGCTAAATGAAAACACTATTCATCAAACAACACTGGATTATTCCGGTAAGTTAGATTTGGTTGATTCAATCTGGGCACCATGGAGTAAAAATTTTAAGAATTAAATCCGGAACTTACCACGGATAATCGTCTTTTATCTGCCAGCCATCCATGAATATTACTGCTAAACAAGCTATGCCCTTTTTAGCTTTATTGCAAAAATAATCATTGCCGGCACTCAATATTGTTGCCCTTGGATTACTTCCACCTGCATCAATCCAAGCAGGTAAAATTTTCCCTTCATATTCTTTTGACGCTGCTCTCTTCGTTTGCGACAAATACTGTAAACAAAAGACATCCCTACCAACTTTATTAGGACCTCTTTGTCCGTTGATATCAAAAACAATGTATACCTGCTTAGGATGGTCAACAGAAGTAGTGTACGCTTTTAAAGCTATATATGTTCCATCTGCAAGATAAAAACAATATGAGTTATTATCATAATTTTTATCATGACTAAAACGTTGACCATTCAATCCATATATAGGATATGCACAATCATCCGAATTATTATTTTCACATACCCTTGCAACTTTTATAAACGGTATTACATATCTGTCTGCAAAATATTTTGCTGTTGCAAAACTATTACCACTTTGTATTTCCCAACCAACAGTATCTCCATACTCGGACATTGCCATCATCGTTGTATTAGTCAAAATTGAATAAACTTTTTTTATTTTGGAAACAGTTTCTTGCTTTTGGTAATTATTAATCACAGTCGGCAATGTCAACGCCGCAACCACACCGATTATACCGAGGGTGATTAAAACCTCCGCCAAAGTAAAGGCGGCACGACGAGGCTTTGCAGACTGAGCTACGTGCGTAGCACCTTCGGCAAGGGTAAACGCAGCTTTACTATCTCTACACACTTTGTCATGCCGAACTTTACAAAGCGAACCACCGCAACGAAGTGAGGATGAGTGAGCCTGTATGCAGAGCTGTTTCGGCATCTGACCCATGGTACTTGCTACGACCTCCTCTTTTTGAGTACTACCTAAAGTTTTACTGTGGCTAGATCCTGAAATAAATTCAGGATGACGTACTCTAAAATCCCGCAAACCCTTACTATGAGAGGATTTTACCCCCCCCCCTAAGGTCAAATACAGATATACTCATAGTTTAAATACTCCTGTTTTTCTTTTATTATAACATAAATTTTTGCAAGTTACAAGATAGAGTTTACAAAATAATCGTAAAAAAATTTAGCTATATTTCTTAACAAAAGATAATGTTTAAGACTTTTTTGCTTGTTTCTGGTAAAATAACTGTAAGGTTAAGGATGTGTTATGGGACAAATTGTAGGAAGAGAAGAAATCACAAAACTCATAGACAGCTTACATAAAGACGGAAAAACCGTTGTTACAACTAATGGATGTTTTGATATACTTCACGTTGGACATGTAAGATACCTTCAAAAAACAAAAAGTTTTGCGGATAAATTGATTGTCCTTTTAAATTCCGACAAATCTGTCCGAGCAATAAAAGGTCCGACAAGACCTGTTAATAATGAAGATGACAGGGCAGAAATACTTTGTGCGTTAGCATGCGTAGATTATGTGGTTCTTTTTGATGAGAATAGTCCAAGAAATCTTTTGGATGAAATGAAGCCTGATGTATACACAAAAGGAGCAGATTATACAATGGAAACACTGCCGGAAGCTGATATTATGCGTAAGAACGGTACCAGAGTAGAATTTATCAGTTTTGTTGAAGGAAAATCAACAACAAATATTATAAACAAGATTAATAAGTAATAAGGAGAATAAGAATGAAATCATTCACTATTGAAGAAATTACACAAATAGTTGGCGGTATGTTGACAAAAGTTCAGGATGCAAAAATTGAACGTATTGCTCCTCCTGTGTTGGCAGATGAGAATACTTTGGCTTTGGCTTTAGGAGAAGAAGAGATTGCAAATCTTGCAAATTCAAAAGCAAAAGCAGCACTTGTACCGCTTGGAGTACAAATTGACGGATTAACTACAATAGAAGTTGAAAGACCACGTCTTGCAATGATGAAGTTAATTACTTTATTTTATAATCCGCCAAGAATTAATGACGGAATTCATCCTACAGCAGTGGTTGATCCTACCGCAAAAATTGGCGAAAATGTTAAAATCGGACCTAACGTAGTAATATCTCATGATGCAGTGGTTGGTGACAATACACAGATTATGGCAAACAGCTATATAGGAGGCGAAGCCAAAATAGGTAAAAATTGTTTCTTCCATCCGGGAGTAAACGTAGGTGACAGAGTTGAAGTCGGAAATGATGTAATCCTTCACCATGGAGTATCTCTTGGTGCTGACGGTTTCAGCTTTGTTACAGAAAATCCTGACAACATTGAACACGCAAGAAAAGAAGGTGCAATATCAGGAGAAGACGCTGCAAAACATGTAATCTTTAAAATTCCTTCAATAGGAAGTGTTGTTATAGGTAATAATGTTGAAATCGGTGCAAATTCAACAATTGACAGAGGTACCATTGAAAATACCACTATTGGTGACAATACAAAAATTGATGACCTTGTAATGATTGGTCATAATTGCAGAGTAGGCAAAGGTTGTTTGATTGTTTCTCAGGTAGGTATTGCAGGAAGCTGCGTAATAGGTGACAGAGTTGTTATTGCAGGTCAGGCAGGTTTGGCTGACCACATTGAAATCGGTTCTGATACAATTATCACAGCTAAAGCAGGTGTTACAAAATCATTCCCTGAAAAATCAATTATTGTTGGTATCCCTGCAGTTCCGAGAAAAGATTTCATCAAACAACTTAAAACAATGAAAGATGCTCAGGAAATTTTTGCAAAATTCAAAAAATATGAACCTTTGTTCAAAGAATTTGAAGAAAATGTAGCTAAATAGTTGAAAGGTTTAATGGTTAAATGGTTGAAAAGTTATTACATACATTCGGATTTGAAAAGCTTGATATTTGGGTATCTTCAATAGAACTTGCTAAAATAATATATTCTATTACGTCAAGTTTTCCTGAATCTGAAAAATATGGAATTGTTTCTCAGCTTCGCCGTGCAACAGTTTCGATTTCATCAAATATTGCTGAAGGTTCATGTAAATCCTCATATAAGGAACAAGCAAGATTTTCTGAAATTGCATTTGGTAGCCTTATGGAAGTTTTAAATCAAATAATCATTGCTAAAACACTAAATTACATATCAGAAGAAGATTATATAAATATTCGCAGTGAAATTGAAAAAATTTCAAGACAATTAAATGCTTACAAAAATTCTCAAATCAGAAGGGGGAATATGTGATGTTTTATAGTAAACAAAATAACCACCCAACTGTTCAACCATTCAACCGTTCAACAAATAATCTTTTTATTACACTAAAACAAGAAACTCAAATAACAGGTAACGGTTTGATGAAAAATAAACCGTGTACGGTTAGATTTTTCCCTTCTAAAGCAGGCAAAATCAGATATTTTGTCGGAGGGGAAGAGTTTGAAGCTACTACAGACAATGTACTATCTACAGATCATTGCGTAGTATTAGGGAAAAACAAAGCTCAGGCAATGTTAACCGAACATTTGACAGCAGCTTTGGCATTTTGCGGTATAGATTCTTTGGATATTTGTCTTGACGAAATGGAAGTTCCTGCATTGGATGGCAGCTCAAAACAATGGGTTGAAGTATTTAAAGATGCGGGTATTGATAAACCGCTATTATACAAACCTCAGAAATATACCGTATCTGAGCCTGTTTACTACTTAAACGGAAAAACAAGTTTGGTTATACTTCCGGCAGAAGATTTATTCATATCTTATGCAGTAAATTACGACCATAAGGATTTAAGACAATGTTTTGTGAATTATAATCCGAAAAATCAACAGGAAATTATTGAAGCAAGAACCTTTGGATTTTATAAAGATTTAAGAAAATTCCAAATGCTAGGATTTGCGAAAGGAGTAAACATTGATAATACTGTAGGTTTGACAGATGAAGGATACACGACAGAACTTCGTTCAGACAAAGAACCTGTTAAGCATAAAATGCTTGATTTAGTAGGTGACTTGTATCTGACCGGAATAAATCCGCTTAACCTTAAATGTCAAATTTTGGCAAAGGAAGCCGGTCATGCAGTACATATTAAAGTAGCAAAAATATTAAAAGATAAAATAGTAGAATGTAAATAATAAGGAGAGACAAATGTCAGAAGAAATTAAAGAACAAGAAGCATTCAGCATGGATATATTTGAAATTATGAATATGCTTCCACACAGATACCCATTTTTACTTGTAGACAGAATTACGGAATGTGTAGCCGGAAAATACTGCAAAGGTTATAAAAACCTTACTATGAATGAAGAGTTTTTCCAGGGACATTTTCCTAACAATCCTGTAATGCCCGGAGTACTTCAACTTGAAGCGATGGCTCAATGTTCAGCTCCTATTTTGTTAACATTACCGCAATTTCAGGGCAAATTAGCACTGTATGCCGGAGTTGAAAATGCAAGATTTAAAAATATTGTTAGACCCGGTGATAAATTTGAAATGGAAATTGAACTTACAAAATTAAAAGGTCCTATCTGCAAAGCTCACGGTATAGGAAGAGTTGACGGCAAAGTTTGTGTCGAAGCCGATATGACTTTTGCTTTAACATAACAGTTAAATAATATTATACTAAAAAAGAGGTTGAAAATGTTGTTATTCGACCTCTTTTTTAATATGTTTTATGTTTTAAATTTAATGCTATAATACAGTTATGAATGAACAGCTGAAGCAAACACTAAAACTTTTACCATCACTTCCCGGTTGCTATATTTATTACAACAAGGATAATGAAATAATTTATGTTGGAAAAGCCAAAATTCTTAAACGCCGTGTAATGAGTTATTTTAACCGTAAACACCACGACAGCGTTAAGGTTAATGTACTTGTATCTCAAATAGAGAGAATGGAATACATTATTACTAACACCGAAGTTGAAGCTCTCATTTTAGAAAATCATCTTATTAAAAAACATAAACCAAAATACAATATTCTCCTGAAAGATGACAAAAAATATCCGTATTTTTTAATTACTGATGAAGATTTCCCAAGAATTACAGTTGTCAGAAAGAAAAACTTAAATCCGGAAAAGGGCAGATATTACGGACCTTATACTGATGTCAGGGCAATGTATGCCACACTCGATTTTTTGAAGAAAATTTTTCCGCTTAAACAATGCAAAACGCCAAAGTTCAAAGACAGACCATGCTTATACTATCAGATAGGACGCTGTATGGCACCATGTCAGGGGCTTGTATCAAGCGAGGAATACAAAAATCTTGTCAGACAAGCAGAATTGTTTTTATCAGGTAAACAATCAGAACTCATCAGACAAATTGAAGAGGAAATGAATAAATATGCAGCTTCAGAACAGTATGAAAAAGCTGCCAGAATGCGTGACAGCTTATTTGATTTGAAGAAAACATTGGAAAAACAAAAAGTAGTTTATGAAAACACAAAACTAAATGAAGATGTAATTTCAATGCTCAATGAGGACGGAATTTTTGCTATTGTAATTTTGATGATAAGAGAAGGCAGACTCATAGACAAAAAAGATTTTACTTACGAAGTGGAAGCCGATGACAGGGCAGAATTCTTTGCAACATTCTTTAAAGAATATTATAATACACTTTCTTTGGAATTTCCTGACCGAATTGTATCAAATGAACTGGAAGCTGTTGGAGATAAGACTCTTTATGAAGAATGGCTAAATATCATATCAGGTAAAAAAGTCAAAATCAGCTACGGAAAATCTGCACAAGGGAAAGAACTTCAAATGTTAGCAGACAAAAATGCACGCATAGTACTTGATAATGCAAAAATTAAAAAAATGGTTAAAATCAATGAGGATTTTAATGAAATCGGTTCGTATCTTGCAGAAAAATTAAAACTCTCGAATTTCCCTCACAGAATGGAATGCTATGACATTTCACACATTCAGGGTACTAATACTGTTGCCTCTATGGTTACTTTCATTAACGGAATGCCAAAGAAAAGTGAATATAGAAAGTTCAAAGTTCGTTCCACTGAAGGGAAACCGGATGACTTTCAATCCATGAAAGAAGTTTTGACAAGAAGATTTAATCACCTTGGTGACGAAAAGAAATGGGCAAAACCTGATTTAATAATAATTGACGGCGGCAAAGGTCAGTTATCCAGTGTTATGCAAATTGTTGAAGAAATGAATATTAAGGGAATTGATATTGTAAGTTTGGCAAAACGTGAAGAAGAGGTCTTTTTACCTAAACAATCAAAATCAATTCTTCTGCCAAGAGATTCCGGTGCTTTATATGTAATTCAAAGAATAAGAGATGAAGCACACAGATTTGCTATCACATATCATCGAAAACTGCGTGGCAAAAGTGCGTTACAAAAATAATACCCTATAATATTTTTATATTATTTAATTTATATTAAGGTTATTTCCAATTTTATAGACAAACAGTCTTTTATGTACTAAAATAAAAACGGAATTAAGATTAATATTAAGCGGATAAATGCCCGTAAATTACACGGTCAATACCTGCTAAGTCTTTTATTACCTCAATATCAGTAAATCCAAATTGTTTCATTATTTCAGAAACTTTTTCAGCCTGATTAATACCAAGTTCAAAAATTAGATACCCGCAAGAATTTAATATTCGAGGTGCTTCGGAAGTTATCCGCAAATAAAAATTTACCCCATATTTATCTTCCGCAAAAAGTGCCTCTGCGGGATCATATTGCACTTCAGCTTGCAAATTGTCCTTTTCGCTAATCGGAATGTACGGAGGATTAGATATAATTATGTCAAATTTTTCTGAGGGTTTAACGTTTGAAAAAATATCAGATTTTCTAAAAATTGCCTTGTTATAAAGATTTAGCCTTGAGGCATTATCCAGTGCAATTTGTAATGCATCATTTGAAATATCAAGTCCGATAATTTGGCAATCAGAATATTTAGCAACCATACAGGCTATGCAACCACTTCCTGTACCAACATCCAACGCCAGTTTTAAATTATTTTTATTAATTATCTCAACAGATTTTCTGACCAGTAATTCAGTTTCGTCACGGGGAATTAAAACAGAAGGATTGACTATAAATTTTTCACCCATAGAATCTGCAAACCCGATTATATGCTGAATAGGCTTTCTTGTGGAAGCTCTTTCCAATGCTTTTTCTTTTACAATTTCTAATTTTTCGGAATCAAGTTTTTTCCCGAGTATTAAATCCTTTGCCGAGTAATTGCAAAAATGTTCAATAAGAAGTTTTACTTCGATATTTGCTTCATTTTCTTCTATACCTGCATCAGTCAATATTTTTACTATTTCCGTTATTGTTGTCATTATTATAATCCTGTATTTTGATAAAGTTTTAATTCTTCTATAAGTTCAAAAATAGAGATTAATTCTTTTAAAAATATTTCATATTGTTGAGTATCAGTAACGGGTTTGTTCAAATCTCCCAATGAGAATAAATCTTTTTTCACCGGAATAGTCAAAAGTAAAGTATTATCCTTGAAACTGCAAGAAATAGTTTTAGCCTCAAATGCGTGTTGGATATTTTTAAATCTCTCCATAAATGCTGTTGTAATGAGGTATCTTGCCTCAACCTGATCCTGAGAACGTACATGGAATTTTTTTGAAAATTCGGTATCCTCAAGCTTAACTTCTTCATAAGGTCCGGAATTTACCAGTACCTTTGGTTTAATAATTGTATGACTTTTAAAGTGCTTTGGAATCTCTAATTTTATTGCAACACCTCTAAATGCAGTGTGGGTTTGGGTTCTGCCTTTAGAATCTTTAGTTTTATAGTACAAATGCATTTCTGAAATATTTATTGGTATATTCTTATAAGAGCCGATAAAATTATCGTCCACATCCATATTTTCAAAATGTGATATTATTTTAGAGTCTTTAAGCTCATATTTGCTAATAATCTCATTCATTGTCCATTTAAAATCTCCGAATGCACTGAGGGCAATCGGCATAATTTTTTCTTTTATTTGGAATTCAAATCCTTTTTGTATAAATCTTCTGACGCCGACAATGATGGCACAAGACAAGATTGTCCCAAAAAATAAAACCTTACATGCTGATGATATAAATACTTCCGATTGTCTATCACTCAATAATAAAACTAACATGACAATGACTGCGATTGTTGCAAATATGCAGGACAGCAAATTAGCTTTATTTCTTGCTTTAATTCGTTCTGCTTCAAACGGTTTCAATGCAGGGATTACGCTGTTATGAAATGTTTTTGTAAAATTTGTTCTAAATTGATTTATATTATTATCCAAAATAAAATCCTCCCGATTACTATTATGAATAATTTTATGGAGTATTAAATCATTTATCCGTATGAAGTTTGTAAATTCAATACTTGCATAAAATCCGTATATACGTTATAATATCTAAATGGAGTAGGTAATATATTATTTACTTTGACAATTAGTTTATTAAATTAGGAGACACAAAAATGTACCAAGATGAAAAACTCGTGTGTGAGGATTGCGGCTGCGAATTCGTATTT
The DNA here is from genome assembly GCA_902777385.1 of uncultured bacterium. Lineage (GTDB taxonomy): Bacteria > Cyanobacteriota > Vampirovibrionia > Gastranaerophilales > Gastranaerophilaceae > UBA1221. Next base: position 47,105 of record CACYTP010000011.1, read on the forward strand.
ACTGTTGGGGAACAGGAATTCTATGCAGAAAAAGGACTTGTAAACAAACCTAAAAGATGTCCTGATTGCAGAAAAAAACGCAGACAGGCTAACCGCAGATCACGCAGAATGTATGATGCAGTTTGCTCAAAATGCGGAGTTCAAACTCAAGTTCCATTTAAACCTATTCCGGGAAAAGAAGTTTTCTGTAAAGAATGCTTCGTAAAAGAAGAACATTAATTAATATTCTGTATAAAGATTTGAAAAAGACCACCTATGAATGTGGTCTTTTTTATTTATATAATATGCATATTATCAACAATTTCTTTGCGTTGAACCCAGATTTCCATGCCAAGTTCTTCGCCTGATTTTATTAATGCTTCTTTTATTTCTTTGAAAGAATACTTGGATTTTTCAATGTTACCAAGCATAAACATTACAAAATGCCCCTGCATAAGTGTTTGTTTTATATCTTCAATATTAACCTCATATTTTGCAAGTACAGCAGTTACCGTTGCAACAATACCTACTTTATCTACACCTTGTACTGTAACAATAATTTGATAATCTGACATTATTTATCCTCCTCTGCTGCAACAGCAACAGGTTTTAACCAATCTCTGTTAATTAGTTTACCTATCTGATGTTTTCTGCAATATTCTGCTAAATCTTTCTTGATTTCCGGTGCAAGAATATACATAGTGATAATGTTTGGAATAGACATCCCTATCATCATTGCATCAGTAAGATTAATTACTGAACTTACATTCATTACGGAACCAATTATTGTAAAAGACAGAAATATAAACTGAAAAATTAATGTTCTTCTTTTACCCTCTCCGACAAGGAAATTCCACGCTTTTAAAGAATAATATGCCCACGACAATATTGTAGTAACAGCAAATAGAACAACAACAACAGCTAATACATAAGGGAACCAGTTGAATACTGTTTCAAAAGCATTTGAAGTTAGTTGAATTCCGTTTACTCCATCAACCCCGACATAGGAATTCGTGATAATAATTATTGTAGCTGTCAACAAACAAATCAAACCTGTAAACAAAGGTTCCGTTAAAGACACAAAACCAAGTGAAATAGGTTCTTTTGTTTGAGCAGTCGCATAAGCAATCGGAGCAGAACCCGTACCTGCTTCGTTTGTTTGAACAGAACGTCTTAACCCTGCAATAATTACACCTACAAAGCCGCCATAAGCTGCACTCGGATGGAACGCTTCATGGCAAATTGTTGATAAAGCATGCGGCAAATTATGGATATTTACAATTACAATAAATAAACCACCTACAACATATAACAGACACATAAAAGGAATAACTTTTTCTGCAACTTTTGCTATTTGTTTGATACCGCCAATAATGATTATACCGAGTATAATTGCCGTAACAAGACCGACAAGCCACATCTTGTCACCCATAAATCCTTCAGCTCCGCCTGTAACGTTCACTATTTGCTGTGCGGTTTGATTAATCTGTATCATATTACCACCGGCAAGACCTGCTCCAATACAAAGTATTGCAAAAATAACAGAAAGAGGTTGACCAAGCCATCTCATTTTTTTCCTTGTTAATCCGTGTGCCATGTAGTGCATAGGTCCGCCGGAAATTGAACCGTCAAGATTAAATCTTCTGTATTTTATAGCTAACGCAGCTTCTACAAATTTCAAAGCCATACCTAAAATAGCACCGACAAACATCCAAAAAACTGCTCCCGGGCCACCTATGGATATTGAAATTGCAACACCTGCAATACTACCTAAACCTATTGTACCTGATAACGCCGTCATTAAAGATTGGAGAGGTGAAACTTCTCCTCCTCCGTCACTTTCTTTCTTCGCCGGAGTCTTTAAAATTCTGAATGATTCAGATAAGCCCCATACAGCAATACCTCTTAAATAAAAGGCGAAAAATAATCCGCCGAATAATATCCATAAAATTACCAATGGTATAGAAGTTCCGCCGATTGTTACAGGGAAAAATATAATATCCGATACAAAATTTGATATCGGAGTTAAATGTTTATCCAAAAAGGCATCTACACTCATTGCACTTGCACTTTGTATGGTCATTAAAATCATAAATAATGCTATAAAAATTCTCTTCATCTGAAATCCTTTCGGGTTAAATATGCTCAGCCAAAATTATGGCATCAAAGTCTATAAAATATTCTAGCAAAAACAAAAGCTACATAAAAAAAATGTAAACAAATTTTTACTATAAAAAATTATATAAAAACAACTTATATCTGCTTCATAACAAGTGCATATATATCATTAGCACACACAACAATAATCAGCAGTATCAAAAGAATAAAGAACACAGTCATAATTTTATCGGCTGTTTCTTCATCAACCTTTTTACCTCTGATTTTTTCCAGTATCAAAAACATTACATGCCCGCCATCCAAAGCAGGAATTGGTAAGAAATTGAATATAGCAAGATATAACGATATTACAGCCGTCAACAATAATCCTGAGAACAAACCGCTTGCATGGATTATATCTCCGCCAACTTTCGCAACAGCAATAATACCATGCAGACTGCTCATAGGTAACTTACCTGTAAACAACTGATACCAACTATATCCGAATAATTTTGTTTGTGTCCACAAATAATTAGTACTTGCTTTGATTATGGACGGAATTCCTTTCGTCACAACAGGAATTTCTTTTACATCCATCATTACACCGATTAATCCGTTTTCATTAGGATAAACAGGTGATAATATAACTTCTTCACCGTTTCGTTCAACTGTAATATTTAAAGGGCAATCGGAATCGGATATAGCATAGGCAATGTCTTCAAGACTATATGTTCCGTCAGAAACAATAATATTTTTTTCACTTAAATTACCTCTAATTGCCTTTTGAACATCATTCAGCTCTATTCTGTTATCCTTATATATTTCAAGTCCTATAATAACATCATTACTTAATTTAAACGGCTGTTCACTCATTCTGCTTGGCAATTTTATAATTACGTCTTTTGGTATTGTCTCATTTCTGGCAAATGCCGGATTTAACTTTTTCAGTGCCTCATAATTCTGTTCAAGAGCTATTTTATCGACTTTTCCATCATACTTTTTACTCATTTGAGCATACATAACAAGTGCATTAGGATTTTTGACATCCGTGCCGTTTATGCGTACAATTCTGTCACCTGCCTGCATGCCTGAATTCCATATAGATTCAGTTTTTTCTGCAGTAATATTTTTTACATATACATTATAATTACCTGAAGGCATTTTTCCCCAAATACCGGCAGTAACCGCAACAAATAAAAATGCACAAATTAAGTTTGCAATAACACCTGCAGACAATACCCAAAATCTCTGGTGTGCAGGTCTGTTCATAAATCTGTCGGGAGAATCCTCAGGCAAATTTAATTCCTTATCATCATCAGGAAATGCAACATATCCGCCAAAAAGGAATGCATGTATCAATATTTCAACATCTCCAAATTTTCTCTTCCATAATGTCGGACCAATCGGCAAACCAAAAGCAAACTTTGTAACCTTCATCTTGAACAACTCAGCTACAAAGAAATGCCCCGCCTCGTGAACCAAAATTAATATACTTAAAAGTATAATCATTTCTACTGTAGATATTGCCTGAGCTGCAGCAGGAAGAACAGATGCCGACCAATGCAAAATTAATAATGCGGCAATTAACAATGTCAATATTATAGCTGAAATTATAATGGAAACGTACATATTTTTATGAATCCTTTTCTATTGTTTATAATAATTCTTTTAAATAATTTGGCAGAGCAAAACGTGTAAGATGATAATCTTTATTATATATTTTACAAGTTTTTGTAATTTCTTCACATCTTGCTTCATCAATATATGACAAAGGTTCAACATCCTTTGAACAAAATGCCCATGCCCAATATCCGCCCGGATATGTAGGAATATTAGAAGTATATGTTGAACATATAGGAAATACTTTCTTTAATTGAACATACATCTTCTTTACGGACTCAGACTGTGCAAACGGGGACTCAGATTGTGCAACCATAATTCCGCCTTCTTTTAGGGAATTTTTTACGTTTGTATAAAATTCATCCGTAAACAAACCTTCACCCGGTCCCATTGGATCGGTTGAATCAATAAGAACAATGTCAAATTCATCTTTTTTGTCTTTAATATATTCTATTGCATCCTGAACAAGAATTTCTACTTTTGGATTATCAAGCTCACAGGCAATAGTAGGCAAAAATTGTTTGCAAGCATCAATTACCATTCCGTCAATTTCACACAAAACGACTCTTTTAACAGTCTTATGTTTCAAAACTTCACGAATAGTACCGCCATCACCGCCTCCGATTACCAGTACAGATTCCGGATTTTTATGATTCATCATAGGTATATGAGAAATCATCTCGTGATAATGGAATTCATCACCTTCAGTAGTCATCATCAAATCATCCAGAGTCAACACTCTTCCCAAAGAGCTTTCTGTTTCAAAAACTTCAACTTTCTGAAATTCAGACTGTTTTGAAAACAAAACTTTTCCGGCTTTTATAGCGATACCGAATCCGTTTGGCGTAATCTCGTGATAAAAACCATTTTCTATACCGTTTTTCATTAATTAATTCTCCCTAATTCTATGGACAAATTTAATTATACTACAAACATGTTACATTAATTATTTGCCAAGAATATGAATATGCAAATGGAAAACCTCCTGTCCTGCCTCTTTTCCGGTATTTATCTGTGTCCTGTATGATTTTAAACCTATTTTTTTTGTAACTTCCTTCACTCCCATAAGCAAATCACCAAGTAATTCCTTATCATCTAACTCATTTAATGATGTAACATGAAGCTTTGGAACTACAAGCAAATGAACAGGTGCTTTAGGATTTATATCCTTAAATACAACTAATTTATCAGTTTCATAAACAAATTCGGTATTAAAATCTCCGTTTATAATCTTACAAAAAATACAATCTTCTGCCATAATAACCTCCTTACTTACATATATTTTTGTATATTACTTAAATAATTTTCACAACAGGCTTTTTCAGTATATTGCCTTATTGTCTTTAATGAATTTTCACGAATTATATTTAATTCTGAAATGTCCATATCCTGAATTTTTTTAATAATATTTTTAATTGATTCTTCATTTGGTTCTACGGTAAATCCGTTTTCACCATTTTTTATAATGCCGTCTACACCATCATTTGAAGTACAAATTGATATACAACCGCTTGCCATAGCTTCCAAATATACCATACCAAAAGTTTCATTTACACTTGGAAGAATAAAGATATCGGAATTTTTCAGTACATCAAATACTGATTCATTCGGTAATCTTCCGAGAAAAATACAGTTTCTATTGATTGCTTTTAACTTATCTGCACCCTCTCCGTCACCAATAATAATTAATTCTACATCTGCAATATCTTTTAGAGCAATTATTAATTTGTCTATATTTTTTCGTTTTTTAAAATTGGCACAGGTAACTATTTTTAAATTTTCCTTATTTATATTATGGGTAAAATCATTTAATATATATTTTTCATCAATTCCCGACGGAGCAACAAAGGTTTTATCGCTGAACTGAGGAAACATCTCTAAAAACTTATTCATTATTACATAAGAACGACATGCAATTGCCCTTGAATGTTCTAACGCAACTAATTCCCTTTTTTTAAAATGAATTGAGTACAGGGGATTAGTCAAAATTTCTAAATCAGAATTATGTATTCCTGCAATAAACGGCAGCCCTAATTTATCAGCAAATAAAATTCCGGATGGCATGTGAGCTACAACTATATCATAACTTGTAAAACTATAACCTTTCAATTTTTGCTTTACATCACCCAAAAACGGACTGTAATAATTTACATTATAAACATTTTCATATAAACCTGTACTATAAAACGGTTTTCTTCTTACAAAAGAATTGAGAAGAAAATTAGGTTTTAAAACATCCACCTCTACACCTGAGTTTCTCCAACCTCTTACAAAATTTAAAAGTGTTCTCGGTGTAGTTTTTTCTTCGTTTTTTACCGGATATAAATCTGTAATAAATAATATCTTCATAAAATCAATAATTAAAATACCATATATCAAATCAAAAAATCAACCCTCCCAAACTTGAGAGGGTTGATTAAATTTGTCTGTATTAAAATCAAACTACTTGATTTCAACAGTAGCACCAGCAGCTTCAAGTTGTTTCTTGATAGCTTCAGCATCTTCTTTCTTAACGCCTTCTTTGATTGCCTTAGGAGCACCATCAACTAAATCTTTAGCTTCTTTCAAGCCTAAACCTGTGATAGCACGAACTTCTTTCAATACAGCAATCTTGTTAGCACCTGCAGATGCCAAGATTACGTTAACTTCTGATGCTTCATCAGCTGCAGGAGCTGCACCGGCTGCTGCAGGAGCTGCTGCAACAGCTACAGGAGCTGCTGCTGATACGCCGAATTTTTCTTCCATAGCTTTTACTAATTCAGCTGCTTCTAACAAAGTCAATTTTTCAATTGATTCTAAAATAGTTTCTACATTACTCATTATTTTTTCTCCTTTAATTTCATTTTGTAACTATACGGAACTAAGTTCCATCAAGCTGCAATTATGCAGCCTTTTGATCTCTGACAGCTGCAACAGCTCTTGTAAGGGCTGCCATAACGCCATTGATACCAAGTGTAATACCTGTTGCCGGTGAATTGATAGAGCCAAGCATTTTTGCGTAAAGTTCTTCTTTTGAAGGAAGATTTGCAAGAGCTTTAGCTTCATCAGCAGACAATAAATTGCCTTCCATAACAGCACCAAGAATTTCACCTTTTTTAGATTCTTTAATAAATTGAGATACAACTTTAGCAGGGCTAACCTGATCTTCAAAACCAAATGCTATAGCAATAGGTCCTTTCATCAAATCAGTCAATGCTTCAAACTCAGTACCCTTAACTGCAACTTTAGTTAATGTATTTTTAGTAACCATATAGTCGCCGCCTTGTTTTTGAAGTTCACGTCTCAATTTTGTGATTTCTTCTACAGTATAACCTTTGTATTCTGTAACAAGAGCTACCTGAGCTTTTTCAACTTTTGCTTTTATTGCATCAATTTTTTCTGATTTAAATGCTTTTGTTGCCATTTTTGCTCCTTTTTAAGTGAATAGTCATTTCTGACTTATCTTTATCGACCTTTGTGTGTCCGAATAATAAAAATTTTGCAATTCTCACATCCGGAACCGCAAAATATTACACACTTATCAATAAATCTATTTATTTTTCGACTTGTGTATAACCTCGATTAGCCATCCTTTCAGATATTTAATGAATTTGGGAACCCTCTAAAAACTCCCTTGCAAAACAAACTCTATGATTTATTTCTGCACCTCGGAATTTTCTTCCTGTCCCAACCTCAACTAATTGTCTGCGGTCTACAGTGACGATGTTATCAGAAAAAAATTATAAAATCAAGTATCAGCTTAAACTTTCTTAACTACACTCCAAATAGTTTCTTCATGACCGGTATTCAAATCATACTTACCTTTTACAGCAATATTATATTTTCTGTTCGGAACCAGCTCATATCTGTTTTTGAAATTTCCAAAACATAACAAATCGTTTAATGCGTTTAATTCAAGCAACGGTTTTATTGATTTGTATGCAGTAATCATTGGAGTAGTCATTTTATAAACTGTTACTGCCAATCTCGTTCTTATGTTAATCTTTTTAGCCTTGTATTCTACTCTTAATGCCTCAATGATAATTCCAACACCGGTATTGATTTCATCAAAATTATTTATATTATTTGATGACAAGAGAAGAATATCGTTGTCTTTTGAAAATCTCAAACCTTTAATTAATTTTACCTGATCGAAGAACTTTGTAATAATTTCAACTTTTGTAGCTTCCATCTCTTCAGGAGTCGGAGCATCCCCTCTTATATTATCCTTTAATACTGATTTAATTCTGATTTGTACAGCCATAAGGAAATGGCTTTGGGACATTATATCCTCTTCGATATCATTTTTTAATTGTTTATTAAAATCTTCTTGTACCTTAATTTTCGTTTTTACCATTTTTGAATGAACAACATCACAAAAACTATGTAATGCCATTTTTATTTGCGAAATAAAGAAAGCCAGAACTATTCCAAATACAACAAATAATACTAATCTACCGTCAATATCAGGATGTGTTGATTTAATTGAAGTACCAAACATTGATGTTGTCCAATTCTTAATTAAATCAAAAAACGGATTCATAAAATCTAACATGTGGCTATGAAAAACAGCCAAAATAACAGATAAACTACATAAAAATACTGCCAACAGCACAAGTATTTGAGCACCTATACAAGCATGCTCTAACAATTTTACAAGTTGTTTTAATTTTTCAAAATATTTTACGCTCAATGACATTACGCCCAACCTTCTTAATTAAGTTCTATATTATCAATAAGTCTTACATTCTCCACTCTTGCTGCAATAAATACAACGGTATTATTATCAGCGATTTTCTTTTCCTCCAGAGTATCTTTGTCTCTAAATTCCAGATATTCCAGCGAATGATTTTCATTCAAGAATGAATATGCCGTTTCTGATAACGCACTCGTATCAGTTATGCCCTTATTATAACATACCTTTATATTAAATAAAAGTTTACTCAATGCAAGAGCATTTTCTTTCCCTTTTTCAGTTAAATATTTGTTTCTTGAACTTAACGCTAATCCATTATCTTCGCGTACTATAGGGCAAGGAATTATCTCTAAAGGAATATTTAAATCGTTCACCATTTTTTTAAGAATTATTAACTGCTGCATATCTTTTTTCCCAAAAAACGCATAATCAGGCTGAACTATATTGAACAATTTGTTAACAACCGTACAAACTCCGTCAAAATGTCCTACTCGTGATTTTCCGCATAGTTTGTCCGTATAAAAATAAGGTGGGACAACATAAGTTAAAAAATCATTTGACAATATATGTCCTTCTCCATACATTTCTTTTGGAGTAGGTGCAAACACAATATCTACACCTGCTTTATCACATAATTCATTATCTGCATCAAGTGTTCTCGGGTATTTGTCTAAATCTTCTCCGGGACAAAACTGTATAGGATTTACAAAAACAGAAACAACAGTCTTATCACATTTCTCTACACTTTTTTCTATAAGACTTTTATGACCGTTGTGCAAAGCACCCATTGTAGGAACCAACCCTATTGTCAAACCCTGTTTTTTCCACTCTTTTATCTGTTCTCTGACTTCTATTATTGAATGTAACAGCATTGCTTTCCCTCTCTTCATAAATATCACTGTATCATCTCATCTTAAAATTATAATTTGAATATATACTAATGTAAATAGTTAGTCCTATTTTAATTGTATAAGTTCTGTGTAAATTTTTGTAACGATATTGAAATTTTATGTAAATAGTATATACTACTATTCTTTTTATTATTATATAGCGGAAGTAATATAATATTTTGTAAGGAGGCATTATGTCAAACATAGATGGTCTTGGACAAATTAATACTAACTATAATAATTCTTCAGTTAGCGGCAATTCATACATGAATGCAGGAAATACGAAAGAATCAATCTTCAGTAAGGTAAAGCTTACAAATTCAGAAGGCAAAACCGTAAAACTTAATTATACCAACGGTGAAAAGCCAAAAGCTACATTAACGGCAGAGCAAGTTGCAAATTTTGATACTAAAGAACGTAAAGTTGACGGTGAAAAAACCGAAATTAAGATTGCACCTGACGGGAATGCTTATGCTCTAAATGAAAGTACGGGCAAATATGAATTACTTGCAAAAACTAAGAGCGGCAATATATTTCACAAAGCACAATACACAAGAAGTCCTGAATTAGGAGAAAATGAAGATATTGACGAAGGCATTTCCCCGGAAGACACTATTCCGGATAGTAAAGCAGAAGCTTCTGAATCAGATTCAGAGGAACTTCAAGCCGCTCAAGCCAATCAAACCGTTTCACCCACACCTGACGCACCTGACACACCTGACGCTCCTGAGGCTCCTGACACTTCAGTGTCAAAAAGAAGTTCAAAAGCAGGTAATTTAAGTGATTATGAATACATTACCGATTTAGGTGAAAATGCTGATCCAAAATTAAAAGCAGCGTACGATGACTGGAAAAATATGACCGATGAAGAATTTAATAAAAAAATGGATGAAGCACAAAAAGGTAACGGATTCGGTTCATTCACTTCTTCAACCGTTGACGCTGCACATGTTAAAAAATTATTCGGTAATTTTAGCAGAGAACAACTAAATCAAGCATTCGGAGAAGATGCAATGAAGGAATTGCTTGGAGACAATAATAATACACTTAGCAGTGCAGATGAAAAGAAACTTATGGGGTGGTACATGAGTCAAGTATTGGGAAGCGAAGGCGGAAATGTTGCCGGAATGGCTTATGATCCAAATACAAACACCGTAAGAATGTTAATGCCTATTATGGGTTATTTACATACAGACGGAGATTAATATTAAAAAACCTCTGAGTCATCTGGGAATTTGCCTGATTTTACATCATCATTATATTGTTTTGCACAATTATAGATAAGTTCGCCCATATTTCCATATTTACGGGCGAATTTAGGCTTAAACTCCGGATATTTACCGAATACATCATCAGAAACAAGAACCTGAGCATCGCAATATCTTCCTGCACCGCAAGAAATTGTAGGCACGGTTAAATTTTCTGTTATATATTTTGCACTTTCTTCGGGTACCATTTCAAGAACAATAGAAAATACTCCTGCTTTTTCAAGTTTTTTAGCTTGATTTAGAATTTCATCAGCTGCTTCTTTTGTTTTACCCTGAATTTTATATCCGCCTAACTGGTTCAAGAATTGCGGTGTAAATCCTAAATGCCCCATTACAGGGATTCCGACAGCCGTTAATCTTTCAATTACGGAAACAATATAGTCGCTGCCGCCTTCTATTTTAACACCATTTGCACCATATCTAATCATCTGACCGCAATTTTTGACTGCATCTTCTACACTCGTATGGTAACTCAAAAATGGCATATCCGTTACAACAAAAGCCCTTGTAACACCTCTTGCAACAGCCTTTGTAAAGATACCCATTTCCTCAATTCCTACGGAATTGGTATTATTATAACCTAATGCTACCATAGCAAGACTATCACCAATTAATACTATATCTATTCCGGCTTCATCCAGATATTTTGCGGTATAACAGTCATAAGCAGTAAGAACTGAGAACTTTTCATTATCTGATTTATACTTTTTAATTGTGCTTACAGTAACTTTCTTAGTCATATAATAAATACCCCGGCAAATTTAATACTTATTTGATTAATTTTTACTTTTACCGTTTTTTAATTCTTTCCTGAACCAATAGTATATTGCTCTTGCAACTCTGTGAGAACTATGTCTTACAAGGCCTTCTTTGCTGTCCTCAATCAACTTTTTAGGGAATATCTTTACCCCTAATTTTTTAATATTTTCAGAATCAATTTTTACAGGATAGGAATGAGCCATCTTATACTTATCAGCCAAATTAGGAGGTAAATAATCATTTACTAAAACTGCATCAATAAGTTTTCTGCTGTTTGCATGACGCATCAATGCCTGAATATGGTCAGAAGCCGAATAACCATCGGTTTCTCCCGGTTGAGTCATAATGTTACAAACATATATTTTCTTTGCACTTGATGCAACTACTTCTTTTGAAATTTCTTCTATCAAAAGGTTTGGGATAACACTTGTGTATAGACTTCCCGGCCCTAAAATAATTAAATCTGCACTTCTTATTGCGAAAATAACTTCTTCTAATGCTTTGCACTTCTTAGGATCTGTGTATAATCTCTTGATTTTACCGTTTGCCTCAGGGATATTGGATTCACCGTGAACAATTCTTCCGTCTTCCATCTCTGCAACAAGCTTCATATCATCTAATGTTGAAGGTAAAACCCTTCCTCTTATTGATAATACATTTGATGATTCTTTAACTGCACGAACCATATCACCTGTAATAGAACATAACGCCGTCAGGAAAAGATTACCAAAACTGTGACCTTCAAGTCCTTCACCTGACTTAAAACGATATTGGAACAATTTTGTGACTAAATCTTCATCATCAGCCAATGCTGCAATACAGTTTCTTATATCACCAGGAGGCAAGACACCCATTTCTTCTCTGAGTCTGCCTGAACTTCCGCCATCGTCACCAACGGTTACAACTGCCGTAATATTATTTGTTATATGTTTAATCCCTTTTAATAACATTGAAAGTCCTGTACCGCCGCCAATTGCTACAATTTTAGGACCTCTGTTTAATTTTCTTCTTCTGTATAATGCTTCCAGTAATGTTTCATTTTCTTTGCCGTTATTCAAATCAAGCATAGAAAGATTTGTTTTCTGCCAACCCTTAAAAAATAAGGCGGCACCAAACATTACAACTGCAAAAGCAATCCACTCGGTTGAAACTTTAAGGGCAAACTTTTTAATAAATTCCATTGTATAAAATATCGGTCTTATATCGCACAATATAAGCAAGCCCAATGCAATAAGAACAGCTCCGACAAATATCATTATAAACCATCTTTTTATCTGCAATCCCGGAATCAGCCATCCTGCATCCTTTGGCATTTTCACATTATCTGTAAATTTACTCATTTTTTATACCCAACTATATTTTCTACTTATTCTACCCAACCGGATTTACAAGCGTTTTTGTAATTAACCGGAACTGGCACGATTAACTCTCTTGCCTGCTTTATCATAGCTTCGGCATTAGCTATTTTATTTGAGAAGTGAATTGTATCAACTTCTACAGTAGTTCTGCCGCCTGCAACATTATCTACTTGAGAAGTAGCCAATAATGTTTTCAAACGGCTTATTGAACCAAAAATATTTTCAACATCTTTTCTTGAAAAATCAATACTTCCGTCTACATTATAATTTTTTTCAAGATGAATTTCCTGAGCTATAGGAAGATTTACATATTCACCGACACGCTGTGTAACTTCACCTGCAGCACCGTAATAGACAAGCCATTGAGAACATTTCTTAACAGCTTTTGCAATTGCACAGGCAAAATTAAAATCTTCAGCAGCCTGCTGATACATAGCACCGTGAGGTCTTACATGCTCAATCTCTAATTTATAAGTTTTTGCAAATGACATCAAAGCACCTACCTGATATACAACAAGAGCTTCGATTTCATCCTCGGACAACTCCATTGGGCGATATCCAAATCCTTGAATATCATGAAAACCTATATGTGCTCCGACAACCACATTTTTTTCTTTAGCTTTTAATAAAGCTTCTCTTATTGACATCGGATCACCTGCATGAAACCCGCAAGAAATATTTACGGAACTTGCATAATCCAATAAAGACATTTCGGAATTGTTTTTATAAAACCCAAAACTTTGTGCCAAATCTATATTAAAATCAATATTCTCTATCTTTCTTCTTTCAACAGTCTGTTGCATAATAAAACTTTTTCCTTAACTTAATAATGCATCATTTATAAATGATTATACTTCTAAAATATTTTTATGGAAGTATCTTTACATAATTTTAACTTAACAGGACACTGCTTATATATTAGCTTTTCATAGCCTTTGATGCAACATATAATGCAAACTGTTTATCCTTAGATAACGAATCATAAATTTTAATTATTTCGGATTTATAATCCAAGTTATTTTCTGCGGTATACATAAATAATTTATACAAATCAACTTCTAATACATTTGCAATTTTTTCTAACGTTTTAATTGAAGGAAAATTCTGCCCTATTTCAAGCTTACTGATATATCCGTTATCAACTCCAATAAGTTCTGCTAATTTTTCCTGAGTGATTTTTTTTTGTTTCCTGTACTCTTTAACTCTTAAACCTAAAAGTTCTTTTGTATTCATAAATTTTCCTTTTTAGTAAATTTTAACGTTATTTGCAGTATATAAAAATACTATTTTATTGATAATTAATCGTTAATCTACTATTATATTGACAATTTATTCAATATATGTGATAATATATATATAATTTGCAATATAATAGGAGGATTTTATGCCACGAAATTCTGCATTCACCCTCGCCGAGGTCTTAATTACTCTCGGTATAATTGGTGTAGTAGCCGCAATGACCTTGCCAACGTTAATCGGGAATTATCAAAAAAAGCAAGTTATATCTCAGCTTAAAAAAGCTTTCTCAGAATACGCTCAAGCTATGCAAATGGCTCAGGTTGAAAACGGAACTCTTGATACGTGGGCACTTATGCCCAGTTCTGATTTTAATAACAACCAGCTTGAACAAAGTAAATACTTTGGTGAAAAATATCTTTTCCCAAATATAAAAACATTAAACACATGTATTCCAACATCAAGCGAATGTTGGGCTGATGATGTAAAAAATTTAAACAATCAAGTGGTAAATGCTTCAGCTTTTACAAACAGAGCACGAAGTAAAGCTATTTCTTTTATTACTCCTGCAGGATATTCCGTTAATTACTGGTTACATGCGAACGGACGAGGAATGTGGTATATTATAGATGTAAATGGTCCAACAAGGAGACCTAACCAAATTGGTAAAGATATATTCGCTTTCGGAGCTTCATGGGGAATGATTGGGGCTAAGGTAAAGCCTATGGGTATTTCAAATGATACTGAAACAGTGGATTATTCAAGAGAAGATATTTTGTCCGGTAATAATGTAGCGGCAGATAGTCTCAATTATAAATGTAAAAAAGAAACTTCCACTGACCCGTTAGGTGGATACTGTGCGGCATTAATTGTTTTAGACGGTTGGGAAATTAAAGACGATTACCCTTGGTAATTATTTGCACTACATAATATATGTTATAATCATGTCATTGCGAGGAGGAAATGGCTTTCCGACGAAGCGGATTTCTGTACGGCATTTGTGCCGGATAGCGACGAGATTGAGCGATTTGCACAAAGTGCTGATAGCGAAACTCTCGGAGCGTG
>CACYTP010000012.1 GCA_902777385.1 uncultured bacterium
TTTTTAAACGCTAACTTTCGTTAGACTTGTTGTTGAATCATTTTCTTTTAGAATTAACAAGTATTGTTTCGTCTATCTATTCTTTTTTCAATGTTCTAATTATCTCGTTGACTAAACCGACACTTACCTTGTGCCATCTGATTTACACCAGATCACCGGCTATACAACCTCGGGGTTTCATCTTCCTTTCGTAATCAGCCCAAACTCGGACCGCATTTACTATCTTATTCCTTAAATATTTACTGTCAAGTTTTTATTTATCAAATCTTAATAATTGTTAACCATCACTTTTAAATAATGATTGCTTGACTCGCATATATAATATTACCCCATAAAATTATTTTGTCAAGTCTTTTTTTTACAAATTTTACTCTATTTAGATGAAGTTTTATATTAACGAATTAATTATAATATTGTTATAGTGCGTTATTAATTATAAAGGAGAAATCATGAAAAATTTGAAAAACATTATACTTTCTTTAATTTTTGTAGGAGCATGCTCCGGAGCAGTTATGGCTGCTGAATTTACACCGCTTAATTTCAGTGATGCAACATACTCTGATACCACTAAAATTGCAGCAAGCAGCACTTCTGCAACATCTGCAAATAACGCTGCAAAGCCTGCTGTTTCTGATACTACAGGAAATAAAAATATGCAAAGTGCAATATCACAGCTTGATAATGCACAAGTTGAAGTACGAAATGAATTATTAAACTACAAAACAAAATATTCGGAAGTAGATGCAAAATACAACACTATCAAAGAAGAAAGATCAACTCTTCACAAACAAATTAGAGCATGCGAAAGAAAAATTAAAAGACTTGATAATGCAAAAGAAAAAATCAGAAAGAATATGCTATAGTTTTTAAATTTTTTACATAATATTATGAAAATCCTGCTAGACAAAGCTGTTGGCAGGATTTTTTATTTTTGATTTTGTAGCTACTTTTAGGTAGCCACTTTTAGGTAGCTGATTTTAGCGACTTTTCAAAAAATTATAAACAGTTATACTTATATATGAAATGAGTAAATCACATAAATTATTCTCATAATCCTATAAATTATCTTACTCTCTTTGCAAGAGGGGCATATTGCTCCTCTGTTTTTTTATTTACGCATAAAAAAAAACAGGAAGTGATTTCATTCCCCCCCTGTTAAGATTTACACTAGCCGAAATATAAATAGCATGTATATTATACCACTTTATTTCATAAATTTCAAAATATACTAAGAAATGTTAAAATAAAATTTTTAAATTTCAGACATAAGCTCTTTAATTATAACTTAATACAAAAAACTTACCTGATGACACAGGTAAGTTTTTAATTGTAATTAACTCTTTTTTTATGATGACTGGAACATCTTAAAGGTTTTGTCTACATTTGACTTAATTATATTTTGCACAGACTGCATTTCAGTAGTCAAAGCACTTATTTCTGCATCTATAGACTTCATTTCCATATCTAATTCTTCATCTTTATAATTGAGTTTGCTCTTTTTATATTCATATTCGCGTTCTGCCCTTGCTACAGCCTCTAAATCAGTATCTTTTCTGATATTTTCACCGTAAGCCTGAGTATATCTGGACTGATAATAATAATTATCGGCATTTTTGGAAACTACGAATAACTGACCACTCATTAGGGCATTATCTAAGTAACCTTTTTCATCAACTTGTTCATTTTCATACATGCCATTTGCACAAATACTATTGAATATAATGCTATAGAATTCAGATTCCCACAGATGCTGTTCAGCTTCTTCTGCAATGTTTACAGTATATAAGTAATCACCATAATCAGTAATGTATGTGGAAGTTGCAGCCTTTTTATCTATTAAACATTCATCTTGATAAGCATCCATGCCGTTTATAAAGTTTGTTAGGAAAGTTTCTGTAAGATTAGAAAAACTTATTGCCCAACTGTTACCGTATTTAACCCAGCAGTTGTATCCTTCTGCAGCATTAACTGCACGTTGAGCACAGGATTCAGAGTTAAACGGAGTATCTGAAAGGTTAATATAATTCGGATCCGTTCCATTGTAACCATCTATGTTTCTAAATCTTGTTACCACATCCGCCATTGCAGTATAAAAAGCATTTTGTGCCTCCTTACTAGGATGTTCCGGATCAGGCATCAATAATGCGTACATACCCTTTGCCAATTTATCTACAAAATTCAGTATTGCCAAAGAACTTTTAGCTTTAGGATCTCCGTCACTTTTAGCTGCCTCTCTGACTAAATCTTCGTATGTATGTAAGCTTACATCATTATTTTGACCTTCTTGACGAGTGTAAGACTCTTTCATTTTATCGTACCAGATATCAACATCATCATTTATCAGAGTCCAATTGCTCATATTTGAAACGTTATTCAGCACATGCCCCAAAACTTCAAGTATTTCGTTGTAACTTTGCTGACCTGTTACCATTAATGTTACATCTTCATTCAGCATATCAGCCAAAGTCAAAGTTTTTGTCGAATATGCAACTTCACCATTTCTACCGAAATCTGCACTTACATGATAATCACCATTCTTTAACAAACATGTAGAGCCGCTAGCGGGGTCCCACTTATTATTCAAAGAACAAGCCTGATTTACACGCAAGACACCTACATCCGGACTTCCGCCTTCTTTTTGAAACTCCTTTTCTCTTGTCAATTCTTCTTTTGTATCATAATAATCTTTAGATTCAAAATCGAATATTAATTTTTCAGCCAAATTTGCTTGAATTGAACCAGGTTCAAAGTAGCCGCTTGCAGTATTTAAAGTAATATAATCAATATAACTCAATAAATTTGTCATGTTCATTACATTTGCAACTTCTCTGCCGTAAAGTTCACCACCGATACCGGCATCTTTCATAAACACATATTTACCTGTATCACTATATTGTGTATTCAGCATATTATTTGCCACACCTGAAGAAATTGCTCTGTTGTCACGCAACGCATCTATGTATCTTGAGAATGCATCATCCTTAATTGCATCGAATGATACTTCATGCCCTTCGGCATCATAAACTTTATCACCGGCATATACTACTTTGCCGTTATATATCAATCCGCCATCCGTACTATATGTATGGGTTGTTGGATCTTCAACCATATTAAATATCCCGGCAGCAGCTGTTATGAATTTATCGTTCATTGCCAATTTTCCATCTTGTCTTGCAAGCAAGTATGGCATGTATTTGTTATATTCTGACGGACTCATCAGTAAATCATAAGTTAAATCATATACAAAATTACCTGGATCAGTAGGGGTCAAATCCCATACAAGTTTTGCTGCCTGAATTGCATCTTGGTAATCTGCTGTTGCGTTTTGAAGTTCACGAGAAATGGATAACTTCTGCTGAGCAAGTTGCAAAGATTTGAATTCACAATTTGCTTTTCGTGAAGTTACTGCGAGAAATCTAGCTTGTGATGCTGATAAACCCATTTGTTAACTCGTTCCTTTCGCTTATCTTAGTCGCATTTAGTCCTATTAGTCTAATTAACGGATATATTCGACAAGAACTTTAAACATGTACTGTATTATGTTAACAAATGTTTACAAAATATTTTGTGAATTACAAGGATTTTCTTTCAACTTCTTCGGTAGTTGAAACTTCAATAATATCACCTACTTCAATGTCATTCCATTTAGCAAATGATATACCGCACTCAAAGCCCTGAGCAACTTCTTTTACGTCATCCTTGAAACGTTTTAACTGATCAATTGCACCTTCAAAGATAACTTCATCATTTCTGATAAGTTTTGCATCTTTTGCACGAACAATCTTACCTTCAGTAACATAACATCCTGCAATCTTTGTAGTCTTACCAATAGTAAATACTTGTCTGACTTCGGCTTTACCAAGCTCGACTTCTTTAACTTCAGGTTCAAGAAGTGATAACATAGTCTGTTCAATATCTTCAAGTATCTGATAAATAATATCATACTTTTTAATAGTTACGCCTTCTTTTTCGGCTGCAGCCAAAGCATTGCTGTCTTCTTTTACCGTAAACCCGAGTATCAAAGCATTAGACGCAGATGCAAGCATAACATCCGCTTCAGAAATATCACCAACACCGACATGAATAATCTTTGTTGTAATTTCATTTGAGTCAAGCTGAGCAATTGCCTGCGATACAGCCTCAGCTGCACCATGAGTATTTGCTTTGATAATAAGATTAAGGTTCGGGATATCTTCTTCACCTGCTGCTGCTTCACGGCGAATATGGGCAGGAAGCATAGCTTCTAATCTCTTGTCACGTTCTTTTTCTTTTCGAGCAGCAACTATGGATTTCATTTCTTTTTCGTTTTTAACAACTTCGAATTTATCACCTGCCTGAGGGACTTCCGTTAATCCTAAAATTTCAACAGGAGTAGACGGTTCAGCCTTTTGGATACGTTCTCCGCTATCAGATAACAATGCTCTCACTCTTCCGCATGCCGTACCAACAACTACACAGTTTCCGACTCTTAACGTTCCGTTTTGAACAAGTAATGTTGCAACCGGTCCCTTACCCTTATCAAGATTGGCTTCTATTACAACACCTGAAGCTTCAGCCTTCGGATTAGCTTTCAAATCTTGTACATCTGCAACCAACAATATATATTCCAATAGTTCGTCTATACCTGTGGCTTGAAGAGCGGATACTTTTACAGTAATAGTATCTCCACCCCATTCTTCAGGAACAAGTCCGTGTTCGGTCAACTGCTGTAGGATTTTATCAGGATTTGCACCAGGTTTATCAATCTTATTTACTGCAACAATTATCGGCACATCAGCAGCTTTGGCATGGTTTATTGCCTCAATAGTTTGAGGCATTATGCCATCGTCAGCGGCAACAACAAGGATTGCTATATCGGTTGCTTTTGCACCACGAGCCCTCATTTCTGTAAATGCTTCGTGCCCCGGAGTATCAACAAACACGATTTTCTTTTCCTGTTTGTTATCCAGATATACGGTATAAGCACCAATAGACTGAGTAATACCACCGACTTCTGTTGCTACAATTTTATGTTTTGAAGCTCTGATACTATCTAACAGAGTAGTTTTACCATGGTCAACGTGTCCCATAATACTGACAACAGGAGCACGTTTTTTAAGAAGTTTTTTATCTACCTCGGTTAACGCCTTCTTTTCTTCTTCTTTTTCCATTTCCTGTTCTATATATGCTTCTAAATCTTCTTCTAAAACTTCAAGATTATACTCTGCACAAATCTTTTTAATCACATCAACATCAATAAGCTGATTAACTGTCGCCATAACTCCGTTCATCATGAGAAATTTTACAATCTCAGCAGGTGTACGCTGAATTTTCTCAGACAACTCACTAATAGTCATAGCGTGAGTTACGACAATTTGTGTAACTTCTTTTACTTCCTCTTCTTTTTGAGTTCTCTTTTTATGTTTTTGAGCAGCAGCCTTTTCTAACGAAATTCTTTCCTGCTCTTCCTTTTTATTGAATTCTTTATCTTTTCTTTTTGAATTATCAGGACGTTTTTTTGATGGACTTTTAGTTTCGTATATTTCCTGAGAAATTATATGACGCTGAATTGGTTTCTTCTTGTGTTCTTCCTGCCTTTCAGAAGCCTTAGGTTTTTCTGCTCCGTCTGGTTTCCCGCCAAAAGGCTTACGAGGTTTATCCCCAAACTTTGAAGTTCCGCGTTTTTCATCAGAAGGTCTTGCTGTCGGTCTTGAACCTGCATCTGATGCAGCAGGTTTTGCTTTTCTTACAATTTCTATTCCGCCGGTTTTTGGTCGTTTTACAACTTCTACTCTTGGACGTTCAGAAGTTTCTTTTTTAACTTCACTATCCTTTATAATTGGTTTTTCAGGAGTAGTTTTTGCCGGAGTTTCTTTAATCTCTACCTTTTCAACTTCTTTGGATTTTTTAACAATAAATGCCTTTGGCCTTGCTGGTTTTTGAACGACCTCACCACCTGCAATGAAGTCTTTAATCTTCTTTACCTGCTCGGGAGTCAGTGTACTGGAATGAGTTTTTCCAACAATCGAAATCTTTGCCAGTTTTTCAAGCAATTCTTTATTTGATATATTCAATTCTTTTGCAAGTTCATTAATTCTTATCGTGTCGTAACTCATTTGTTAATTGTCCTTTCAACTCCGCAGGTACGGGTGTTTTTAAAATCTTCTGTAATTTATTTTTCTTAAAAGCATTTTCAATACAAGTACTATTATAGCAAAGATATGCAGATCTGCCAAATACCTTTGAATTCCCGTTTATAACAAGGCTATTGGTCGAATGCTCCTTTGTAATTTTTATTAAATCATTTCGATTTTTTATTATACCGCACCCGACACATTTTCTATCAGTCATAAACCACCATTATTCAACTTGTGCAAGTTTTTCAAGTTTAAGCTTTTGGTCATACTCCATAAGCAGTTTAATTAATTCATCCAAGTCACCGTCAATAACTGTCCAGACATTCAGGTTATGATTTATACGATGATCGGTTAATCTGCCTTGAGGGAAATTGTATGTTCTGATACGCTCGCTTCTGTCACCCGTCCCAACCTGAGAACGACGCAAGTCCGTAATCTCCTGCATTTGTTTTTGGACTTCCAAATCATACAATTTTGATCTTAAAATTTGCATTGCACGTTCTTTGTTCTGAAGCTGTGAACGTTCTTCCGTACAGAAAATCATAATTCCAGTAGGTTTATGGAACAAACGGGCTGCGGTTTCAACTTTGTTTACGTTCTGACCGCCTGCACCACCGGAACGTGCCGTTGACATTTCTATATCTTCCGGCCTTATTTCAATTTCAACATCATCAACTTCCGGCATAACGGCAACTGTCGCTGTCGAAGTATGTACTCTGCCTTGAGATTCCGTTGCAGGAACACGCTGTACCCTGTGAACTCCGGATTCATATTTTAATCTTGAATATACCGAATCACCTTTTATTGAAATTATAATTTCAGAATATCCCCCGGCTTCGCACTCCGTTTTGGATAAAATTTGAGTCTGCCAACCTTGTTTGTCAGCGTATTTAAGATACATTCTTGCCAAATCTCCGGCAAAAATGTTTGCCTCATCACCGCCGGCACCGCCACGGATTTCTAACATAATATCTTTATCATCCATCGGATCTCTCGGAAGAAGTAAAACTTTCATTCTTTCTTCAAACTGAGGGATTTTAGCTTCATTTTCTTCCATTTCAGCTTTTAGAAATGCTTTCATTTCTTCATCAGATTCCGAATGCAGCATTTCTTTTGCATCTGCTATGGCTTCTGTTGTCTTTTTCCATTCGTAATATACATTCACGGTTTCTTCCATTGACTTACGCTGTTTAGACAAATCCCTGAAACGGTTGTAATCCTGTATTACTTCAGGATCGGAAAGTGTTTCGCCAAGTTCAATGTACTTTTTCTCTATTTGTAATATTTTATCTAACATATCTTTCATAGTTTTCAGTCTAACAAGAACATAAAATTTTTTCAAATATGCAGATTTGTAAAGATATTTTATATATATAGCAATTATTTATATGTTTTGATTTCATATAAACACTATGATAAATACAATTACTCCAACCAATGAATTAAAAACCCCGAATACTATGATTAAAATTTCAGGGGAAACGCAAAAATCGAAGCTTTTATCAGAAGAAAAGTTCGATAATATCACGATTAACAATGACAAAAACTCATTTTTAAAAGATTATGTAACAGCTAAACTTGATAAAGCCGGAATTAAATTACCGGACGGCTGGGAAATTTCAGTTGAATCACCGGAAAAATTATCCAAAGAGGATAATAAACTTTTACGAGATGTAAGAGTAAATACATACAAAGCCCGTGTGGACGACTTATTTAAGCTGCTTGAACAAGATAAAACTATAGTTTCAAACAGAATTAAAAATATGAATATTTCCCAGGAGGAAAAAGATAATCTGGGGAAACTAAAAACTAAATATGATAATTACTACACAATAAAATTAAAAACCGACAATAAAGAATATAATTTGTTTGACTTATCCGAAAAAGATAAATCCGAATTAAAGACAAAAAATCAACAAATTGTTGATTTCTCGGACAAAGAAAAAGACAACATTGATAATATCAAAAAACAATTTGCGACATCAGAAATAAAAAAAGAAGTTCTTGCTGAATCAGGCAAATCATCCAGATACGGGGCTTATGCACTTGTACCGGTATTGCTTGTACTTGGGGCTCAGGCAGTATTTGAGCAGCGTACCGCCGCAAAAGCTATCAAATCAGATGCCGCAAAATACCTGAGAGAACAGATTGATATTTACAGAGAAGGGAACCCTCTCAAAAAATACTTCGCAAAAGGCGGATTTAAAGAATACGTTGATTCTATTAAAGAAGGAAACAACAACTGGTGGAGAGTACTTGCAATAGCATTTGCAGGTTCTTGGGATGACGACCTGGGTGCAGTAAAAGATTTCTTCCAGGATAACGATAACTTCGGAGTTAAAAAAGCTTCACTGATAGCAGTACCTTCAATGGTAATGGGAACTCTCACAAGCCTTGTAATAGCACCTTTAATGTCAAGTATGATAGATTACAGCAGGGCAAAGGCTTATGTCGCAAAACACGCACCTGAATTACATGTACCAATGACAGGGAAATCAAAAGCCGCATTTATTGCAGGAAATACTGTTCTCGGTCTTATATTCAGCTCCTTCTGCTCAGGTTCAAGCTGGACGTCAGAAGCTTTAACATACTTACAACTGAAAAATAATAAAAAACATTTGAAAGAAAATAATATTATTACGCAGGAAGAAGATAAAAATTCTTCTACATACAAAAACTTTATGTCTTATGAAGCATATTCGGGTAAACTGAACGGCATACTAAAAGCTGATCCGATATCAGGTGCAGGATTTGGAGCATTAGGATTGTTAACAAGTGCAAATCCATACATCAATGCAGTAGCAACAACGACCTGCGGATGTATTGAAACCATAACTGCAAGCGTAAAACAGTTTACACAAGACGGTCAACGCAAAAAGGACATTGATAAAGATAAAACCGAATTACTTAAATCAGTATAATAACAAATAAACATAATATATGTTATCAGCACTAACTATATATTTAAAAATGTCATCCCGAACTTGTTTCGGGATCTGACCACTTGAAAAATTTTACATTATTTATTTTGTTTCAGGTTCCAAACCAATATCTATACTTAAATCTTTAAAATCAGGATTCATATCTCTTATGAGATTTAATTTCCATTGTCTATGCCAATTCTTTAGTTGCTTTTCTCGTGCAATTGCGTAATTCACATCATCAAAACATTCATAATATACTAAGCGATTTAGATTGTACTTCGCAGAAAAGCCATCATAAACTTTGTTTTTATGTTCCCATATTCGTTGTTCCAAATTATGCGTTATGCCTACATAAAATGTCGTTTGTTGATAATTTGTGATTATATATACATAATATTGTTTAGTATAAACCATAATCAGATTTTATCATGGGTCAGATGCTGAAACAAGTTCAGCATGACAAACAGGGTTGTTATTTTAATTTCAAATACTTTTGTTCCTATAACATATATTATGCAACATATTCCATATAATCCCAAAAGTCTTATAAGTTAATCTCCCAGACTTATTTTATCAATATCAATGTATATCCTGTAACCGAGAATTTTGCATATCATTTTCATTTCGTTGTATCTGAGAGAACCACTGGATAGTTTATGCGAAATTAAACTTTGAGAATAGTTTTTACCGCTTAACTCTGACATTTTTTGGGCAAGTTCCGTAATTGTCATACATTTCGAACCCAACATAATTTTTACTTCATCTTTTAAGTTCATAACGACATTATAACTATATCTTGACAAATTATGAAAATAGTTGTAAAATAATGAATATAATTCATATAATATGAAATAACTTCATTTTTGATTAACGGAGGATATATGAAAAAAGGATTTACTTTAGCAGAAGGTGCTACGCACGTAGCTCAGTTTCCAAAGCCTAGTTGTGCTGCGTTTACCCTCGCAGAAGTCTTAATCACCCTTGGTATTATCGGAGTTGTTGCGGCTATGACTCTGCCAACGCTTATACAAAACTACAGAAAACACGAAGTCGAAACCAAACTGGCTAAATTTTATTCCGTTATGAACCAGGCAATTAAACTGTCAGAAGTTGAAAACGGTGAAATGTCAGCATGGGGTGATATTCAAAGTGGATTTGAACAGGACGAAAATGGTAATAATGATTTATCTAAACCTCGAGCTGAAGCGTGGCTTAAAAAATACATATTCCCATACCTTAGTGCAGTCGAAATAAATAAAATTCCAAATGCACAAAAATTTGAAGTATATTTTAAAGATGGCAGCCTTGCCTTATTTGGAGCGGATAGTGTTGTTTATTATGTAAACAAAAATGCATATAAACTTAACGGAAACACAGAAGGAAAAGATGCATACAATAAAATAGATTTTGGAACAAGGGCATTTACTTTTTTTATAAAACACGCTCATACATGTGAATATTCAACTATCTCGGAAAGCTCAAAATATTCATGCGATGATGCAGGATTACAACCATATAAATGGGGTTGGGATGGCACGGAAGAACACTTGCGTAATCGCACAGATATAGGCTGTAATGCAAATGCGACAAATGAAGCTGCATATTGTACTGCATTAATCCAACTTTACGGCTGGAAGATACCAAAAGATTATCCGTTTAAGTTTTAGAATAACAGCACTTTAATAATAAACTTTACAAATCCGCGTTTTCCGAATTTATTTATAAAATTGTTTCTGCTATCCAACAAGAATTTAAGAGTTTCAGGACGAATTTTTATGTTATTTGAGATATTTCTTTTTGTGGTTTCATCATTGTTATACTTTTTGTCACCCGTTACATAATCCGTTCCGCCTGCATTATTTTTGTGTCTTCTGTACGCAACCAGAGGTGATGAAATATTTATAGAACCTCCAATCAAGTGCATCAGGTTGAATATAAATTTATCGGGACAAACTTTCCATTTATCCGCATTTTTATAATTCAAAATTATCTCTAAAGAGGATTTTCTGTGCATTGCCGTACTGTTAGGCGACCAATACCATCCTCCAAATCGTTTCCCTTTAACTTTTTTATATTCAACATTTTCAGTATTTGACAATTCCGCAAGAGATTTTATATCATCTTTGTCTTGCGGAGAAGATATTGAATATGCCGTATGAAGTTCATTATTCTCGTCAATTTCAAGCATACTGCAAGAAGTAAACGCCGCACTTGTTTCAAGATGAACCTTAACATGAGCCGCTGCGTATTCGGGAAGCAGCAAATCATCCGAATCAACAAAACTAACAAATACACCCTGTGCAATCTTTAATCCGTCAATCATTGAAGCTAATTGTCCGAGATTTTTGCCGTGCTTTATCAGAGTAATCCGCATATTCTGATTATTTTGAATAAACCGTTCAACAATCTCTGCGGAATTATCCTCCGAACAATCATCTACAACAATAATTTCAAAATGCTTATATGTCTGATTTTTAATACTCTCTAAAGTTTGTTCCAGAAATTTTCCGTAATTATATGAAGTAACAACAAAACTTACAAGAGGAGTTTTAAGCATTTTCATTTCCTTCTTCTTCGGCAATCAGATTTGCACGTTTTTTGTTATGAACAACCGAAGAAACAAACGCCGCAACAATAAAACCTAACCCGATTAAACCTGTAATAACTTCCGGAACTTCTTTTACCGTTGAAACAAGCATTAACCCTGCTAAAGCACCGATTGCCCAGTGAGCACCATGTTCAAGATATAAAAACTGTGCCAAAGTTTTCTTTTCTACCAGCAAAATTGTAAGAGAACGAACAAACATTGCACCGATTGAAAGACCTATTGTAATTATTATAATATCTTTACTCAATGCAAATGCACCCAGTACCCCGTCAAGAGAGAAGGATGCATCTATAAGTTCAAGATAAATAAAGCTTATTAATCCCGTGCAAGCCAAAGATTTGCCTGTACTTGCAGCGGCACGCATTTCCTCGTGTTTTTCCAAGAAATGAGTAAATCCCTCAATTAATAAATATGTAATAATACCGCTTATACCTGCTATCATAACAGAAACCTTCTGCTCAGCAGGAACAGCAGCCTGAGTTGCCAACAACATGAATAATGCAAGTACAATTTCTATTCCTTTTAAATGATCAAGGTGAGATAACGGCAATTCTATAAACTTTATCCAGTGAACAACTTTTTCGTGATTGAAAAAGTAATTAAGACATAACATAACAAGGAACATTCCGCCGAAAGTTACAATCGGTGCATGAGTCAGATGCAGATAATGTGCATACTGATCCGGATTTGTAGTCGCAATCTTAAACACCTCAAGCATACTGAGTTTTGCAAATATTGCAACAACCAGTATCGGGAATAAGAATCTCATACCGAACACCGCTATCGCAATACCCCATGTTATAAATCTGTGACGCCATTTTTCGCTCATCTTTTCTAATTTCATTGCATTGACTACAGCATTATCGAAAGATAAACTTACCTCAAGTATTCCCAACACAAGTGCAATAAAAGCACACTGTAAACCACTGCCGGAATGGACATGTTCACCCCATAAAAAGGCTCCTATCAAACCTGCAGCCGTAACTAAATATGAACCTAAAAAATATTTTAGCATTATTAAACCCTCTCTACTTTGGTTATATTAAACCATATTCAGACATTTCTGACAATACAACGCCTGATTGAATATCAAAATATATTCAATCAGTCCGCAAAATTTTTTATTTCATGGTATAATGATTTCACTAAGGAGATAATTATGACTTTAAGAAATGAACGAGTGCGAAAAGAATTAATGCGTGACATATCCGAAATTCTCAGAAAAGAAATTCGCGGATTAGCAGGTGTAGTGTCAATTGTTGATGTAGAAGTAGCTCACGACAATTCTTTTGCAAAGGTTATATACAGCGTCCTCGGTTCGGAAGAACAAATAGAAAAAACAAAAGAAATTATAGAAAAAAGTACCCCTAAAATCAGATATGAAGTCGGCAAACAAATTCGTCTACGCTTAACTCCGGAATTGAAGTTTGTTTATACAGACTCTTTAGAAAAAGGTTCAAAAGTAAGTGAGTTAATCAACAAAATTTCCCGTGGAGAAATCTAAGAAATTATGTTCGGGGTAATAAATATATATAAACCCAAAGGTATAACCTCTCACGACGTTGTAGGCATTGTAAGAAAAATACTTGGTATCAAACAAGTCGGACATACCGGAACTCTTGATCCGTTTGCAGAAGGGGTTTTACCGATTTGTGTCGGCAAAGCAACCAGACTGATTGAATATTTTGATGATGATAAAGAATATATTGCAACGGTACAATTCGGAACAGCTACAGAAACCTACGATACAGAAGGCAAAATAACAAAAACAAGTAATAAAAAAATTACTCAGACAGAAATTTTAGAAAATCTGAAATTTTTTAGCGGAGAAATAGAACAAATCCCTCCGATTTATTCTGCGATAAAAGTTAACGGCAAAAAATTGTACGAATATGCAAGAGAAGGCAAATCTGTTGATATAGAACCAAGAAAAGTTACTGTATATGAAATTGAGCTTGTTGGATTTGATAACATAAATCAAACCGCCGACATAAGAATAAAATGTTCAAAAGGAACTTACATTCGCTCAATTGCAAATGATTTGGGAGAAAAATTGGGATGCTGCGGACACCTTATAAAACTTATACGTTCAAAAGCCGGCAAATTCAACGTTGAAAATTCCGTACAATTACCTGCAAATATTAAAGAAGATAAAAAATATACAATAAAAGAAAATGCAAAAGAAATTCTGTGTAAAGCAATTCAAAACCCGACAGCAGCAATTTCTTTACCTCAGATGATTATTACAGACGCAGAATATGAGAAGATTTCACACGGAAATCCGATAAAAATTAACAATAAAAAATTTAAATGTGGTGATTTTTTAATTTTGGTTTATAATAATAATGTTGTTGCGACAGCTCAACAAAAAGAAGAAGAAATAAGAGTGAAAAAGGTGTTTATACAATGAAGAAACTGGCTTTGATTTTAGGTTTAATGTTAACAATTAATACTGCTGCAAATGCAGGCACATACGGAATGACTTGTCCCGCTAATCCTTATTCACAATCAATAGGATTAAGCAATATTACGGGTATAAATTTTCTGTCCGAAAAAATTGCAAATGCCATAATTAAAAAAGCCATTCTAAAAGATTCAAAAGGGAAATACAAAGTTGACATGCAGTCGTACAACCTGAGTTCACTAAAACAAGGTATTTTCAAATCTCTTGAAATAACAGGTAAAGATACCGTAACTGACGGGGTTTATATTTCTAATATCAAACTTAAAACATTATGTGATTATAATTATATTGCTTTGGATAACAAGAATAAAACAGCCACATTCAAAGAAGATTTCCACATGGCATACGCTTTGCAATTCACTGAAGACGATTTAATCAATACTATGCAGACAAACAGACAATATTTGGAAATGATTAGAAAAGCAAACAGCATAGGAAATGCCTCAAAATTATTCAATATTGTATCTACTTCTGCAAAAATCAAAGACAATAAATTATATTACACTATGAAGGTCGCAATACCGCTTATTAAGAAAAGACCTGAAATTGTAATTGAAACAGACATGAAAGCACGCAACGGGGAAATAGTTTTGAATGACTCAAAACTGGTAACTGATAGCTTTAAGCTTGATATGAGCAAGCTGGAAAAAATACTTAATTTTCTGAATCCTCTGGAATTTGCTATAGGTATTTTTGAAGAAAAACAAGCAGTATCAAAAGTCCAAGAAATAACTATTCAAAATAATACAGTTAATATTATAGGAACATTTACAATACCTAAAGATGTTGTTACTGAACAATAGAGAAAGGGTTTACAAATCATGAATAAACAACAGCAATCGTTATTACTGGCACTTATAGGTCTTATTATTATAGCATTATCAATTTTCATCGGTATAAGAGTGCTTTCTCCGCTAATGACAGAGCCGCAAGAAAATCCGGGAGCTATTGCAGAAACACCGCAGGAACTTCCTAATGAAAATCCGGAAGCTAATCCTGAAGAGCCTGTCGCAAAAGAATATGTACCAATTGTATTTATCGGTAAAAATTCTAACGGAGACGAGGTTTATAAAGTTGTAAAAAGAGAATACGATCAAAATATTGATGGCTCTAAATTAAGACACGCAATCAATTCACTTATTCTCGGACCTAAACAGAATGAAAAAATGAGCGGAATATACTCGGAAGTTCCGACAAGCACAAACATATTACACATATATGATAATGAAGATAAAGTTATTGTAGATTTGTCATCAGGATTTGCCTATGGCGGCGGCTCAGAGAGCATCTACAAAAGATTATTCCAGCTTATAAAAACTATTACAAGAAATACCGAAAAACCTGCATATTTATATATTGACGGTAAGCAGGCAGATGTAATAGGCGGAGACGGAATAATGATTACACAACCGCTCAGTGAAAAGTCAATTGGTGAATAAAGAATGGAAAAGGACTTAGACTACTATCTTAATCTTGATTGGACATTAATTGAAGGAGAGGATTTGGATTTTGAAGGGAAACCTTATCATTACATTATGATAGACGAAATTCCAAGTTTCTGCTTCTGTTCTAAGTCAATTGAAAAAGCCAGAGAGAATTATAAAAAACAATTAAAACTGACTTTAACTGTCATGCTTGAAACGGGTGAACACATTACAGAACCCGGAGAAAATAATGACGAAACGGACTGGGAAAGTCTTTGCCCATAAAATAAGAGGTTAATGATTAATGGAAGAAAATACACAAGAAGTTACTGCCAATCTTACAGAAGACAATAATGACAAACAATCTGAATGCGGTTGCAAAAAAGTCCTAATGTGGATTTTAAAATCTCCGCAAAACCCGTATATACTTGGGATTTTATCCGTCATATTTTTGTATATGGTAAACTTTACTCCAATTGTTTTTACAACAGCGGCATTAATTTGGTTTTGTTACAATAGAAAAATTATTGATTTTAAATCTTTAATAAAATTTTCCGCAATATACTCACTCGGACAAATGCTCGTTAATTCCTACATTATATATCAAACAGGATTTGTAGATATAACAGGATTACAGTATATTGCACTCAGAATGTTAGGCTTCTTCGTACTTTCATTTGTTTTGGGAAGTTTGATGTTCTATCTTGCCAACGGTATTTTTTACATTGCATATAGGCTTTTAAGAAAAATTATGCAAACGGATAATCCTGAATAACATTTACAAGACAAGTATTTAAGGGTATAATAAAATAAAGAATTTAATTGAAAGGCTGCAATAAAATGATAGAAATGAAAGTTATGGGTATTGCTCTGGATACAAGAACAGGCTCCCCGATAGTTGTATTACACGATAAAGAAAACAGAAGGGCTTTGCCAATATGGATTGGCTCAGCAGAAGCAAGTGCTATAATAAGAAAAATTGAAAATCTTAGTGTAGCAAGACCTATGACCCACGATTTAATTATAAACGTAATCGAAAAAACCGGTTACGAACTGGAAAAAGTAACTATTAATGACGTAGAAAAAGAAACTTACTACGCTACACTTTATCTGAGAAATGACAAAGATGAAGTTATAGAAATAGATTCACGCCCATCTGATGCAATAGCAATTGCCATAAGAGTTGATGCACCGATTTATGTTACACCTAACGTACTTTCTAACGGTTCAGTATCCACCGATACGGCAAAAGATGAGGAAGAAGCTCAGGAGTTCAAAGAATTTATCCAGAGCATAAAACCGTCAGACTTTGCTAAATTAATGAAAGACAACGATCATCACGAAAGTGATCAGTAAAAATTATTTGATTATATTAAGAATGTAACAAAAAATCTTAAACCTGAAATTTGCTTGAAAAATAATTTTTTATATAAGAGAAGAGAGCAAATATCAAGAGGTCAAGAAGTTGGATTATTCGGTTAAGGCAGTACAGGCACAGCAGCTATACAAGGTGCAGCCTGTCAGTTTAGAAGAGAAATCAAATCAAAGAAATTTCCGACAACAAGAAATGGCGGGCATAAATCCGTTTACACAAAAGACGTATAACCCGTTCTATCCGTCAGTGGAAAACAGTCCCACACTGGCTCGTTCGTTGGATTTACTAGGATAAATTTAGTTAAAAAAATAAGGAAAAAATGCCCTATTTTAGGGCTTAATATTTCGTAATATAATGCACAAAATTACGCAATTTTTTGTGCATTAAATTTTTTATATATATGTAAGGAAAAATTAAGGGGTAAATTAACATGGCACCAATTTTCGGACTTGGAGCAATCTCAACAGCATTCAGACCGACGGCTATTACTACGGGAGAAACGCCTAAAGCTGAAGTTCGCAGTTCTTCATTCATACAAAATACAATAGCTCCTAAATATTCACTTACATTTCCAAAGGTAGATAATTCTGTACCTTATGGAGATTCACAGTTAGGGACAAAATTACCAAGACTTTATGCTTAAAAAAGATTTTTGCAATCTCGAAAGATATAAATGCCGGCTATATGCCGGCATTATTGTTTTATAACCAATTTTATTTACCACGGATAATCGCGGTCCATCTGCCAGCCATCTCTCATAATTTTTGCTGAACAAGTATAACCGTCTGAATTTCTACCTTTGCCGCAACCGGCTCGTATATTGTTATTATTCCACAGAGTTACATCTTGAGCATCTGCACCATCTACATTAGAACTACCCGGGAAGAGCATCCAACCGCTGTTTCCCAATCCGTGTCCGTCATTTGTTCTAGAATATTTGAAATAAAAAAGGTCCTTTCCGAGTGTATTATAACCTGAATACGGTCCGTCAACATCAATATAAAAGACTCCTCTGTCATTACCGGTATAGGCATAAGCCATCCAAAGTACGCAGGCACCGTTTGGCATCTGAGCCGACCAAGAATAAGTTGAGAAAGGATTGAGATCCGCACCCCTTAAATTTTTGTATGGACGATAAGGTTTTCCTTCATAACACATAACTTTATCGGCATCTGCAACACGTTCATACATTTTTGCACCCATTTTTTTAGGTACCAAGTGAAAACAGCTTTCTTGAGAATAATCAAATTCCGTTCCTCCGTTATCACAAGACCACTTGTGCATAGGTAGCGTGTCAAACTCTGCTGATACAGCCTCTGCACCTGTCTGTAACTGTGAAAACGTCTGTTTCAAACGATTTAATGCAACACCTTTTTGATAATTCTGAATTAAAGCAGGCAAAGTCATAGCAGCAACCACACCAATTATGCCGAGGGTGATTAAGACTTCTGCAAGTGTAAAGGCGGCACGACGAGGCTTTACAGACTGAGCTACGTGCGTAGCACCTTCGGCAAGAGTAAAAGCGGCTTTCT
This sequence comes from uncultured bacterium, assembly GCA_902777385.1. Lineage (GTDB taxonomy): Bacteria > Cyanobacteriota > Vampirovibrionia > Gastranaerophilales > Gastranaerophilaceae > UBA1221. The sequence goes on from CACYTP010000012.1 coordinate 18,444, forward strand.
TTGATGTCATCACGAACTTTACAAAGCGAACCACCGCAACGAAGTGAGGATGAGTGAGCCTGTATGCAGAGCTGTTTCGGGATCTGGCCACCTTTACATAATTACGACTTTCACTATATGCACTACCTAAAGAATCACATTGGCTAGATGCTGAAACGAGTTCAGCACGACATTTAATGGGTGTAGCACCCTCGGCTAGGGTAAAGGCGGCTTTCCTACCCATGTCATTGCGAGGGAGCAAGTAGGCTTGCGACCGTGGCAATCCAGCCGGTTTTGCAATAACTGAGAAATTTTGCCTCGCTTTTTTATTTATATTTCTGTAATCTAATGGCTGAATTACGTCGCAAATCAAACCTTTGATTTGCTCGTAATGACATGTGTCCGCATTAGCAAAATCTTGTAAATCCTTACTACGAGAGGATTTTACCCCCCTCCCTATGTTTAAATCCAATCATGATAACATCCTCCGTGGTTTTTGTACATTATCATTATAACATTTTTGGGGATTATTTCAATCCTTAAATTAAAATTATTTATCACGACTAACATTTGCATCCAACGAGCGAAGCATCTATTAAAGCAGGCTAGCCTGCTTTTTTAGTTTTTGCAAGTCTATACGGAATAAAAATAATAACAATACACATAAAAAAAACGACTAAGTATAGCTCAGTCGTTGGAAATTAATAGGAAAAAGGAAAGGAAAACTTATTTATTAAGCTGAGAATGTTTTGAAGGTATCTTGAGTATTCTTTTCAATAACTTTTGATACAGCTTCTTTTTCTGTTTGGATAGCTTTTTGTTCAGTATCCAATTGTTTCAATCTCAATTCAAGATTTTTATCTTCAGCTTGGATAATTTCAATCTTTGAATTAATATTTTCTACAGCTTGATCGTATAAATATTTATCATATTCGTATTGATTCATAGCGTTGTTATATGCAGCCTGATCTGTAGATGTTTCAGTAGTAAGTGCATATTCAATGTATGTAGTAGAACCGTCATCATTTTGTTTTGGAATTGCAATTGAAATTAATCTTCCTGATGAATCTTTTTCGACTTTACAATTTTCAACGCCTTTGAATTCCGAAATCTTTTGTTCACTGCCGATTGTATAGCAATTGATAGCTGACAAAGAAGCTTTTGTCTTTTCATCATATATTGCAGCACCTAAATTGCTCTTTGAATAGAAGTAAGGTTTCTTTGTGCCTGTAGTAGTATCAGTTACATATCTTACCAACCAGTCAGTATCACCGTATTTCTGTTTTAACAATTCAGCCCAAGCTCGTTCTTCTTTCAACATATTGTTAATCTGAGTCTGAGAAAGTCCTTCAAATTCAGAACCAAGAGTAGCTGAAGTAGTTGTAATACTAGCAACTTCATCGTCTGACAAGTTATATCTTTCTGTTACATCTTTATAAACTTGTTTTTCATAACCGTTTCCTGCTGCATTTTTCTGAACCAAAGATATAGCATACATAGGATCTGTTTGACTTCCATCATATAAACATATAATTAAATCATCTTCAGAATATGCAGTTGCATTACCGTTCGCATCAGAGAAAGTACCGTCGGCATTCTTAAATACCTGCTGCATATTAGTAAAGTTATTCGTATCCGGTGTATAATAATATTCAAAATTAGATATATCAGCCGCAGTACAAGCTTCCATAGTAGCAGTATCAGACTTTTTAGTCTTTTCTACATAATACCCTTGAGCATCTTGCAGTACTGTATAAGTACCGTCCGCAAGAGTAATTGTACTTGCAACCTGAGTTGATACACCTGTAGGCAACTGACCTAAAGGCCTTAATGCTGCAGCACCTATTGCATAAGTATCATTAGGTTTTGCAGTCAATTGAGTTGCAACACTTGATGCCGCAGATACAACAGCATAATCATCCTGCCATTTTGACAAGTAACTTACTGTGTACATACCGTTTGATTGAGCAATCATAGATGTTACAGTATTTGTTAATGCACCATCTGAGAATGTGTACATCGTCTTAGTATAAGCATCTACTGATGGCGGTGTTGGTACAACCATACCCAGCAAATCGTTATAGTAATTTGCAGATTCATTTGACAACAATGTACGTTGCTGATTGACTTGTTGACCTTCAAACTCAACGTTGTTTTGTCTGGCCGTTAGTCCTAAAAATCTTGCTTGTGATGCTGCCATTCCCATAGTTTAGTTTCCTTTCGCATTGTTCCTTGTCATGCATGACGGCAAGTATTTAGGAAACTTTAATTATTTGTTCTCTTTTGTTAAGAAATATTAAGACTATGCGTAACTCCACCATTTCCAGCTTGGTTCAAGAGCAACATCCTTTGCATCATAATATGTTGCAATATGATCTTTTATAGATTGTTTTTCATCAGCACCGTTATAATACCCTTCACTGACACTATCAAGATAGTCTTCACCTACCTGATATGCAACATGTTCACCCCATCTAGGCAAATCAGAAGGATATAAATACGCTGTAGCATGCGTAATTTCGTGAACCATAACCTGAACCATCAAATACCAAGTTGTACTAGGATTTTTTGCCAGATTTTCGTCAAGAAACATACCTGCATCGCTCGGATCATCTTTTACCCAATCTCCGGTAGTTGTATTTTGATAATATACATATTGACCTAAAGTAGTACCTGCGCCTGAGCTTCCTGCATTTAGATTGGCATAAGAAATTTTATTATTTGCAATTAATCTGTCTAAAGCTTTTGTCTGGTCAGTTAACCCTGCAGCCTTAAAATAATCTCTCGTCATTTCGATTAAAAATTCTTTTTTCTGAGAAAGAGTCATTGTACTAAATTTTGACTGAATTTCTGCAGCCCAAGTTTCAACTTTACTTTCATAATTACTGAAACTGCCGATTTCATTACCAATCAACTCTTTTATTTCCTGATATGACAAAATATCATTATTATCTTTATCAACAACGGTAAATGCTTTATTCAACAAACCAAAGAAATAACCGTGAGATGCTTCCCAGTCATCCTTTTGTGTAAGTTTCCACAACTGGCTTGCCGTAATACCTGTATCTTTAGTAATACTGCTATCCTGTGAATGCAGCCATTCAAATAAGCTGTCGGTGTCATCAAATTCATCTAAATAAGAAGTCTTATTTGTATTATCACCGTCATCATCGGTACGAGTACCGCTTTCATCATCAGTACCGCCTGTACCAGAAGTACCACCGGTACCGCCTGTTGTTGAACCACTATCATCATCGTCAGTTCCGTCTGTACCTGAAGTACCACCTGTACCAGTACCTGAACCTGTACCGCCTGTACCTGAAGTGCCGCCCGTACCGCCGGTTGTTGAACCGTTTTCATCATCGTCAGTTCCGCCTGCACCAGTTCCTGAACCAGTACCGCCTGTACCGGAAGTTCCGCCCGTGCCTGTTCCTGAACCTGTACCACCCGTACCGGAAGTTCCACCTGCACCTGAACCCCCGTTACCTGAACTGTGGTGAAGATTATATATCATCTGCTTAATTTTATTTTCCTGAGCCTTTGACAAGGTACTAACCGTAATAGAAAGTCCTGTTCTAACAGCATTATCAATACCCGAATTTTTAATATTAGTCTGTTTTGCAGATACACCATCAATAGCAATCTGGTTCGCAATTTCATAGATAGACTTATTGCCGTTTTCAGCAATCAGTTTATCTATAACGCTTTCTTCAGCACCCTCTGCCTGATATTCAACAATTTCATTTAACAGTCTTTGCTTTGAAGAAATCCCTTCTATTTGCTTTTGCTGACTTACAATCCTTAGAAGAGGGGTATTGTTAATATCCATAAAAATGCTCCTTATAAAACAGCAATACGGACATGAAATCTAAATACTTTATATATTTAAAAAAAAATTTAACAAAAATTAATAAATTTTATAAATATTGAAAACTAAAAAGCCCAATCACAATCGGAAAGGGCTATGGTGTTTAATTAAGTATACTCGGTAATATCGTTTACTAAAGTAACTAATAATGTTTTTGGGTAAATATTCGGGGTAAATATAAATAATTAACGATTATCTGAACAAATAAAAACAAATTATCCTAAGAATGTTATATGCTGATCCGGAACATTGCCTTTACCTTGTGGTTGTTCAGATGAGGAAACTACATATTTATAAGTTCTTGCAATTTTCTTTATCACTGTAGATATAGGATTGTTAGACGGCATTGAATCATTCAAATTACCTTCAAATTCTCTACGAGCATTAGGCTTTTGCAAAGCAAGTATAGCCATATTCGGAGTAACATTGTTACCGTCACCGAATGAAATGTACTGTTTAGATGTATTAAATTTTACAGGATTTATTGTTATCATTTTCTGCCTCCTCTCTTGAGGTTTTATTAAGTGTGTTTTGAACACTTCATCTAACACTTTTAATATACATTATAAAAATTATTTTGTCAACCCCTACTATAAAGTTTTGTTAAGATACCTATAAAGCAAGTATATTCTATATTGTCGATAAAGTGGCAAATATACACTTATTCAACCGAATGGTTGGGATTTAAGTATATCCAATCGGGTAATTTTTAAATTTTGCCATTTTTTTACCAAAATCAAAGAACTACCCAATAGGGTAATTGTAAAAATGACACTTATTCGGTTAAATATAAATAATCTTTTTCATACTTCCAGCTATTCTTAATTCCAATGAGCCTCATATAGAGGCTCTTTTTTTTATTTAAATTATATTTTGAAAAATATTCAGGCAATATAACTTAGTATAGCTCCGCCAATTTCTTCATTAGGATCAAAAAATGGGGATTTTACAGGATTTAGCGAATTATTTATCAGCATACTAATCAAAGGTCCAAAAGCGTCAGGAACTTGAGTTTTTCTGTAAATACCTGCCAAAAATGTTTGGATATTAGGCGATTGTGTCCTATTAAACCTTGATAAAGCAGGATACATTTTATCAATATTTTTAACTCCGTTTTCCAGCATTCTGTCAAGTATATAAAGAGTTTCAACAATCTGTTCTTCATTTTGAGAAAACTTTAAGACTTCATTCAGGTAAGGTAAAACCTGCTCTCCCTGCCGGACAAATTTATCAACCTTTTGCTGATTAAAACAACAGTAATTTCTGCCGGATGTCGGCATGTTCACACTATAGGTATTTACACAAAAATTTACAGGCTGAATCATAACTATAATCCTTATGAATAAACGAACGGAGGACCGTTTTTAATCTCAAACAAAATATTTTCAGCTACGGTTTTGAGCTGTTCTTTCGGTTTCCCTTCATCAACCTGCTTGTAAAACTCATCTACAAGAGGTTTGATAGCCGCATCTTTTTTGGCTTTAAAATTCCTAAGCTCTGTAGATACAAGCCTTTGCTGCAAATCCAGTTCTGTCTGAGCGTTAATTTTTTTAACCTGAACTTCTTTAATTGCATCCCCAATGACTTTTCCGCCATAACTTACACCTGCCAGAGCGGTCGTACCAAAGAACAATTGTTGGAATTGTTTGTTATCAGGTTCTATCAACAAGTTATAGAAAAATGCTCTATAGTCATCAACGAACGAAGAGAATGAAGGTTTTTGAGTGCCGTCACCGCCAATATTTGGGTTAACTTTTACCGTAGAAGTGTTTATTTTTTGCATAACCATTTCAACAAAAGCTTTTTTATCTTTTTTCTTCCAGTTAGTCATTTCAACTATTTTTTCAACATCCTGACGTTTTGCATTGATAAATTGGAACATATTTTCCATATATTCCTGCTTAAAACGTTTATTTCCACGGGCTTTTGCAATATACTCCAAATCTTTTTTTGTTTTTTCAACAAATTTTTTAGTTTCACTATGTCCTGCCCTCAGATTTTTCATAGAATACAAGGACAAACCTATAATAGAAGCTAACGTTGCACCGCCAAGTGCAAAATATCTTAGCATATCTTTTTTGTTATCTTTATCCGCACCCGTAGCTTCTGAAGTAAATGTCAAATCTTTTGAACTTTTGAACATGCCAAACGGTTGTTCATTATATTCTGAAGGAGCAAGATATGATGAAAACATCTTAGTTTTTTCAGAAAGAGAATTTCTTATAATCTGCATTTTTCCGCTAAACGACTGTGTTTCAACAGCAATCAACTGTTCCTGAAGATTTTTTTGAATATCTGCTTCCCGTTTTTTAACCCAAACTTCCTTAAATCCGTCCAAAAATGTTTTACCCATAAATGCAGTAGCCGTCAGCGTCAACACACCCAAACCGGCACGAATTGTTTTTTTATTCGGGTTTTGAACCATTTGAACAATTGCCTGTACAGTTTCTTCATTTATAGATATATTACGGGTAAAGGATGTAATCCATTTTTCCTTTGCAATTTCGTTTGTAATTTTGGCATTTCTTTTTACAAAGTACGAAAGCCCTGCAAACACACCCATAACACCTACAGCCAATCCGCTTATTGGAAGCAGACTTCTCTGGGGATTTGTTTTGTTCTCATTTAATTGTTTCGGTAACTTTACATTATCTGAAATAATTAAAGTATCACGGCTTGAATCAAGCGATAGAGCGTTTGGAGAATACAAATCATCATTATCTTTAATAAAATTATTGACGATAACGCCCTCTTTTGTTTTGTAGTTATTGACTTTCTGAGAGTTTGTTAAATTCCTCAGCTGACGCCTTGTTTCTCCGTCATTGAATTGTATCGTATTCATACCGCAAATCCTTAATCTGTTTCTTTGGAATCATTTTCACCCTTAATTTTTTTGTATAAATCGTGGATAAAGGTTTTAAGTCTAAATGCTTTCTTTGTCTCATCGACCTGCTTGTCCTCGTTTTGAGCATCCTGAGGATCAAATATTGAGAAAAGAGATTTTATTTTCTTCTTGAACTCGTTTAACGGTTCTCCGATTTTTTTGGCTAAAGCGGCTTTAACTTCGCCATAAACAGCAGCAAGTTTATCGGAAATTTCAACAAATTTTTGTGATATTGACTGTGCTATATTTTGCATAGCGGCAGGAATATTTTTTATTAAATTAATCGTACCGCCTACAATATTATTTAACACAAAACTTACGGGTTTTGCAATAATCGGCGGAAAATTTTGAGAAAACATGCCTGAGATATCTGCCAATTTCTGAGAAATATTCATCATATTCTTTTCGAACAGAGCAATTCGCTGAGCGAAATTAACTGCATCCTGCTGATGTTGAGCCTTTGCAGCTTTTTGAGCTCTTAACATAGCACCTATAGCTGCACACTCGTTCCAACTCATTTCTCCCGGTTTTGCGGTATGATCTGCCTTTCTCATACTACCGGCACCACCCATGCCATTACAAATCGGACATGCACCCAACGGGGCTCCGTGCGGACACGTTCCTGCTTTCATTATGCTTGATTGTTGCATCACCGCTGATGGCATTAAAAAATCCTCTTTCTGAACTTAAGAGGACAATCAAAGAACTTTATACAAACTTTTCCATATCGCTCGTAGAAACAGTTTTCTTTGAGTGTTCCGACTTCCCTATATTATTACGGGTACACGGTTGCGGCTACAGTCGGGGATTTGCACCCCGTTTCCTCTTAACGCTACTAATACTAAGATAACATGTACAACATGTCAACAATATGTTATGTTTATTTAAGTTACATAATTTATCCATGATAAAATAATGCTATGAGCTTTTCCGAAAAATATCAAAACATATATAATACGGTTTCTGAGGATATTGAAAGAGTAAAAAAAGAAGTCTTGCTTGAACTGAAGAATTCTTTTGAGTTAACTTCCGATTTGGAACAGTTATTTAACTCTCCATCAAAACACATAAGAGCTGCACTAAGTCTTTTATATTTAAAAGCAAACAATATTGAAGCAGACGAAAATCAAATAAAATTTCAGGCAATAATAGAACTTATACACAACGGTTCTTTAATCCACGATGATATAATTGACAATTCCGATATCCGCAGAAACCATACAACACTCAATGCCTCCCATGGAAATCACTTGTCAGTAATAGCAGGAGATCTTGTACTTTCGTTCGCACTAAAAAAAATAGCTGAATTAAATTCAGGTACAGTTTTAAAATTGGTATCCGACACAATAACAAGAATGTGCGAGGGAGAAATTCATCAATATTATTCAAAATATAAAATCCCGACAGAAAAGGAGTATATTACCAAAACCTATAACAAAACAGGTACACTGTTTGAAACAGCAATAAAAGGAGCTGCAATACTTTCAGGTAATACCGACAATATAAAAAACGCAGAATTATTCGGAAAATATTTTGGAATAGCATTTCAAATAAGAGATGATATTAAAAATATAGAAAACAACCAACCCGATAGTGATATAAAAAATGGGATTTACACCGCAGCCGTAATATATTCAAATAATCCGGATAATCCGTCGGAAGGTATTGAAAAAGCAAAAGCTTTATTGGATAATTATGTAAGAAAAGCTGAAAATACAATTTCTGATATAAAAAAAAACAAATATAAATCAGCTATTATTGAATTATTGGAGCTAATCAATCATGAGTGATAAATTTATCGGGGAAATGTCTTATCAAGAGTTCATTGATGCACTAAAAATTATTGTATCAAAAGACGAAACCGCAAAAGATGAAAAAGAAGAGAAGTTATCTCTTATTGAGAGCATAAAAGAAGAAATTAAGGAAACTGTTGATGCTTTCATATATCTTTTCTCCGTTGACATGCTAAAAGACCTGTATTCAAAAATAAAATATATATTTTCTAAACAAATATTTATTGATTGCAAAAATAAAATCTGTAAATTTTTTGAAAAGAAAGAAAAAAAACCTTTAACAAAAGAAGAATTCATAATTAAGGGGAAAAAATTTAAAGCAGGTTTGAAAGAAACCGTTGATACTGTTTTATTTGTTATTGTAATGGTTATATTAATCAGATTTTTTATCGGAGAAATTCGCTGGATACCTTCCGGTTCAATGCGTCCTACATTAATAGAAGGTGACAGAATATTTGTTGAAAGGTATTCCAGATTTTACAAAACACCGGAAAGAGGGGATATCATGGTATTTTACCCTCCGTTTGAAAAATTAAAAAATACACCGATAAAAGTTTTCTCAAGATTGACCGGATTTTTCTGTAAAGACATCGCTTATATAAAAAGAGTAATCGGTATGCCCGGTGACAAATTTGAAGTTAAATGGGACGATACAGGTAAATATACAATTTATATAAACGATAAACCGCTTGATGAACCATATATCAGAAGTGCTTACGACTACACAACCTGCACGGAAGCTATGACATGCGGACCTTTGGTTATTCCTGAAAAGCACTATATGATGCTCGGAGACAACAGAGGTAATTCTCAGGACGGAAGATACTGGGGATTGTTAAGCGAAGACCGTTTCATCGGCAAAGCCGTTTTTCTGTTCTGGCCGATTAACAGGATTAAATCATTAAAGTTGAAAGAATATCCGTACGGAAATTTAAAATAATAAAAATATTATGACTACTGAAAAAGAAAAAATGATTTCGGGAAAAATATACAATCCCGGAGACAAAGAATTATTAAACGCAAGACAAAGAGCAAAAGAACTTTGCCATAAATATAATACTTTACCAAATTCTTCCGTAAACGAACGGGAAAATCTGATAAAAAATTTGTTTGGCAAATGCGAAAGCATTATTTCAATTGAGCCGAATTTTTACTGCGACTACGGTTTTAATATATCGGCAGGGAAAAACTTTTACATTAATCATAACTGTGTAATACTTGATTGTGCCGCCGTAACTTTTGGAGATAACGTATGGATAGGACCTAATTGCGGATTTTATACGGCAATACATCCGACAAATGCAGAAGAAAGAATTACCGGTGTTGAATATGCAAAACCGATAACCGTAGGTAATAATGTATGGATTGGTGGAAATGTAGTAATACTTTCGGGAGTAACAATTGGAGATAACACCACAATCGGAGCAGGAAGCGTAGTTACAAAAGATATTCCATCGAACGTTGTTGCATTCGGCAATCCCTGCAAAGTTATACGCAATATTTGAACATGCCGATTAAACTTGTAAAAGGATTTAGTATTTTAAAATTTTATAATTTACAATAAACTGTATTTGTGTTAGGCTGTACTTATTCTAAGACAATTAATTAATTGAAATTGAGAGGGATAAAGAATGAAAGAAGCGTATTTTCCGCAGGAAATAGAAAAGAAATGGCAGAAAGTATGGGAAGAAACAGGTGCATTTAAAACTCCTGATAACAGTGACAAGCCTAAATATTATGCTTTGTCTATGTTCCCGTACCCATCAGGCAAACTGCACATGGGACACGTCAGAAACTATACGATTACCGATGTAATTGCACGTTTCAAGAAAGCTCAAGGATTCAACGTCCTACATCCTATCGGATGGGATAGTTTCGGATTACCTGCAGAAAATGCCGCAATGAAACACGGTGCAAATCCTGAGACTTGGACTGATGAAAATATAGCTTATATGACAAAACAGCTTAAAATGCTCGGTCTGTCATACGACTGGGATAGAGAAGTAGCTACTTGCAAGCCTGAATATTACAAATGGACTCAGTGGTTATTTTTACAATTGTACAAAAAAGGATTAGCATATAAAAAAGAAGCTGCCGTAAACTGGTGTAATGATTGCGGGACAGTACTTGCCAATGAACAGGTTATTGACGGTAAATGCTGGAGATGCGACAGCGTTGTTGAGAAAAAATACCTCTCTCAATGGTTTTTAAAGATTACCGAATACGCAGATGTGCTTTTAGAAGATTTAGAAAAACTTCCGGGTTGGGGCGATAATGTTAAAACTATGCAGGCAAATTGGATTGGCAAATCTCATGGTGCGATTTTCAGATTTCCTGTAATTGACGCTCCTAACGGAGAAAAAATGGAAGTACCTGTATATACAACAAGACCTGACACCGTTCATGGGATTACATATCTTGTTGTAGCACCTGAGTATAAAGATATTGAAAAACTTACTACAGCAAACAACAAAGCTACTGTTGAAGAATACAGAGCCAATGCAAGAAAAATGTCGGAAATCGAAAGACTTTCAACAGAACGACCTAAAACCGGAGTTCCGCTTGGGACACATTGCAAAAATCCGTTTACCGGAGAAACATTCCCACTCTGGACTGCGGATTATGCACTCGTAGAATATGGTACAGGTGCCGTAATGGCAGTACCTACACACGATACAAGAGACTTTGCATTTGCAAAAAAATATAATTTACCGTTAAAAACAGTTATTAAGCCTGCAGATAAAGACTTAGGCTCTCCTGAAAACTGGGCAGATGCCTATGTGGATTCTGGAATACTTGTTAATTCCGGAGAATTTAACGGTATGGATAACGAAAAAGCTAAAAAAGCTATTACGGAAAAAGCTGTAAAAGAAGGTTTCGGTGAATTCAAAACTCAATACAGACTTCGTGATTGGTTAATTTCCCGTCAAAGATACTGGGGAGCTCCAATCCCTGTTGTGTATTGCGACAAATGCGGCATACAACCTGTTCCGGAAGATCAGCTGCCTGTATTACTTCCAAAAGACGTAGATTTTTCTGTGGTAGGGAAATCACCTATTACAACTTCACCTACGTTTAAAGATACGGTTTGCCCTGTATGCGGCGGACACGCAACCAGAGAAATGGATACCATGGACACCTTCATTTGCTCAAGCTGGTATTATTTAAGGTACGCAGATGCCCGTAATGATAAAGAATGCTTTAATAAAGATAAAGTAAATCACTGGTTACCTGTTGATCAATATGTAGGCGGTATTGAACACGCAATTCTTCACCTGCTGTATTCAAGATTCTTTACAAAAGCACTCAGAGATTGCGGACTGCTTGATTTTGACGAACCGTTCAAAAACTTGCTGACACAGGGTATGGTATTAAAAGACGGTTCTAAAATGTCTAAATCAAAAGGAAATACTGTAGATCCTGACGAAATATTTGAAAATTACGGAGCAGATACTGCAAGATTGTTCATACTTTCAGATTCACCTCCGGCAAGAGATTTCGATTGGTCTGATGCCGGTGTCGAAGGTTGTTATAAGTTCCTTAACCGTGTATGGAGATTAATATCAACAAATGCAGAAAATATTTCTCTTGAAATTCCTGAAATTAAGGCAGGAGATTTAAAGAAAAAAGAAAATGATGATTTGCTGCGTAATGTCCATATAGCCATAAAAGGAATTACTAACGATATTTCCAATGATTTTCAGTTCAATACTGTAATCTCTAAATACAGAGAATTAACGAATGCTATATATGACTGGCAGGGTAAAAAGCCTGTATTGGATGAAGAAGACAAGCTTGTCCTAAGTTTTGCAATTGTATCGTTGATGAAATTGATGTCACCTGTTGCAGTACATTTGACAGAAGAGGCTTGGCATGATTTGGGCGGTACAGAGTCAATTCATAATCAGCCGTGGTGCAAATGGGATGAAAACCTTGCGAAATCAAGTTCAATAACTCTTGTAGTCCAAATTAACGGCAAAGTTAAAGATAAAATTGAAGTTGATGAAGGACTCGAACAAGACGAGTTAAAGGAAAGAGCTTTATCAAGCGAAAAAGTTAAGGCTTTGACTGAAGGGAAAACAATTATAAAAACAATTGTAGTACCAAAGAAACTTGTAAATATTGTAGTTAAATAGACATAATTACCCCTTGTATCAAAGGGGTAATTTTTTATAAGGATAAAGTGTGAAAGAAAAATTGCTAAATATACAGATTGAAAAAATCTTTGTGATAATTGCACTCGTTTTTGGATTTTTATACACAATAATACTTCCTCCATTCCAATCCGTAGACGAAGCTTCGCATTTTTTCAGGGCATACCAAATTTCAGAAGGCAATTTTAAAGCCAAATACATTGATAATAAAGTTGGAGACTATCTTCCATCCGCACTTTACACATATTATCAGAAATATAACCTTATGATTAAAAACATAGATAATAAAACAAACCTCGCAAATCTTAAAGAAGATTTTAATATCAAAACAGACAGAAATAATACAACATTCATAACATTTTCAAACACGGCACTATATTCTCCAATTTGTTATGCAGGACAGCTGCCCGGGATTATATTGGGGAAATTTATTACGGATAAAATAGCTATACAGTACTATTTTGGGCGTTTCAGCAATCTGATTATGTACTGTTTGCTTATATTTCTCGCTATAAAAATTCTGCCCTTTTACAAGCTGCCTTTAGCAGTTATCGCACTTATGCCTATGAGTTTATCTGTCGGAAGTGCATATTCCTCCGATGTTATGGTATTCGGATTAAATTTTTTGTGGACTGCCATAATCCTGAAAATTGTTTTCGGAAAGGGAAATACTAATATTAAAATGTTATCCTGTATTTTAATATTATTGGCATTTTTTATAGCACTTACGAAATCCTACATACTATTAATTCCGTTGTGTTTTTTAATTACACCAAAAAAATTTAATTCTGCCAAAATATATACGGCAACAATGCTTGGCATAATACTGTCTACAGCAGCAGGACTGCTTTTATGGCACGGGTTAATATCAAATATACCGATAAACATGAATGAAGGAATAGCAAATTCCAATAACCAAATCCTATTTATATTGTCACACCCTGTAAGTTATACAATTATTTTGCTTAAAACATTAATTATAAAATTACCGAGATTATTTATAACAATGGTAGGCGTCTTGGGTTGGCAAGATACTCCGCTTGATTTTTGCACATATATTTTATATCCGATTATCCTGTACATTTCAATGTTTTGTAGTAATATAAAATTTGAACTTAACAAATTTCAAAAGAGTTTAATTATTTTAACCCTGATAACCGGAATAATTATAACATTTACAAGCCTTTATATTATGTGGTCACCTTTAAAAAACAGTATTATACTGGGACTAAACGGCAAATACTTCATCCCCATGCTGCTTCCGGCATTACTGTTGCTGAAAAAGATAAAATTTAATTATGATTATGAAAAATTAGCAGTAATTGGAATACTTTTGTTAATCCTTATTTTGTTTTCAAGTGAATTATCACTGCTGCACAGATTTTATGATATAACGCCACAGCTATACTACAAAATATAAACTTTATGCTAAAATAAAACTATGAGAGAATTTGATTTTTACATAGTACCAACACCTATCGGAAATCTCGGAGATATTACAAACAGAGCAATTGACGTACTTAAATCCGTGGATATCATTGCGTGTGAAGACAGTCGCAACACCCAAAAGCTTTTAAACCATTTTTCAATTGGGACAAAATGTATTTCATATCATAAATTTAACGAAAAAGAGCGTGTATCGCAGTTTATAAAGCTTATCAAAGAAGGGAAAAAGATTGCATTAGTATCTGATGCAGGAACTCCCTTGTTTTGCGATCCCGGAGCAATTCTTGTTGAAGAATTAAAGAAAGAAGATATTTCTGTTACGGCACTCCCCGGAGCAAACGCCGTTATTACTTTTATATCTCAAATTCCAAGAGACAGCGAAGAATTTGCTTTCGTTGGTTTTTTACCTAAATCCAAAAATCAGATAATAGAATTATTTGAAAAATACAAAACTACAGACCTGATATTCTATGAATCTCCTAACAGACTCTTGGAAACACTTAAAGTAATAAAAGATTATGATTCTGACAGAACAGTATCTGTCGGCAGGGAACTAACAAAAATATTTGAAGAAGTAATAACTAAAAAAACAGAAAACATGCTTGAGCATTTTTCTCAAACCGGAATTAAAGGTGAAATTGTCGTAATGCTGCACAAAAGTACATCTTCAGACCATATAAAAAATTATGAAGATAAAATAAGAAAACTAAAAAACAAAAAATATTCTGATAAAGACATCTCCGTAATACTTTCAACCATATATAACATTAATAAAAATGAGGTTTACGGATATCTACAAAAAACGAAGTAATTTATATATTTACATGTTTTCTTTTTTATTTTTTGATGATATAATGTTAGTCGGGTAGGATAATTTTAAGGATCGGATGTTTGAAAAATCCTAAATTTTATAAGTTAATATTAGCATTAGCACTAGCAGCAACATTTCCTCTATCTGGTTTTGCCGAGGATAGCTATTTCCCCAGCCTTGCTGCTGTAGATGAAAATCCTGCCGTAACCCAAACAGAAGCATCTTCTGAAGAATATTCCTCCGAAACACAGGAAACTGATAAAAACGTCAAATATATCAAAGATGTAGAAATTCATGGAACGAATGTCGTATCCGATGAGGAAATTTTATCAAAATTGAACCTGCATAAAGGAGATGTTTTCAAAAGAGAAAGTATCAAAGACGGTCTTAATGCCGTGTATGCAACAGGTTATTTTACAGAAAAAATGAGAGCCCTGCCCGTAAACAACCCTGATGGAACTATTACCTTAAAAATCATTTTAGAAGAAAATGCACCTGTAACAGATTTTACAATTGAAGGGAATACCGTACTTTCTACAGAGGAAATTCTGGAACCGCTTATTCCTCTGAAAGGTAAACCGCAAAATATTGCAAAATTGAATGAAGCAATCGAAAAAATCCAAGCAGAATACAATTCTAAAGGTTATATTCTTGCCAGAGTGGAATCTGTAACTGATGATCCTGATGGAACTATTAATATCAAAATTCAGGAAGGAATTATAAATTCTATTGCTATTTTCGGCAACAAAAAAACAAAAGATTATGTTATTGCAAGAAATATTCTTACTGAACCCGGAACCGTATATAACGAGAATCAAATCAGACAGGATTTAGTAAGGTTATATGCAACACAAGCATATAGGAATGTAACAAGACAAATTGAACCTTGTGAAGATGATCCTGACAAATATGATATTACAATTAATATTGAAGAAGCCGGTACAACTTCAATATCAGTTGGTGCCGGATTAGATTCTGCTACAGGTGTTTTTGGTAACGTTGGAATTGCTAATAATAACTTTAGAGGCTTAAATCAAAGGATTTCTCTTAACGGTATTGTTGGTACCGGTACAATTCTTAATGATTCATCTATTAAAAGAAGGATGAACATGCAATTTGAACTGAGTTTCTTTGAACCACATTTTTTAAATGCTGATACCTCATTAATGTCTAAATTATTCTATCGAGACTACGGATCTTATCAGGTACCACTTGCAATAGAAAGACGTTTTGGCGGCGAAATTACGATTGCACACCGTATGAAAAAGAACAAGAATTTAACATCCAGACTTGCACTTGGTGTTGAAAATGTAGATGTAAGAGAAGGGGATTTCGATAAAATTTCCAGCATGTACGCAAAATACGGAATTCCTATAAGCCGTCGTGCAGAAGAACTTAATGGCGGGTTATTCTTAACATTAAGTCCTTCTCTTGTCTATGACACAAGAGATAACAGCACAGTTACAAGAAAAGGTACTATAGCAAACATTAGATTTGAAGAGAATTTTGGATTGAACGGATTTAATAAGACTCACGGGAAGCTTTCCGGATCAATCAAACAATATATACCAATTGGTAAGAAGTCTTCGTTATCATTTATGGCAAGAGCCGGTGGCAAAATACACGGCGACCACATGCCTGAAGTTATGGCATACCGTTTAGGCGGACCGTATTCTGTAAGAGGTTATAAGATGAGTGGTGTCGGTACAGGTAATGCGTTTATAATGGGGTCAATGGAATTTGCAACACCAATACCGTTTATAGACAGAACAAAACTTTCAAGAGGCAGAATGGGCAACTTCTTGAACAATATCAGGTTGACAGCATTTGTTGACGCAGGTAAAGTATTTGATAAGACAATTGCATCAACTCTGTATGACAGACCAATGTACGGTGTATCTGCCGGTGTAGGTATAAAATTGTACATACCTGGTATGGGACCGGTATCAGTTGATTACGGTATTCCATTTACCAATGTCGGCAGCAATGGAGCTAAGCACGGGTACTTTACTTTTGGTGTAGGTGATTTCTTATACTAGGGATAAAATAAATAATAAGGTTATATAACAGACTACAGGAGGTTTTATGAAAAAAATCAGATTAGCAATGACATTACTTGGATGCGGCCTATTACTTTCAGGTATTAACCAGGCATTTGCAGGTGGCATAGGATACATTGATTACGGTAAAGTACAGGAAAATTATCCTCTAGCACAACAGGCAATTAAAGAAGTAGATGCAAAGGCACTTGAACTACAACAATTTATGGTAGATAAAGAAAAACAATATAAAGCATTAGATACACCATTGAAAAAACAAAACTTTGAAGAAGCTACAAGCAGAGAACTTGATGCCAAACAAGATGAATACGCAAGATTAAGAACTCAAAAAGAAGAAATGGTTTATAATAACATTCAGGCAGCAGCAAAAAAAGTTCTTGTTGAACAGGGATTAGATGCCATACTTGATTACAGAGTAATATTTGTTGGTGGAGTAGACATCACAAATCAGGTAATACAAAAATTGAAAAGTGGTAATTAATAATGCGAATAGTCGATATTATCGATAAGAAAAAAAGAGGCTTTGAATTAACCAAAGAGGAAATAAATTATTTTATAACCTCTTTGGTTAATGGTTCTATGCCGGATTATCAGGCTAGTGCATGGTTGATGGCAGTATGGTTTAAGGGTATGAATGAAGATGAAACAGCATACCTAACAGAAGCCATAATAAATTCCGGAGAAAAAATAGATTTTGGCGATTTAGCAAAACAGATTGTAGATAAGCACTCCACCGGCGGAGTTGGAGATAAAGTTACAATTACATTAATTCCTCTTCTTGCCGCAGCCGGAATTCCAATAGCTAAACTTTCCGGTAAAGGCTTAGGGCACACAGGTGGAACAATTGATAAATTGGAATCTATACCCGGATTTAGCTGTAACCTGACTATTGATAAGCTTAAAGAGCAGGTTGAAAGAATTGGAGTTGCAATAGGACAGCAGACAGGAAACCTGACCCCTGCTGACGGGAAATTATATGCACTTAGGGATGTAACAGCAACTGTAGATTCGCTGCCGTTGATTTGTTCGTCGGTTGTATCAAAAAAAATTGCAGCAGGTGCAGACAATATTGTTTTAGATGTTAAATACGGTTCTGGAGCTTTTATGAAAACTCCTCAAAAAGCTGTTGAACTGGCAAGATTGATGGTAAAAACAGGTAAAAAGCTAAACAAACAAATCACAGCCGTTGTAACATCTATGGAAGAACCACTTGGCAGAGCAGTCGGAAATTCTTTAGAAATTATAGAATCAATAGAATTTTTAAAAGGTAATATCGTAACCGGAGATATTGCAGAATTAACATACGATTTTGCTGTTTTAGCATTGATGCTGACAGGCAAATTCCTTGATGAAGAAACCGCAAGAAACTATCTCCAAGAACTTATACACAGCGGCAAAGCTATTGATAAGTTCAGAGAACTTATTGCAGCACAAGGCGGCAATACTAAAGTAATAGATGACTATTCACAATTTGGGGATGTAAAATATAAAACAGAAATTCCTGCTAAAAATACCGGATACGTCAAAAAAATAGACGCATACAAAATAGCATACGGCTGTAAACTTCTGGGAGCAGGAAGGGAAAAGAAGACAGATTCAATTGATTACAGCGTAGGTGTTTTTCTTAACAAAAAAACAGGAGAAAAAGTCTCAGAGGGAGATATATTATACACTATTTATTCAAATTCCGAAGAGAAAACATCTTTATGCAAAGAGTACTGTGATGAAGCTTTTGAATTCTGTTCGGATAAACCTGAAAAAACTCCTCCAATATACGAAATTGTAAAATAGTAATAATACAGGAAAAGTGGTATGTATAAAAACAACAAAATGCAATATGTAATTAAGACTTGCTCCAGTGAAAATCCGCAAGACTTACAAAATCTGTTGAACGAAATGTCTATGAATGGCTGGGAATTGTACAGCCTTAACGAAGTAGAAACTGATGACGGATTTAAATATAATTGTATTTTTATGTCGGAAAATGCAGCTTATGATGATGAAAGTATTGGAGATAGAATAAATATTACATCTTTTAAGAGTCAAATGGAAAAAATGCTTTCTCCGGAATTAACTCCTTATGAAAACTGTATTGATATCCAATCAAAAATATCAAATCAACAGAAGAAAATTGCAAAAATAAAATCAGAATTAGAGGGGGAAGCACCTGCATCTGTTAATCGTAAAAAACTTAATGACAAAATATCCGCAGGATTAAAAGAATTAGACGAATTAAAGAAAAAGCTTGCAAAAGCCACTTCGCCTGATATTATGTTTTCAAGATTAAAAGAAGACAAATTTTCCATTAATCTGAGTGAAGAACTCTTGGATTATGTTGATTCGGAAAAAGATTTTTCGGAAGATGATTTAGTAGCATCAACCGTAAAGTCCAGACTAAAGTTGACGGATGAATACGGCTATGTTATGCCGCAGTTGGTATTTAACGAAGACCAGACACTAAATCCTTATGAATTTTCTATAAAAGTCAGAGGGTATGAAGTACACAAATCTTGTGTATATCCTGCTTATTCCATGTTTTTTGCAGATGACCTGCATCTTGAAAAAATGCCAAAAAATGCAATTAAAGACATTGATACAATAACAGGTAAAAAAATTGTATGGTTAGAAAAATCGCAAACAAAAGATTTCTGGGAAAAAGGTATTTCAGGTTCTGAATATATTACAAGAATGCTTGAATTTTACGCAATCAAATATGCTGACGAGCTTATTGATTATGCAGAAATTGAAAAATACATAGATGTAGTAGAAAAGGTTAATCCGTTTCTTGTCGAAAACATTATTCCTGACTATGTAGCCTTGTCAGACTTGAAATTCATACTTACAAGTTTAATTAAGGAAAGAATTTCAGTAAAAAATATTGTATATATATTTGAAAAACTTAATGACTATGCTGATGAATGTCCAAAATCCGAGTTACTGAAAAAGCTAAGACTTGCAATGTCAAAAACTATATGCAGCAAATATATAAATCAAGACGGAGTAATCGCAGTATTTGATTTAAGCGAAAAAACCTTAGAGGAATTCGCACCAAATTATGAAGATGATGATTCAAGTATTATAACAATAGACGGTACGTTTGCAGAGAAACTGGCAGCAAAACTCACTAAAAAGGCTAAACATCTGGGAATTTCATCTCCAATATTAGTTGCACCGTTAGAATTCAGACAGCTGTTTTATACACTGCTTTCAAATTATATGAACAATATTACGGTTCTTTCTATGGAAGAGCTTGGCTGCAATTTCAGAATAGAAACGGTTGCAGAGATTTAAATATAAAATTTTATAAATAAATAGCAAATTTTTTTTTGTAGGGGTTTTATACTAACCATGCTAGTTGGAAAAGTTAACGGATATACAAACAATTTAATACAAAATCATAAGGCTGCACCGTCTTTTACCCGTCAATTACGACAGGATGAGGTAAGCGATTATAACGAAAATGCAATAAAAGCAGCCTTGGATTATCTCGGCACACAATCCGTAGCAATGATTTTGCACGGTTCATGCAATCCTGTAACCGAAAATGATTTAGGCATAGGTTCCCCTTGCAACGCCAAAGCAAAAGAAGTTTTGGAATTTGAAAAATTACACGGATTTAACGCAAATCAGCTTGGACCGATGGGAGAAATCACAAGAGGAGACATTTCACCATATTCGGCATCAGTATTTGCACTGAACAGAATGTTTATTGATGCAGATGCCCTGACCGGAGATGAATATGCACATATTATTCCGGTTGATGAATTAAAAGCATTAAGAGTAAATTACGAAAATGAACACAAAGGTTATACCTATTCAAAATTTTTCGATTCATTCGCTAACTACGACAAGATTATCAAAGATGCATACACAGATTTCAGAGAAAAGGTTAGAGAAGGAAATCCGAATGCACTAAAGCTTGAAAAGGAATACGAAGAATTTAAAAGCAAAAAACAAAACCGTGCAATGATGGCGGCAGTATTTGAAGTATTGAGTAATGTCTACGGAACAAGAGATGTATCCGCTTGGGAAAGTGAAATAGACAGAAACTTGCCTTGGCTCTTAGGACAACGCAATAAGCTGGCAATAGAAAGATATAAACAAATTCTCAGACGCTCAGGAGCAGACATAAACAGTTACATGTTCGGTCAATTTTTAGTGAACAAACAACTGAAAGAAAATAAAGAGTACAGAGATTCAATAGGATTTGAATACATTAACGATAATCTTGTCGGGAATGATAAGAGTGAAGAGTGGATGTATCCCGATGTATTTTTAAAGGATTACAGATTGGGATGTCCTGAGGGCGGAAAAGATAACGGGCCTCAATTATGGGATATTCCTGTTATAAATCCCCAAAAATTATTCAATGCTGACGGGACACTGGGACCTGCCGGACAATTTTTAAAAGATAAACTTGAAGCAGGTTTGGAATATTGTGAAAATATCCGTATCGATCACGCACTCGGACTTGTAGATCCTTATTTGTATGATAAAAATACAGTATTTATTACAGACGGGCATCTTGACCGAGGACGATTATATGGTGACAATATTTCAAGAATGCATCATGTAGATCCGCAGGGAGATTATAAAAATATACTGGAACGAATAGTTTTACCAACACTTGAAGCTCACGGAATCACTCCTGAAAAAGCTGTATGGGAGGATTTAGGCAACCAGACAGATACTTTCAGATATATATACCACGACAAATTACATATCCCGGGAATGACACAACTTCATTGGGATAGGGGTGAAATTAAACCAAGAGAAAACTGGGCATTAATGGGTTCTCATGATGAACCATCTGCAATAAGCCTTATAAAAGAAGACTGGATGAAAAACAATTGGGACAACAGTGACACCGCATGGCATGTTGATTATCTTGCAGGATACTTAAATCAGGATGACACAAGAGCTGCGGAAAGAGAACAGTATAAGCAAAAGCTGCTCAGCAACCCTGTAGAACGAGTTAAGGCAAAATTTGCCGAATTATTCACGACTTCAGACAGAGTACAAATTCCTTACACTGATTTCTTTGGCATTGAAGAACGTTATAATGAAAAAGGCTCCAAAACTGCTAAAAACTGGAAATTACGTCTGAATGAAAACTATAAAGACGAATATTATAAAAATTTACAAAGCAGTAACCCTACAGCACTTAATATGCCTGAAATATTAAAGATTGCCGTACAAGCTAAAGTTGACCACAAAGTTACGGAATTCAAACGCAACAAAAACAATAATGTTGAAAATGAAGCTGTACAAAAGTACAGAGAAACATTAAATGAACAAGTAAAACCGATATTAAGCAAACTGGACTATTACGAGAAAGTTTTAAAAGAAAAAGAATAAAATAACACATTTTCAATTACATAAAATTATGCTAAAATAACAAGTATGAGAAGAGAATTATTAATAATTTTATCGGCACTTGTTTTTGCTTTTTACCCTGCAAATAAGGTTATGGCAGAATATTCCGCAGACATACAACAAGATACAAAACAGGAGGACACAAAATCCTCCGAAGATCCGGTACTACCAAGCATATTTATCTGGCAGCTGCCTGATACGGTAATTAATCAGGAACCTGAAGCTGAAGATGACGATTATGCTGATTACTTTGAAGATAATTCTCAGGCAGAGGAAAATGCGGAGGAAGATATTTTTATTACGGACGAAACCAAAACTCCGCTAAAAGGATACCTTGAATTCGTGGAAGATTCAAATGCAATCACACTTAAAGAGGGTTACAATGAACACGTTATCAATTTAAAAAAGCCCCAAAAATTTGCAGGCTCACAACTTAAAGTAAGCGACCAATACATTCCGCAAACTACATTTACTCAAAATGTATATTCAAGATCGGGAAATATAGAATATAATATCGCACCAATTGATACTGACTCAAAAATCACAAGCAAAAAGTTAAAGTACGGTAATTTTTCAATAGGCACAGCATATAATGAAAGCATTGATACATCTGATTTAGGATTTACGACATCATTTTATACAAAGTATGAAAATAAATATTTTGCACTAAGTACCTCATATAACAAGAATTCAGGGGTAGCATACAGTGATGTTATAGATAAATTTTCACTTGCACCGGAAATAAAACTGAACAAATATATTTCAATAAAAGATATTGTAACATCAGACATAACCAGAAACAGAACCAAAAATGAAATTGTACTGTCTATAAAACCTACAAAAAATGACCGGATACGATTTGAATTTGGTGCAAATCAGACATACGACCGAAACAATGCTCTTTTACAGTCCCAATTAAAATTTTCGACTAAAGTAAAACTATAGACACCATCGGGAATTTTATATATAATTATATTAGGAGTTCTGTAATGGAAAATGAACAAGAGCATAACGAGCAAATGCAAGATTCTCAGGAAAGCGAAAAGCTGCCGATAAATAAGAAGATTGCAGATAAAGCGAAAGATAAATCAAAAAAACATAAACGGAAAATAGTATTTTACTATTCATTTTTAACGTTTGTGTTACTGTTCTGCATCGTTCAGGTAGGTTCAAGCGTAATTTTGAATACATCTAAAACCGTAGCATATCACAACAAAATAAAAACTATGAACAAAGTTCGTGATGAAGCTGAACAAAGAAATAAAGATTTAAAAAACGATATAAAATTATTTTCAAAAGCCTCCAGCTTAGAAGAAATTGCAAGAAATAATTTAAAAATGGCAGGAAATAAAGAAGTCTTGGTTATTATAAACAATAATCAACCTGCACAAACAACAAAAGACAAGAAAAAGAAAAAAAATAAAAATAAAGACTAAGGTATTATTGGAGAATTTATGACGGAAAACGAAGAGATAGTAACATATATTAAGCGTGCATTTGAATTAAAAGAACAAGAATGTTATAAACAAGCTATCGAAATGTTGTATAAAGCTATTGCACTTGAACCTGATAATACTGAAATTCTCTTTCAGATTGGAGAATTATACTATCTGCTTAATAACTATTCCAGAGCAATACAGTATCCTGAGCAGGTTTTGGAACAAAATAGCAGTCATCTTCCGTCACTAAAACTTTTGAAAAATATTTGTCTGAAACAAAACGAACTATACCGTGCAAAAGAAATTGCAGAAAAAATCTATACCCTTGAAGAAAATGAACAAAATCTTTCTGCACTTATTGAAATTTACGGAAAACTTGATTTATTTGAAGAAATAGAACAATATAATTCACAAATTGAACAAAGTGAATTATGTCTTTATACTTATGCAAAAACATGCTACAAAACAGGACACGCACAAAAAGCCGAAGAAATTATTGAAAAAGCACTGACAAAAAATTCTGAAAGTGAAGACCTGCTAATTCTTAAAGGTAAAATTCTTTTTGACAAAAATAAACTGTCCGAAGCTAAAGAAATATTTTCAAAATTTGATAAAAATAGTTCTAATTCCGAAATACTAAACTATTTTGGGCTTTTTGCAATGGAAGATTTGAACTACATTGAAGCAATCAAAAACTTTTCAAAAGCCTGCAATCAGGATAAAAATAACCCCACATATTTATTCAATTTAGGAAATGCCTACTATCTGAATGGTTGGTATAATGAGGCTGTAGCTTCCTATCAGAAAGCAATTTGCCTCCGTCCTGACAACTGTGAATACAGATATGCAATTGCTTACGCATACTACGAACATAACGAATACGAAAAAGCCAAAAAAGAAGTTGACTGCATTTTACTCAATAATAGTACCCACTCAGGCGGAAGAGTACTAAAAGCTTTGCTGCTTTTAAAAGACAAGAATTATATTGAGGCTGAAAATATACTCAATACTAATATAAAAAACGGTTATAATGATAATTTTACACTGTCATCTTTAGCCAAAATAGAATGCGAACTTGGCAAATACGATTATGCAGAAAATCATATTAAAGAAATTTTAGACAGAACAACCTATAATCTTAGCTATAAATGTGATTTAGGAGAAGTTTTGATTAAGGAAAAGAAATATAAAGAGGCAGCTAAACTGGCTGATGACATTATCAACGAAAATGCTAATTTTATAGACGGTTACATTCTTGGGGCAAAGGCTTCATTCAATGATGAAGATTTTGATAACACAAAAAAATATGCTCAGGAAGCCCTTTCAATAGATATAAACTGTGATGGCGGATATTATTATCTTGCTCTTGTAAGAAAACACGAAGAAGATTATGAAGAAGCTATTGAATGTATGAAACGTGCAATTACATATAACGTAAATAATGCGAAATATTATGCAGAAATGGCTGATATATATAAACAATACGGTGACAACAGAACCGCATTTGAATACATTAAAGAAGCTGAAAATATTGATAATTCCGAGGAATACAAGATACTATTCAGAGAATATGCCGCTCTTAACAGAAAATAAATTGAGAAAAATTTGACGGAAAAATAAATATCAGTATAATGTAAATATCATTAAGGATTAAGAAGAGGAGAGTTTACACCGTATGAATTTGAAAAAGATTACAATAACACTTGCTTTAATAACAATGATGCCGTTGAGTGCCATTGCTAAATCCAAAGATATTGTTATTCCGCAAAATTTTCCGGCTAAATACACAAAGGAATATATTTTAGAAGTTACACCACTATACAAATCCGTAAGTAAAGAACCTGTCGTAATGGCAGCTCTTGATATGATGATAGGAACAACCGGAGAGTTTTCCCGCAACGCTATTTTAGGAAATAATCTCAGCCAAAAACCCGTAAAAGTGGAATTTAAAAATCTTAGCGAAATAGACAGCAAGTATGCGAATTTTGATGCTCTTGGTTGGAAAAAGGGCAGACAGCTATACATATATATAAATGCTAAACATAAAGATGCACCTCCGGGAGCATTGGCGGCACTTTTGTCACACGAAGCACTCCACCAAGACGAATACAACTCTATAGCCGAAGAAACTTATGCTTGGACCATGGAAGCTGCGGTTTGGTGCGAAATTCTAAGGATTTATCCTGAAAGCAACGAAAATCTATCCGCTCTCGTCAATAGAGAAAATAACCTGAAAAAAATGTTTGAAAAAGGAAACTACTCAGACAAATACATAAAAAAAGAAATTCGTGCTAACTCCGGATATAAAAATCTGCCGCAAACATCTCCCGGATTTGAAGATATTTAAAATTGATACAAATATATTATAAAAAAGACTGATGTATAACTACATCAGTCTTTTTATCCTTTAATTAATCTCTCTTCTCTCTATAAATTCTGTAATGAGAAGTCTTCTTCGTAAGGCAGAATTGACGGAATCTTGTTCATCCATTCTTTTGCCTTGTCATTAGCCTTAGCCCAGTTAACAGCAAGCAATCCTCTTTGTACCCATATCAATTCTTTGAAGAATTCATATTGAGAATTCAGTGCATCAAGTTTTGCCTTGAAATATAACTCTTGAGCATCTGCAACCTGATCTACAGGTGCTTTACCCACAAGATAACGCTGTTTTACCATTTGATAGTTTTCTGCCTGTGCAAACATTGCCTTATACGATTTTTCAATCATAAAGTATTTTGATATAGCTCTGTTTACTACCGAACGAACCTTCATCTCTATTTCTGTATCTACTTCTTCTAAATAGGCATTTAACTCATTTAATTCAGATTTACATCTTGCAATTTCCGCAAACTTATGACCGCCTTCAATAGGTTTCCATTGGGCACCTATGAAAAATCTGAATGAATTTTTATCCAAACCTAAATAAGGTGAATTTGCCCAAGCCTGACGCCCTGCGGCAGTACCCAGACCTCCCATAACACCGGATTGTACGGCTTTGATTTGATTATGTCCTGCATCTTCATAAGGAATATTTCTGTCAAACTGAGTTGTATATTCCAGCGACATTTTTGCATTAGGCATTACGAATTTTTGAGCATAATTTGACAATTCGGCTTTCTTCATTGCAATTGCCGCTTTTAATTTTGTGGTTTCAGGTGATAAATATATTACTTCGTCAACAAGCATTTCCGTAAATTTCTCTAATTTCTTTGGATTACGAACATGGTCGATGATATGAACATCTGATGAGAAAAATGCTTTGTCACTTGCTGTTAGCGGTTTTAATCTGAAATCGGATTTTTGATCTTTGTTTAAAAGTTTATTAATATGAATTTTTATATTTTTATGTTCGGCTTTCATTGCCAGCAATTTCTTTTCAGCTTCACTAACTTCACCTGCCCAGCGTAAAGTTTCTTCTTTTCCGCATTTACCGGTTTTCTCTCTTACTCGGGCCATTGCAAGAGTTTCTCTGACTTGCTCTACATATTCTTCCTGAACTTTTAGAGCATTTTCTAACATCAATGTATCAATATACAAGTTTGCAGTTTGATACTCTGTGTTAGCCTTAATAAGAGCAGCTTCTGCTTTATCAAATTTTAGCTTTTTATGTTTTACAATAATGTTTGTTACCAAATCAGGTGAATAAAGCACCTGATCCATCGCAACAGTAAAAGCACCTGCTCTTGTAGGGATATCCGAGTACGATTCTGCATAAGAACTGTTGTATGTCTGATAACCCAAATCCAGTCTTAATGTAGGAAGATATCTTAAATATGCACTCGCTACAGAACGTCTTGCAGCACTAACAAGAAATCTCTTCCTTGCCATATCAAGGTTGCTGCCTTCAAGTGCTGTCAACAACATATCTAAATCATAATTTGGCAATTCTTTATGAGAAATTACTGTAGAATTATTCAGCAACCTTAGTGGAGCTGTATAACCTAACAATTCGGCAGTATCAGAGTTGAAAAATAAAACTTTATCGTCATAGAACGGTATCTTTTCATTTTTTACTGCACTACCATGCAATACTCCGTGAATATTAAATGATGTTGCTTCGGCAAGCTTTCTGTCAACATCGAACGCTGAAGTACCGAGCATTACGCCTAAATCTACATCATCCTGACCTACAGAAGAGAATGACGGTAATTTTTTACTGTTTATATAATTAAATACCTCTTTTCTTTGCGAAGATGTAAGATTGAACAGCGGTGTTATAAATACAGAATCTACATCTGACGGTATTTTTGCAAGTGATGCTTTTACATTAGAATTTATTGGAATGACAACATAATTGATGTTGCAATTCTTTTCTTTTAATTTCTTTGAAATTATTGCATTCCAATTTGGTTGAGTTTTGTAGAAATTTTCATTCATCAAAATTGCAACCTTATTAATATTTGGCACTAAATTTTTAAAAGTAACAAAATCATTTATTGATTGCTGTAGCGGATTAAAGAAATTATTTCCAAAGTCCCTAAGTCCATACTGATCTATTGTTACAACATATTTATTCTTATTTTTCTTTGAAGAGTAGTAATCACTTGATAAATATCCCAAAGATATTACCATAGTTGCCCTTGATGCCAAAGCTTTATTAGAAGCATTTATAGCACCCTGTTTTGTCCAGTCACCTGAAAATATTAACTCTTTCGGGAAAGCTGCCTTGTAATCAGGTAAAAGTGATAACGTTATTGTTTTCTGGAATGTTTTAATTACTTCCGCATTTTTATCGGATGGGCCGTCAAATACGAATGCAAATTCAATTGTTCTTGCATTCGGTGCAGCCTGCAAATTAGGCTTTGGTATTGAAGGCATGTTTGGATTTACGGCTGCCGCAAAAGTAACCGCACTATAAGAACTCAACAGCATAACAGATAACACTGTACACAATAATCTTTTCATAACCCTATTAAACTCCTATGTCCCATTAATCACACATATAACTCGTTATAAATATATCAATAATATAACTTCGTGTCAAAATTTTAATACGGTTATCTTAAGTTTTGGTAACATTTCAGCTGATTATTAAAAAATATGATTATTATTTACGCTCTGTTGTTTTTACAACAATACAAAACTACCTATTTAACAGGAAAAATCCTGCATTCAAGTATGTAGCAAACAGTATCCATAAAAAATATGGAATAAGCATACCCCCGGCAAGTTTAGAAATCTTGTTGAATTCTTTTATTGTCATAAAAACGACAACATCCATCAGTATAACAATAAACAATGCCAATCCGATATTTCTCAAAAGGAAAAATGCAGGTGTCCACATAAAATTTAACAGCATTTGTATTGTAAACCAAACATATCCGCCTGTTTTTGTAAATACAGTTTTTTTATTTAAAAATAATAAAAAAGAAATTATTATAGTTAAATATAATACCCCCCACACAGGTGAAAATAGCCATGCCGGAGGACTCATTACAGGTTTTATTAATTCGTTGTACCAATTTAAATCAATCATATAATAATTATGTCATTACTGTAAAATTTTTACATTCCCCAATAGTATATCCCCTAAATTACTGTAAGTATTCCAATTTAATTTATTAGTACAAATATAAAGTTTTTGTTTGTAATTGTTACTTATGATAATAAGCATCAAACTACAAGTTCTCGCCAAAGTATCGCATTATAAAACCCCCGATTACCTCAGAGGCTCTATGGGGGGCGATACAAGACTGTCTTGACCTGTTCGCATTAAACGTGACTTCGTGTTTTGCTTTTTGTGCTAATCGCACTATAAAGCAAAAGCACTCCGCACTCTGCTCACAGGTCGCTCGAACTTTGGCACAGCTTTGCTGTGCAAGTTCTCAACACTTGTTACATCCTTATTACTAAAAAGACAGTAACAAATGTTACTGTCTTTTTAGTGGTGGGCGATACAAGACTCGAACTTGTGACCCTCTGAATGTCGTTCAGATGCGCTACCAACTGCGCCAATCGCCCGTTTTATATCTGACTATTTTATAATATGTTTCGGCTTAATTCCGCTTAAATGACTCATTAATTTTCCAAAACCGTTTCGCATTTTTATTATACCATTGGATAAGGGCTTTTTTTTCGGCAATTGTACTACATCTGTACTTAATGGTGCCAGATTTGCACCTTTTACAGATTTGCCAAAATCTGATACCTCATGCGATATCACCGGAGCAGGAACCTGTCCGTTACTGTTGATTTTTACTGTATCTGCAATTGTATCTACCGGTAAATCAGCTATTCCAAAAATTGAACCCATATTTTTATTAATACCCCTCTATAAAACTAAAAAAGGCGACACCCAGATTCGAACTGGGGGATAAGAGCTTTGCAGGCTCCTGCCTTACCACTTGGCCATGTCGCCTCACCTCGTCCATTATAATACGAAACACATACCGCAATGTCAACCCTATTTTATTCTATTATCTTACTTACTATTTCCTCAGCAGATATTTTCAAACAGTCTAAACTATCACAGGTTGTCATTCTTCTTTCCCATAAACACGGTTTTAACGGACAATTGTCATTTGCTTTTATCGGTACAACCTTATCCGTCTTTGGAATTAATTTATTATCATCTGTTGAACCAAATATTACATAAGTCTGTGTCTTTAACGCTACTGCAACATGCAACGGAGCAGAATCGGAACATAAAAATTTTTCCGCACCTGATATTAGTTCACCCAAATCCCTCATTGATTTTGTTTTACCGTAATAATTTTCAAATTTAGGATTATCCTTACATGAAATAGAATTAAGTATAGTTTCTATACATTCCTTATCGTCAGGTCCTCCGGCAAGCATTACCGTCTTACCTTTCTCTGTTAACAAGTCAATTACTTTTGCCCAAACTTCCGCACCGACTGTTTTTATACATCCCTTCTGAATACTCATCTTACTTACTCCGGGATGAATAAGTACCGTGTTTTCACGTTTCGGCTGAGGTGTTATATTCAATACAGGTAGTTCTGTCCTATGCTGCGTAAGCGGTTTTACCAAATCATGGTACATTGCACATGCATATTGGTTTTTGTTCAAAGGAACAGTCTGTGTCAAAAGTTTTCTGCTTAATGCCCCTGCATCATAACCATATCTTTGTCTTATTCCGGTTAACCATAAAATAATACTCATAAATTTATTTCCGCCGGCAGTTATGGCTATGTCAAATTTTCCTCTTCTTGCAAGAAATATTAATTTCAAAATTTCTGCGTATTTATTTTTCCCCTTAATATCCACTAAAAACAAATTATCTATAATATCAGTTAAATCTTTAATGCTCTTACTTCTTGGCTCAAGTGCCAACGTAATTTCCGAATTAGGAAATTCTTTTTTTAATGAGATTAGTGTCGGCAAAAAGAATATCTCATCTCCAATTCCACCAAAATTTACAGCTAATATTTTTGTTAAATTTTTAACTTCCATAACAAAATTATTTTATCAAAAACATATAAAAATAGCAGACAGAAATTTCTGTCCGCTACTTAATACACTGAACTTTAAATTTATTCGTCATCCCTTACCATAGCTTCATATTCATCAGGTGTAAATGTATCAAAAGTCATACCCTTTCGCTGGGTAGCTTTCTTCATCATTTCGGGGATTTTTTCTATCATTTCTTCAGAAGCAGAAACTATATCATGATTTTTTTGTTCGTTAATGACTCTTATTGTTACTTCAGAAGGAGAACCGTCTTCACCTACTACATCCTGAACACAATAACTTGCCCAGTCTTCAGGCAACTCATCTGTATACAAGTAATCTTTATCCGTTCCTAAACGTTTATCAATTTCCTTTTCAAGAACTTTACTTACATATTTCTTTTGAGATTCAAAGTGACAAGGGTGTACAACTTCTTCCCCAATTACTTCTTCAGGATCTCTGTCCTCGTGTTTTTTAAAGAGTTCTGCCGCAGTATGTAAGTGGTCTAATTCTATAGCCAAAAACTCTTCCCATATAGGTTTTATCATTTCATCCGTTTCGTCCTCATAACAATTATGATATGTGCAAACTTCCGTAAACTCGTGCAGAAGCAGTTTTTCGTACCATGATTCGGTCGGATCTATGAGTGATTCATACATAGTAACGTGTTCTTCTTCTACGTCTTTAATTTCGGCGTAAGTTTCTCTTAACAACTCGCTGCCATATTCAAAACCGTGTTCTCCGTAGTAGTTATGAGTTTGTTGTTCACCTGCTACAAGTGTTAATATATTGACCTTTGTTTGCGGAGTAGCCGTTTTCTTATCGTAAGGCTTTCTTAATCTTATAACATTACAGTTATGATGGTTTTGTGTAGGTCGCCCGAGTATTACATCCGTATTGCCTTGCACTATTGCATCAGGTTCAATTCCATGAACCATGTATGCCCACTGTGAATATCTGTACAAATGATCAAAATCTTCTAACAAACCAAAGTCAAAGGTTTCTTTAACATATTTATCAGGCTCATTCTGTGCCATCCAAGCAGTTAAGTCAACAGCTACCTGCTCGTACCCGAGTGTAGTTTCTAATACAGACTGATCACAAGGAGCAAGCCAGTTTATTGTTGTTTGTTGAGCATCTTCAATACGTTTTGTTCTTGCAAGGAATTCCTGAGTTTCTTTATCTTCAGTATTTCTTGCAAAATTGTGTTTGAAATTCCACCCTTCAACCTCAATTCCGTTCATTAATATTTGTCGTGTTCTTGTATAACAATCAACATGGGTTTTGTTAAACTTTCTGTGTGCTATATCGTGCCAAGTTCTAAGCTGTTTTTCAAGAGGAATACCTTTTTCTTTTAGCGGATTAAATTTCATAATAAAATCTCCTTTCTTATACACTCAAAAATTAAACTGCATGTGCATATTTTTAATTCATCAATACGGCTAATAAAACATTCCTATATTATGATTTTATTTGATTAAAAATATTATTCGTGATAAATTCTTGTTACAAATTAAGGATTTTTATGAGCATTGAGGAAGATTTAAAAGAAGTTAAAGATTTGTGCGAACTCTGTCAAAATTGTGCGTTGGGTGCTACCCGTACAAATATTGTATTTTCCGGCGGCGTTCCAAATCACAAACTTATGCTTATTGGCGAAGCTCCTGGGTATAATGAAGATATGCAGGGTGAACCTTTTGTAGGTAAAGCAGGTCAGTTACTTGATAAAATATTTGAATCAGTCGGATTATCAAGAAAACGAGATATTTATATTTGCAATACTTTAAAATGCCGTCCGCCAAATAACAGAGATCCTCTTCCTGAGGAGAAAGAAGCTTGCAGAGCTTTTCTTGATGCACAACTTGAAATTTTAAAACCCCGTATAATCCTATTATGCGGTAAAGTAGCTCTTACTTCTATGCTAAATACTAATCAGGGGATAACAAAACTAAGAGGACAATGGTTTGAAGGACCTTATGACAGTGTTATGATGCCAATATTTCACCCGTCTTATCTTTTGAGAAATGAATCTCACGAAAAAGGAAGCCCAAAGTGGCTTATGTGGCAGGATATTAAAGAAGTTAAAAGGGTTTATGACAGTTTATAAGGTTTTTATGTTATAATCCTCTTATGAATATTCTGTTCAACCCTGTAATTATATCAGTTATTTTGCTTTGCATACTATGTTTACGCAAAGTAAACGTTCTTTTGGCAATAATTATTTCCGCAATAGTTGCCGGAATGGTCGGAGGTATGCCAATCGGAAAAGTTATGGATACTTTTATTTCCGGAATGGGCGGCAATACGGAAACTGCATTGAGTTATATTTTACTCGGAACATTTGCGGCAGCTATGACGCATACCGGATTAGCTACAATTCTGGCAAAGAAAATAGCCTCCGTTATTGAAGATAAAAAATTAATACTACTCATCATAATTACAGTAATTGCAATGCTTTCTCAGAATTTGATACCCGTACATATTGCATTTATTCCTATATTAATACCGCCGCTGCTGCATGTAATGAACAAACTAAAGATTGACAGACGAGCTGTTGCCTGTTCGTTATCATTTGGATTAAAAGCTCCTTATATTACTATTCCTGCAGGGTTTGGTTTAATTTTTCAGGGCTTGATTGCAGAGAATATGACACTGAACGGTATGGAAGTTCTAAAAAATGATGTCTGGAAATCAACATGGATATTGGGAATTGGAATGTTTATAGGACTTCTTGCCGCTGTTTTGATTTCATACAGAAAACCAAGAGAGTACAAGGATATTGTATTTGCAAAAAATAAAATAGAAGAAGATGATGAAGAAGCACTTAAATTAAATAAAAATCATTATATTACGCTACTTGGTGCATTTGCTACACTGATTGTCCAATTACTTACAAAATCATTACCTCTTGGAGCTTTAGTCGGACTTGGCATAGTATTTGGCGGTGGTGCCGTCAGTCATAAAAAGATGGATAAACTCATAAATGAAGGGATTGGATTAATGGGTTATGTCGCATTTGTAATGCTTGTTGCCGCAGGTTTCGCTCTGGTACTGAAACAGACAGGCGGCATAGAAGTTCTTGTAAATGCAATGATACCGTTTATGCAGAACAGCAGGTTTATTGCTGTAGGATTAATGCTCATTGTAGGATTATTTGTTACTATGGGTATCGGAACCTCATTTGGTACAATTCCTATTTTGGCGGTATTATTTATTCCGGTTTGTTCTCATTTAGGATTTTCACCTGCCGCTTCTGTCGTAATTTTGGCTGCAGCAGCCGCACTTGGAGATGCAGGTTCGCCGGCTTCCGATACTACTCTTGGTCCTACCGCAGGGTTAAATGCAGACAATCAGCATAACCACATTACTGATACTTGCATTCCTACCTTTTTGCATTTTAATATTCCATTGATTATTTTTGCTATTTTGGCTGCATATATATTTTAATACTTGACTGAGAGTTGCTATCAAGTTATAAAATTGTTATCGGAGATAATATAGGAGAGTAAATAAATGATTTTAGACAAGGTTAACACTCCTGATGACGTAAAAAAGTTATCTGTTGAAGAAATGAGTACACTGGCTGACGAAATCAGAAGTTTTGTTATTAAAAAAGTTAATACAGTAGGCGGACATTGCGGCCCGAATTTGGGAATTGCAGAAGCTACAATAGCTTTACATTATGTATTTAATTCCCCTGTTGATAAAATAGTTTTTGATGTTTCGCATCAATGTTATCCGCACAAATTTTTGACAGGCAGAAAAGAAGGTTTTATTAATCCGGAAAACTATCACATTTATACGGGTTATACAGCTCCTGAAGAAAGTGAACATGATTTCTTCAAGGTAGGACATACTTCTACTTCTGTATCACTGGCTACAGGATTAGCAAAAGCAAGAGATTTGAAAGGTGAAAAAGGTAATGTTATTGCTCTTATCGGAGACGGTTCTTTAAGTGGCGGAGAAGCCTTGGAAGGGCTTGATAATGCCGCTGTACTCGGTTCAAACATTATCATAATAGTTAACGATAATGATATGTCCATTGCACCTAACGAGGGCGGATTATATAAAAATCTTAAAGAACTTCGTGAAACAAACGGCAAAGCAGAATGCAATTTCTTTAAATCTCTGGGCTTCGACTATTTATATATAGGCGAAGGGAATAATGTCGAAAAGCTTATTGAAGGATTTAGAAAGGTAAAAGACATTAATCATCCTATCGTTGTTCATATTGTTACAGAAAAAGGTCATGGCTTAAAAGCCGCTACGGAAAATAAAGAAATGTTCCACTGGATTTTGCCAAATACTCTTGATAAAAATAACGAAATAGTTGTAAACACAACGACAACTGGGGAGGATTGGAATAGTATAACAAAAGATTATATTGTGAATAAGATTAAAGAGGATAAATCTGTTGTAGTTGTTAATGCAGCAACACCGGGAGTATTCGGATTTGATGCAAATTTCAGAAAACAGTTAGGCTGTCATTATGTTGATGTAGGTATAGCAGAAGAACACGCTGTTGCTTTTTCTTCAGGTATCGCAAGAGGTGGTGCAAAACCAATTCTCAACGTTATGAGTTCTTTTATTCAGAGAACATACGACCAGTTATCACAGGATTTATGTCTAAACAATTCTCCACTAACCCTTCTTATTTGGTGGGGTGGAATTTCCGGAGCAGATGCAACACACCTTTGTACATTTGATATGGCAATGATGGGGAATATTCCTAACCTTGTATATCTTGCACCTACAAACAAGGAAGAGTATCTTGCTATGTTGGATTGGTCAGTAAATCAAACTCAATATTCTACTGCAATAAGAGTTCCGGGATGTGGGTTGAATTCTACAGGCGTAAAGGATACCACGGATTATTCCGATAGCATAAACAAATTTAAGATGACAAAGTCAGGTGAAAAAATTGCGGTTATAGGTTTAGGTAATTTTTACTGGCTGGCTGAAAAAGTTGTTAATGAAATTAAATCTAAGTTAAATATAGATGCAACTCTAATAAACCCCAGATTTATAACAGGAATAGACAAAGATATGCTTGACAGTCTGAAATCTAACCATGAGGTTGTAATAACACTGGAAGACGGAGAATTAAACGGCGGTTTTGGTGAAAAAATTGCAAGCTATCTTGGCAACTCTGACCTGAAAGTTTTGAACTATGGTGCTAATAAAGAATTTACAGACAGAGTTCCTCTGGATGTATTGTACAATCGTTACAGACTAACACCGGTTCAAATTATTGAAGATGCAGTAAAATGTTTAAAGGCAGGGGTTTAACACCCCTCCTTTTTTGTGAGGTTAAAAATGTACACGATAAAAGAAGTTGCAAAAAAAATGGAGGTTTCTGAACATACTCTGCGTTTTTGGGCAAAATGCGGATTTTTCCCTTTTGTTGAGCGTGATAAAAATAATGTAAGAGTGTTCAGCGAAAGTGATTTGGATTGGGTAAAAATTGTTAAATGCTTAAGAGCTTGCGGCACTGATAATAAATCCATAAAAAAATATTTAACCCTTTGTCTGGAAGGGGACAGCACACTAAAAGAACGTTTTGATATTATAAAAGAAACCAAGAAAAAAGCATTATCTAAAATGGAAGAACTCAAACAACAACTTGAAATGCTGGATTATAAAGAACAGTTCTATATGGATTTAATTAAAAATAATAAAAAAGACATTTGGAACCCTATCTCTGCTTCCAAATAAATATTATATAATCACTTACACAACAATAAAAATAGCGGCTGAGGAATTCTCAACCGCTATTTTCATAATTATTACGCTTTAATTAATTCTCTTACTTCCTTACGCTTAACTTTTCTTGTTGTAGTTTTAGGGAGTGCTTCTTTTGAAATTATAATATTTGTCGGACGTTTATATTGAGCCAAGTGCATAGAAAGAGTTTTTATATCCAACTTAATCATACGTTCAATATCTTCATCCGAATATGAATTATACAATTCATCTTTAGGAACTACAACAGCCGTAACTTCTTCCGTTCCGTCCTTTGAACCGAAGCTTCTGGATACACCCAGTACACAGGTTTCTGCAATATAATGGCTCTTTTCTAAAACCGCTTCAACTTCTTCCGGAAATACTTTCTTTCCTCCGGATAAAACTATCATATTTTTAATACGACCGGTAATATATAAGTGTCCGTCTTTATCTATTTTTGCAATATCACCTGTATGCAGCCATCCTTCGGAATCAATGACTTCTGCGGTCATCTCAGGCTGATTGTGGTAACCCTTCATAACAGAAGGACCTCTTAAAAGCAATTCTCCTGATTCTTTATCAACTTTTGCCTCAAAATGTTTAAGAGGATGTCCGACAGAGGCAAGTTCATGACGCTTATCAAGATTAACCGAAACGACAGGACTTGTTTCTGATAACCCGTATCCTTGATATACTTTGATACCAATACGTTCAAAAAATCTTCCGACATCAATATCCAATGGAGCACCGCCTGATATACATCCGATAAACTTTCCGCCAAGGTTTTCATGTATTTTCTTAAACATAACTTTTTTAACCGAATAGAACGGAATAAATTTTGCCAGATGATACAAAAACTTGAACATATATTTCACAATCGGCGGATTTGCATTAATTTCTTTTTCAATGCCTGCCTTTAAGAGTTTCAAGAATGCCGGAACAACAATCATAAACTGAATATGTTTTTCCCTCATTATACCCGTAATATCTTTAGGTTTAAGACTGCTTGTATAATACACTGTATGTCCAAAATGCAAAAATGTAGAAAATCCGATTGTCATTTCAAAAAGATGATTCATCGGCAATATAGAAAGAAGATTAATCCTCTCTCCGTTTGGCAAAATAGTATTTATGGCATCAGTACAATCCTCAATCTGAGCCTTAATATTTCTGAAAGAAATTTCTACACCCTTTGGAGCACCTGTTGTACCTGACGTGTAAATAATAAATGCAGTAGATTTTGAACTTCTCTGTCTCCATTTTGCATCATATTTTTCAGGCAAATTATATATATTTTTTACATTTTCATTAGAAACATGCTCATCTATAACAAGAATATGTTTGATAGATGTAACTTCTTTTTGGATAGCAAGAGCTGTTTCCAAATACTCCTGAGATACAAGCATTACGCTTGGCATACAATCCGAAAGAATAGATACAAGTTCATACTTGGATAATTTAATATCCAACGGAACGGTTATAGTACCCGTCAGCACAGATGCAAAAACGCAAGCTCCGTATTCGGGCTTTGACTCTGAGAGAATTGCCAGACACTCACCTTTTTTAATACCTACATCTTCAATCAAATAACGGGCAATTCTTCTGGAAAGAAGTCCGATACCTTTGTATGTAAATTCTCTCCATCCGTAAGCACCCTTCATTCCAAGAGCAATTCTATCCTGAAAATCACCTGTTTTAGTTTCAAGTAAAGATAAAATATGACTGTTTCTCAATTCCATACATTAAACCCCTTAATCATCGACACCATAATTTTATAGCGGTTGTTTCTAAATGTCAATGATATTAAGTTGTTTTAACCTCGAGTTGTAAACATATTGATACGTTTGTTATATTTTCTACCAGTAATTTTCGTAAAAATAAGGGTAAGGCTGACGCATATAGAGAAAATCGTCTAAATACATTCTCTGGTAATATGTCTGTTCAAGAAACTGCTGCTGCATTCTGATAGCGTCTAATTCTTGTTGTTGTTCAAGCATTTCCTGCTGATACTGAGTTAATTTTTCATTTGAAATCTTTGCTTCTTCTTTATTGACATATTCAAAACATTTAATCAAATCCTGACCTGCATATCTATCAATACAATAATTTGTTGATTTAAAGAAATTAGCCTGTCGTTGACTCAGCTCCAGAGGCTCTGTCAAATGTGAAACCTCATTGTATATTTTATTCCAGTCGGGTTTTTCTATAAAACCGCTCAAATTTGATACTGCTCCGTCAATCTTTTTCTGTTCAAGTCTTGCAATACCAATATCTGCCCTTAACAGATTGTCATAATCTTCACTTTGAAGAGCCATATTGCGAGCTTTGTTCAAAATTTCGAGTTTAGTTTTATCATTATCGTTTGAAGTTGCCGCAAGCCGTATGTAGTTATGGGCATTAGGATTTCTTGACACAAGTTCCTTTGCACACCTGTATGCTTCCTGAACATTATTTATACTGTAGTAATCATTAAATAAAATTTCCTGAGCCTGAGAATAATTTACAGAAGTTTTTGGAATTTTAACAGCATATTTTATACTGTCATCATAACTACCCAAATGAAAATATATGTCGGAAAGTACATACCATAAATTATCCTCGGAAGGATTATGGCTATCTGTGTAATGAGATAAATAAGTCAATGCACCTTGATAGTTTTTGTCAATGTAATAGAGCATTCCCAATTTATAGGAAATTATATCGTCATTCAAAATTTTATCCATAGAATTTACACGTTTTATAGATATAATTTCATTCATAGCAGAATGATAATCATTCTTTCTAAGATGATAATTATAATACTGAATATGTGTCGGCAAAAAATCATTATCTACTTTAAGTGCTTTGTCAAAATTTCCTTCCGCAATATATTTCTGGATTTTTTTTACTTTTTTGTATGTATCTTTTGATTGTCCGGATAATTGTCTTTCGGCATTTTCGCTAAGCTTATTGTATCTTGCGGTTATCTCTGTCGGATTTATGTCATAAAATCTTACATACTCAGGAGAACGAGCAGACACATAGACATGCTGATTATCTGCCGAAAAATTATACCCCTGAGCGAACCCGAAACCTGCAAACGACATCATCAAAAAAATAGCAAGTAAAAATCTTTTCATACAAAGTCCTCAAATATACACTTACTTATTGTTTATAAAAATATCAAAAGTGTCAAGTTTATGCGTAAATGCAATACCTGCAAGACTTAACATCCTTTAATAAAATTTATGCACAGGGAATTTTTAGAAAAATAAGTGAGCGGTGAACTAAACCTACTTCGACCGCTCGGATTATCTTTTGGCAAATTTATATTTCATGTCATTGCGAGCGAACAACGTGAGCGTGGCAATCCGGCCGTTTTTTCGACTGTTGATACTAAAGATTTAACGCTATCTGAAAGGTCTGACCCCTCACCCGAAAATCTAACTTTCGCTTCTAGTAGTTCATTGCATCTTCTTCCAGCACTCTTGCTGCACACGTCCAACCTTTGGCTGAAGAATCATCCGTTGTACACTTATTAAGAGCCCTTTGTGTTGTTCGCCAATATAAAACATTCGGATCACCACTAATCATTTCAGAAACAGCCTGAGAACCATACCCAACTACCGTTCCTGTATTATCCAGATATAATTTAAAAATATCTCTACCAAGAGTATTTGGGTTTTTAGGTCCGTTTATATCAATAAAAAAATCAGCATAATATGAATCAGTTGTTGGATAAAATAAATAATTGTAAATTTCAGAGCCATCAACGAATTTTATACATGAGCGAGATGTATTCTTTGCAATCCCCCCAGCAGCATTATCACCATTCAAAAATTTTACTTGAACCGCATCACATGAAGTAAACTGAATACCTGAAAATACGCTCGCAAGTCCCTCTCTTATACTACTACAATTGTTGGTAAGTAAAGTGTTTTCAGAAACGAACTCACCGCAGGCATCTACCCACATACCGCTAAATGCATGCGTATCTTTCAATTCTGTTACGCCATCATGTGCCATCATAAGTCTAAATCCATTTGATAGTACTGATACCGACTTCTTTAACTGGGTTACATAGACACGTTTTTGGTAATTTTGTATCAATGTCGGTAATGTTAACGCCGCAACCACACCGATTATACCCAAAGTTATCAAGACCTCCGCTAATGTGAAAGCGGCTTTACGCCCCCACATTATGTTATGCTGAACTCGTTTCAGCATCTGACCCATGCTACTTGCTACGACCTTCTCTTTTTGAGTACTACCTAAAGTTTTACTGTGGCTAGATCCTGAAATAAATTCAGGATGACATAAAATAGGCTTAATTCTTTCTTCACCGTGGTTTAAAAAATGCCACGAGCGAAGCATCTCTAAAGGCAGGCTAGCCTGCAAATCTTGTAAATCCTTACTACGAGAGGATTTTACCCCCCACCCTACGCTTAATTCCAATCATGATAATATCCTCCGTGGTTTTTATACATTTTCATTATAAACTATTTTTTACATTTTTCAAGAGGTCTACAGTCGAGTTGCTACAAACATACTTAGAATTATCAAAAGCGAAATAAATGATGTAACTCCGACAATAACCCAGAAAAATGATACTTTTTTACCTCTGTTTTGAGGTGTCATAGTATATGACTGTTTTGTAAATTTTTTCTTAGGTTCTTTTTTTGTTGCTTGTTCTTTCTTTTGAAAACCCCAGCCTATCGGAAAAAGATTTATTGCTTTCTTTGATTTTCTTCCACGTTTTCTCCCTGCTGATTTTGAGGATACTTTCTTATTCAGATTACTTTTTGCACTTTCTTCTTCGTATTTTTCAGACAATGATTTTTTAGACTTTTTACCTGTTACGAGTAATT
The DNA here is from genome assembly GCA_902777385.1 of uncultured bacterium. Taxonomy (GTDB): domain Bacteria; phylum Cyanobacteriota; class Vampirovibrionia; order Gastranaerophilales; family Gastranaerophilaceae; genus UBA1221. The sequence continues at coordinate 60,238 of CACYTP010000012.1, forward strand.
CCGTATCGTAACGAAGCCTTAAAACACTTTCATTAGCATTTTTATTATAAACAGCATAATTTATTGCAACTTCAAAAGCACGCTGCAAACATTCCAAAGCATCCATTCCGCTTTTATTAACCTTTGAAGAATGGACGGCATCGTTTCCGTGTTTTTTCAGGAAATACAAATCATCAATAAATTCTTTTTCCTGCTCTTCACCGTTACCATTATCTTTCAGTGTTGCCAACATTTCATCAAAAGTATCCTCGGTTGTACGTTTATCTCCCAGTACGGTTTTGCATACATTTTCGCCAAAACGTCTTGTCTGTGCCATACACTGATCGAAATATTCATCCCGATACAACGATTCTGCCTCGTTTATTATTTCAAATAAATCTTTATCAACCTTTTTCAAAAAATCAAAATTTGCAGCCATAAATACCATCCAGTCTGTATATACGAATTATTCTATAACAACAGAAGGATTAACACATCAAACAAGAGGTTGATTTAGGTTAATTATCAGACAGTCTTACCCAGTTCATAAGCCCGCTGAACATGCTCAGTATCATTAATATCGCCTTTTTGAGTAACTCCGCCTGCAAAAAGATATCCTTTTTCTTCAGCACCATTCAAGTATGACAATAACCCCTTAAATTCGCCGAGTGCATATTGAATAGTCTTGTCGCCTTCTTCTTCGGCAGTCATAATATAGTAAAATTCTTTGTTAACAATTTTTGTATATTTAGCATAAATTCTGTCAATAAAAGTTTTTAGCTGTCCTGCTATTGTGTTAAAATATATCGGAGTAGCAAACACAATAACATCAGCTTCTATCATTTTATCCAAAATTCCGTCCATATCGTCATTTTTTGCACATCCGTTAAATCCGCTGATATTGCAATATCCGCAGCCCATACAGTAATTTATATCCTTTTCTCTCAAGAATATTTTTTCTGTTTGATGCCCTGCTTCAGCTGCCCCCTCTAAAAACTTATCGCACAATATATCTGAATTACCACCTTTTCTTGGGGAAGCTGAAATTATAATAACTTTCTTCATCTGCAACCGTCCTCCGGATAAAATCTAAAAATTCATAACCGACCTTAAATTAGCCCATATATACAGTATAACATATTTATTTATATTACTCAACTTTGTAAAAACTTATCTTGAAAGAACTATAACTAATATGATTTTTGAATTCTCAATACAAAAGTTTAATATAAACTGATTGCCGTAAAAAGTTTTAAGCTTATAATAAAAATTATGATTAGTATAAACTTAGTAACGGACGACTCTATAAAAATTGCTATAGATTATTATGAAAATAATCACAACAGTGTTGTAATCGTCTGCCCCGGCTGGTGTATGACAAAAGATTCCAATGCGTTCAAACTTATTGCAAAAATGTTTGCAAAAGAATATGATGTACTGAGTATTGATTTTCGAGGACACGGCAAAAGTAGCGGCTGGTTCACTTTTATGGCTAAAGAAATAAAAGACATAGACTCGGTTGTAAAATTTGCAAAATCAAAAAACTATAAAAAAATATATCTTGCAGGATTTTCTTTAGGTGCAGGGATTTCACTTATTTACGCAGCCCAAAATCAAAATATTGATGCGGTTATTGCGGTATCTGCACCTGCTGATTTTGGGAAAATTGAAAATCAGATGTGGAAAAAAGAAGCTTGGGGTGAAACATTTAAAAAGTTTGAGCTTAACAGATTTTTATCAATACGTCCTTATCCCGTGCCTTTAAAGAAAATTAAACCGATTGAAATTGTACGGAATATAAAGTGTCCGACACTATTTTTGGCAGGTGAAAAAGATCCTACAGTACACAGCTGGCACACCAAAACTCTATATGAAAAAGCTGATTGTAAAAAAGACTATATCCTGTTTGAGGGTGGCTGTCATGCAGAAGATTTATATCTTCACTTTGAAGATAAGTTCACAAAAGTTTGCCTCGACTGGCTGAAGAACAATTAATGATTATCATTAATTTATAATTTAATTTTACTTCTTATAAAAAATATTGTATAATCTGCTTATGGTAAACAAAGTAACAACAGCAACCGTAATAGGTCTTAACGCATACAAAGTAGATGTAGAAGTGGATACAACGCATTCCGCCCCTATGATTTCTATTGTCGGATTGCCGGATGCAGCAGTAAATGAGGCCCGTGACAGAGTTCGCTCTGCAACAAGAAACTCTAATCTGACTTTCCCGTCAGGTCGTGTCATAGTCAACCTTGCCCCTGCTGATTTAAAAAAAGAAGGTTCAAATTTTGATTTGCCGATTGCTGTAGGAATACAGGTTGAAGAAGAAGTTATAACTCCGGAAGCCGTTGAAAAATACGGATTTATCGGTGAGTTATCCCTTGATGGAAGTTTGCGTCCTGTTAACGGTGTACTTTCTCTTGTTATGGGATTAAAAAGTTTTGGAATTACAAATGTAATTGTGCCTAAGGCTAACGCAAAAGAAGCCGCTCTTGTACAGGACATAAATGTATATGGAGCAAATAATCTTGGAGAAGTTATAGACCACTTTACGGAAAATCCTATAGAGAAAACTGTTGTTGACATTAATGAATACTTGAATTCATCAATCGAACAGGAATATCTGTATGATTTTAAAGATGTTAAGGGGCAGCATAAAGCTAAAAAAGCATTAGAAATTGCCGCTGCCGGCGGACATAATATGCTTATGTTCGGCTCTCCCGGTTCAGGTAAAACTCTTATGGCAAAGTGTTTCCCGTCAATACTACCTCCGCTTGAGTTATCTGAAGCTCTTGAATTAACCAAAATATACAGCGTTTGCGGTCTGTTACATTCGGATGAACCGCTGTTAAAGCAACGTCCGTTTCGCTCAGTCCACCATACAGCATCCCCTGTAGGTATCATAGGCGGGGGTACTAATCCTAAACCCGGTGAAATTACTCTTGCACACAGAGGGGTTCTGTTTCTCGATGAAATGGTAGAATTTCCGAGAAATGTACTCGAAGTATTAAGACAACCTATTGAGGACGGAGAAGTAGCAATATCAAGAGCAAAACATTCTATTAAATATCCTGCAAAATTTATTTTGCTTGGTGCAATGAATCCTTGTCCGTGCGGATATTTAGGAGATAAAGAAAAACAATGTACCTGCTCGGAATACCAAATCCAACGATATTTATCTAAACTGTCAGGACCATTATTGGACAGAATTGACTTACAAATTGAAGTCCCGAGATTAACAACAGATGAGCTGCTTTCTTACGGAGAAAAAGAAGAAACCTCTGCCCAAATAAGAGAACGTGTTGTTAAAGCAAGAAAGATACAGGCTGACAGGTACAAAGATGAAGGGTTTTTAACGAATTCGGAACTAACTCCAAAATTGGTAAAAAAATATTGTAAAATTGATAGTTCGGCAGAAGATATGTTCAAAGTCGCAATTGTAAAATACCGGCTTTCCGGAAGACGCTATGACCGCATTCTAAAACTTGCCCGCACAATTGCGGATCTGGAGGGTTCTGAAATCATAAATCAAATACATTTAATGCAGGCACTACAATATAGAATGTTTAATCAAAACGACATGTACAAATAGCAAAAAATTCTATTTATATACGTTATAAAAATACCTGAGGTAAAAATGATTACAAAAGTCAGTCTGACAAATTTTAATAACCAACATTATCAAACTCGGAAATATCAATATAGTCCGAGCTTTCAGGCTGTAAAATTGTACAATGACAGAACTGCAACAGATATGTTCAAATTAAAATTAAATAATTTTTACAGAAAATTACACTATACATATAAAAAATTTATCAAAAATGTACCCCAACATAAAAATAATTCCGCAAATCCTGAGGAAATAAAGAAAAACAATAAATTTATTGCCAAAGTACAAAATAAAATAAGTTCTTACGGAGCACCTGCCGGGGAATTCAAGAGTAATAACGGAGATATTATAATTGTCAAGACATTGGGGAACGGGCAAAAAAAGATTGACTTATACCTGCCTGATGATGAAATAAGGAATATTCCTTTAAGATCAGCTACAATTGACGATGAAGGAATTATAAAGGCTTATGAAACCTCATATCCGTGGCGAATTTTTACCAAAACAGACAAGGGCTATGTATGCACTAAAAATTCCGAAGCATATTTCAAACATTTTGCATCCGATCCTCTGTTAAAATGGGATGTAATGATACCACGTCAATAACAAGTAGTAAACATACCGTTACAAATATTGATTAATTAGAAATTCAGAATTATAATTCACTTATGAAGGAAATTAAGATTGTAGCACCGGTAAAAAAACCGGAAGATATTGAGCATTTTGCAAAAAATACTGCTTGCAGAGATTACTACGTTTATTATAAGAAGTTTTTGAACAATAATTTTGAATATGTAAAAGAATTTGTAAATATGGCAAAAGGGTTCAATTGCAATATTTACATCAATTTTAAACACGACATAAATGAAGAAAACCTGCCTGAAATAAAAAAAATGCTGAAATTTCTAAAGACTTCAGGTATTAACGGGATTTTCATTAACAGTTATGCTATGTTAGAAGCAATTAAGCTTTTTAATCTTCCGTTCAAAGTTATTGTAGATTCTTATTTTGATATACATAATCTTTCCGGCATTGATTTTATAAACAACTTTCACAAGGTTGATGAAGTTATCATTACCGAAGAAATCTACATGAAAAATATTGAAAAAATCAAAAAATATACAAAACTTCCGCTTGCAATAGATACTGACAATCTTCCGTACTGTGCTGAAGAAATTAAAAAATCGGGTGCTATTGATAAGGTTGTAATTAAAGGAAAATTTGAAACGTCAGAAGATATTTTGGATGCAATTGAACTTATACAAAAAATTCTCGATAAACCAAAATTATTCAGGAAACAAAAATTGCCGTTCAAACATGTCAGAAAAAGTATTTATCAAACAAACCATTTCTCAGGCGAAATGATTTGTGCAGAAAGTAAAAACTTCAAGTTTAGCCGTAATATTCAGAACTTTGAATGGAATATAAAAAGAACTCGTATAAATAAAGAAATAGATTTTGAAAAATCTGAAGAATGCAGAATAAATTTAAGATTATCTGAATTAGCACAGATTAAAGAATTGGAAAATTACATAAAAAAAATAGGAATTAATCCCGTACACTCAATTGAATACGGTGAAATACTTTCCACATCAGATTTATCGACCAGCAGTTTTTGTGAAATTATAACAAAGGTAAAAAAATTCTGCAAAAAACATGATATAAAATTTCAGCTTTCAACCCCAAGAATACTTATAGAACGAGATTTTGACAGAGTTTACGAATACGGAAAACAGCTTATGCTGGCAGATTCCGAACCTGACAGCATAATAATCAATAATATAGGCTATTTTTGGACATTTATTAATGATAATGATATTAATCACATACCAATCGAAATCGGGCAGGGAATTAACCTTTTAAATAGTCTTTCAATTAAATGTCTGAATAATCTTGCACCTATAAGTACTGTTGATTTTACAGCATTTGATGATATTGAACTTGCAATACAAACAGCTAAAAAAGTTAAAAATATTATTCCAAATAAAAAATACACTATTGCAGGCAATATCAGAGTTCCGAGTCTTGGACTATGTCCGTTAAACAACGATAGTGCAATAATTTCCAGATTATCCTGTGCCGCACCATGCCACAGAGGCGGATACGCCCTAAAAGATCCGTCGCTAAATAAAGTTTTTCCTTTCACTTGTGACGGATTTTGCAGAATGCACATGTTTGAAGATAGGGTACTGGAAGATTTTGAAGATGTTGAAAAGCTCCATAAAGCAGGAATAAATGAATTCATCTTTGATTTTTCCGCACTAAATGCAAAATATGTTCCTATATTACTGGATAAATTTTTGAGAATGGATAAGCCGTGTTCTAAGCCAAAACAACTCGTAATGTCATAATTATTTATGGCTAATCATTTTTGAAAGGATATTTTTGGCTGTCTGAAGCTGTACATCTTCCTTATTTCTGATATTTTTTTCAGTAAATTGAACTTCCACATCAGGTTTAATACCCTTCTTATTAATGTCAATTCCGTTAGGAGTAAGATATTTGGCAACAGTCAAATTCAATCCTGTTTCGTTTTCAAGCGGATAAATTTTTTGCACCATACCCTTACCAAAAGTTCTGGTACCTACAAGAGTAGCTTTTTTATAATCTTTCATTGCACCTGAGAAAATTTCACTTGCACTTGCACTACCGCCATCAACAAGAATAACTGTAGGCTTCACTATAGAAAAATCTGTATTCTGAGCATTTATATCATATTTATATCCGTCCCTGCCCACTATACTAACGAGTTTACCTTCGGGAATAAACAGATTTGCAATAAAAATTGCATTCGGTAATAAACCTCCGGTATTACCTCTCAAATCAATAACTAAACCTTCAGCAAATTTAGTTTTTTCAGCAGCTTCCAAAAATTCGTTAGGAGTAGTTGAACCGATAAAACTGTTTATTTGAATATATCCTATATTATTGTCAACAGAACTTTTTACGGTTTTAATTTTAATTTCTTTTCTTATAATTTTTTTAACAAATTTATCATTATTCCTCATAATAGTTAACTGAACAGATGTATTTTCAGGGCCTCTTACAAGACTTGCCACTTCTGCAACAGACAGACCGCTCGCTTCTTTGCCATCAATATCCAGAATTATATCACCTGATTGAAGATTAGAAGCTTGAGCAGGAGTACCGTCTAAAACATTGACTATATGTATTTTTCCTGCAACAGAAGAAATATTAACTCCTATACCACAAATTTTTGAATTTATGGAAGTATTCTGGTCATTATACTCTTCTTTATTCATAAACCTTGAATACGGATCATTAAGACTTGCAAGCATAGTATCAATAGCAACTTTTGCATCATCATCATTCTTAATTTGACCGTCATAACGATGTTTCCATCTGTACCAATTCTGGTTATTCATGCCGGAATCATAATAATTTTTTCTTACCAATCCCCATACAATTTCATATAATTTTTGCGAAGACACGATTTCATGGTTAATTAATTCCTCACTGCCTGATGTTTCGGGATTATTAATAACCATTATGGTTTTGTTCAAAACGAACAAAATGCATGCCACAATTATTACGGAAATATATAGCTCTTTTCTTTTCATACCAGTATTAAACATCAATAGAATTCTATAATCAATATACTTTTTCAGTAGATTACAAAGATATTAAAATATTATTTAAAATTTTAATTTTTATTCTGTGCAATACGGTCTTTAACCTTTACAGCCAAATTTGCACCAACACCCATTGCAACAGCAGAAGCAAAGTATGTACCCCATGCCAGAGCATTAGTTTTTGCAAGTTTCTTTAACAAATCAGGTTTCAGAACACTTTTAGCAAGTTTATGTCCGTTTATACTTGCCAAACCTTCTTCTGCGAGCGTCGGTACCATTGCCATAAATACAACTTTTCCGCAATTATCTTTTGTGAAAGTTTCAACCTTGTCCATAAAATTCTTTGGTTTTTCACCTTCAGGCTTTTTCTCTTTTAACAGACCAACTACAAGTGCAACAGGAGCCAAAAATGCAAAACCATGCCTGCCCCAGTGCAACGCATTAGTCCACGGATTCATATTTGCATTTATTGCATGACCGAGTTCATGAAATCCTGCAAAAGAAAATTCTTTTTTATTTATTAACAATTGTTTGCTTATAGTGTGGTAAAAAGCGTTCTTGCCGGCGGCAACCCCATTTGCAAATTTCTTTAAATTTTTGTATACGTTAGTATCTTTACCAACTATATTTATCTTTTTGTTATCTTTAGGTTTTATATAAACCTTTATAAAATCAGTGAGAAGCTTATCAATTTTTTTTACGAATTTGTCAAATGCAACATCCTTATTGGCCGGATTTATATCAACAATTTCAACACCTTTAGCCGCAAGTCCTGATTTATTATATGAGCGGGTTAAAGCACCCTCCAGTACGGATTTTTCTCCCGGAGTATAATCTGCCCATTTTGACATTATACCTTTTATAACAGGTTTTGCTCCATATTTTGATACGCATAAATAAGTTGCACCACCTGCACCTATTCCAAGAGCTGTATTGTAATTGTTATTATTTCCCGACATAAGATTTCCTTCACACAAATTTCTTCCATCATGCTTAATATATATGAAAACTAAAAATTGCATAAATTATCTGATTTATAAAGTTATGTTAACCTGATTTTGGCAATTTTATATAAAAAAAAACGTTTATATAAATACGGGGATAATTATATTTATGACGGAGAAAATACGGGGAAACACACCATCTATATATTTCAGGTACTATAACGGCACATCGCAAGACTCAAGGAATGCCGTAAAAGATGCTGTAACAGATTTTTACAGAAAAGTTGGAGAAAATATATCTTTTCTTCTGGGGACAACTATTTTCGTTGCAGATGAATACGGTGACATAGAGGGAAAAGCTCCTCTCTCATCTTACATAAAAAAACATGGGGATACAGATAATCCATATACACACGGCTGCACAATATTCCCTGAATTAAATGCAGGCAAAAAAGAAATAATTATAAAAACAGAAGAATATCAATTCCCATATAACCTTTTCAGAAAGAGTTTGAAACCGGAAACTATAAAACAGGGAGTACTTCACGAAATAGGGCATCAATTTGACAACTACTTTGGCACAAAAAATAAAAGAATGCTCAACCGAATAAAAAACATCCAAATATCGGATAATTTGACTAAAATGGAAAAAGCTCATGTAGAAGAATACAGCAGACATAAAGATTTAAGCGATTCTAAAGAATTCAAGGAGGCTTGGAAAAAGGATGTTGAAGCTTTAGGAAAAGATAAAAAGAAATACGAAAAATTTAAAAGCGGTTGGACTACATCATACTATTCAGCACAAGAAATCGATATTACTGACGGAGTTAGCAATGAGGAAATAGAGCAGGCTGATAAAGCAAGGTCAGAAATATTTGCACAATTGTTTGGTTACGCTTTTGGAAGGGATGACGGTTACAGAAAAGAAATTATACAAACATATCCCAATACATATAAAATGGTATTAACATACATTAACAAATATTTAGGTGTAGATTGTAACATTGGGCATGCACAATTATCATTTTTATATTAGAATTAACTTAATGGTAGGTCAGGTTCTGCCTGACATCGTTAAGTAAGGAGAAATATAAAAATGTTAACAAAAAGTTCAGCAGTTAAAACAAGTTTTTCAGGAGTAGATTTTTCAAAATACTCTTCAAAAGTTTCTGAATTTGTAAAAGAATTTTCTTCCCGTGCAAATAAAACAGGACATTTTCTTAATTGGGTAAATTTACCTTCAGAACAACTAAAAAGAGTTGATGAATTATATTCTATGGTTTCAACTTTCAAATCTCAAACAGGTGCAAAGAAATTAAGCGTTATGGGTATTGGCGGTTCTAAACACACAGTAGAACACATGTTATCTATTAACGGACTTAACGTAAAACATGATTCGGTAGAATTTTATTCGGATGTTGATTCCGTAAGCTTGAACAGATACTTATACAGACTTGGAGATATCACATCCTCTAACTTTATGATTGCATCTAAGTCCGGTTCCACTTTTGAAACAAAAGACGGATTTTTAAGAGTTCAGAAAATATTGACTGACGCATATATTGCACAAGGTCAATCCGAAGCAGATGCAAAAAAATCAGCTGCAAAACACTTTATAGCAGTTACTGACGGTAATAGTGAAAAAAGTGAATTACGCCGTACTTCAATTGCAGACGGTTGGTTAGGTGATTTGTTCATTCACGATGATGTAGGCGGCAGATTTTCTGCATTTGACGATCATGCATTATTCACACTTATTTGGGCAGGCATGAAAAAAGAAGATATGATTACAATGTTAAATGCAGCTCAGGATATGTCAACACAATCACTATCGGATGATTTGGAAATAAATGATGCCTTGAAAGAAGGTATCTTCTGGGCAGATGCAAAATTGAACGGAATTGAAGCTTCTGTACATCAATACATGGGGTCATTATTTGAAAACACTGTATACTGGCATGCACAAATGCAAAATGAATCAGTAAAAGATACATTAAAACAGGTTGCAAAAGTTCCTGATGCTATGCACCATTCAGCAGAAGCACACTTTAACCCTGCAAACAAATTAGTATTTGCATTGACTGTTCCGTCTGACAATGGTGTTTGCAGAGAAAATGCACAAAGTTACATTGATGCGTTAACAAAATCATACACAATAACAGGTGCATTCTTTAAGGAAGAAGTTGCAACTTCCGAATTGGGATTAACTCCTGAAGCGGCAGGAGCTATGACAATGTTAAGAGCTTATGCTACAGTTTATCAAGAAATTGTTACAGCCGTTATGAACGGTAAAGCTTTACCTGAAGTATTGGACAGCGTACTTCAACCGCACGTTGAATTCTATAAAAAGAATTTAAAAGGCGGAGTTGTAGTTCCGGGTAGAATTTCAAAATAATTATAATATAAGATAATTTTATAAAAGGTCAGATTTTAAAATCTGACCTTTTATGTTTTGTATAAAAATTATCTGCCTATACTAATATATTCAAACCCCATTTTCTTCAATCTGGATACATCATATTGATTTCTGCCGTCAAATATCAACGGGGTTTTCAATAGTCGTTTCATTTTATCAAAATCAGGACGCTTAAATTCATTCCACTCTGTCAAAAGCAACAATGCATCGGAATTCTCCAGAGCCTCGTATGAACTTTGCATATATGAAATTTTGTTCCCAAAATGAATTTTTGCATTATCGTATGCTTTTGGATCATAAGCCTTTATTTTTGCACCCTTTTCAAGCAGTTTATTTATTATGGTAATAGAAGGTGCCTCTCTCATATCATTTGTATTTGGCTTAAAGGATAATCCCCATACTGCAAGAGTTAAACCGCTTAAATCTTCTCCAAGCTTACTTGTAATTTTATCTACAAACAGAAGTTTTTGTTTTTGGTTAACTACATCCGCAGCCTTTAAAATTTCATACTCGCAGTTATTGTCTTTAGCGATTTTTGACAGGGCTTTTATGTCTTTTGGGAAACAGCTTCCTCCAAATCCTAAACCCGGAAATAGAAATTGAGAACCGATGCGTTTATCGGAACACATACCCAGTCTTACCATTTCTACATCCGCACCAACTTTTTCGCATATATTTGCAATCTCATTTGCATAAGATACTTTAACAGCAAGAAAAGAATTCGAAGCATACTTAGTCATTTCGGCAGACTTTACATCCATAACTATTATAGGATTTCCTGTTCTCATATAAGGGGAATACAGTTCTTTCATAATTGATGTTGCCCGCTCTGAATTTGAACCTATAATAATTCTGTCAGGTTTTAAGAAATCATCAACAGCAGCCCCCTGTTTTAAGAATTCAGGGTTTGATATTACATCAAAATCTGATGATGTTTTTGATTTTATTATGGAAGTAATCTTGTCCGCAGTTCCGACAGGAACCGTTGATTTATCAACAATAACTTTGTATTCGGTAATATACTCCCCAATTTGTTCAGCGACTTCATACACATATTTAAGTTCAGCACTACCGTCATCTCCCTGAGGAGTTCCAACCGCAATATAACAAACTAAAGAATTTTCCACGGCATATTTTAAATCATCGGTAAATATTAACCTATCCTCTTCTACATTAACCTTGATAAGTTCTTCCAAACCCGGTTCATATATGGGAATAATTCCCTGTTTTAATAATGAAAGTTTGTTCTCGTCATTATCAACACAAATAACATTATTACCCATTGATGCAAGACATGTACCTGCAACAAGACCTACATAACCTGTACCAATTACACATATCTTCATTGCTGTACCTTCTCTCTTATTAATCTTTCGAAATATTCAATAGTTTTAGCTAAACCATCTTTAATATCAACTCTCGGAGCCCAATCTAATTTTTCTTTTGCAAGGGTTATATCCGGCTTGCGACGAGTTGGATCATCACTCGGTAAAGGTTTATTTATTATCTTTGATTTTGAATTAGTCATTTCAATAACAAGTTTTGCAAAATCCATAATCGTAGTTTCTGTCGGGTTTCCAAGGTTAACAGGCCCGTTAAATCCATCCTTATTATTCATCATTCTGATTAGTCCTTCAACAAGATCGGAAACATAACAGAAAGAACGTGTCTGACTGCCATCACCATATATAGTAATATCTTCATTTTTCAATGCCTGTACAATGAAGTTAGAAACTACTCTGCCATCATCCATACACATATTAGGTCCATAAGTATTAAATATACGAACAATCCTTGTATCTACATTATGCTGTCTGTGATAATCCGTCATTAAGGTTTCTGCACAGCGTTTACCCTCGTCATAACAGCTCCTTATACCTATAGGATTAACATTTCCCCAATAATTCTCAGTCTGCGGATGGACTTTTGGGTCACCATACACTTCTGAAGTAGATGCCTGAAGGATTTTTGCGTTACAACGTTTCGCAATCCCAAGCATATTAATTACACCTATCACGGAAGTCTTTATTGTTTTAATTGCATTATACTGATAATGCGGAGGGCTTGCAGGACACGCCAAATTGTATATTTCGTCTACCTCAGTAAAGAATTCTTTTGTAATATCGTGACGCACAAGTTCAAAATGGTCATCATTCAGCAAATGGCGAATATTATCTTTTGAACCGGTAAAAAAATTATCTAAGCACACAACATCATTGCCATCTTTGATTAACCTGTCACAAAGATGACTGCCTATAAATCCGGCACCACCTGTTATTAATATACGCTTAGACATACTTTTATTTATTCCTTTTCACTACTCAAACTCTACCGTAACAATCTTCATAACGAATTATGTCATCCTCTGAGATATAATCCCCTTTTTGCACTTCGATAATCTTTAATTCTTCGTCATAAGGATTTTGCAGGGAATGTTTTGACTTTAACGGGATATCAATACTATCACCAGCTTTGACAGTATATTTTTCTCCATCTTTAAGTACCAAAGCAGTTCCCTCTAAAACAACCCAGTGTTCTGAACGATGATTATGTGATTGCACAGATAATTTTTGATGCGGCATCACGCAAATAGTTTTTGTCAAATATCCTTCTCCGCTATTCAAACAAGTATAATATCCCCAAGGTCTAAACACTGTTTTATGCAATTTTGTCGTATCACTGGCTTCATTTTTTAGTTTGTCATATAAAACTTTAACACTCTGTGCCTCATCCATTTTGCAAGCCATAATTGCATCCTCAGTTTCAACAAGAATAATATTTTCCAGCCCTGATACGGCAACAATTTCTTTTTGCGAATATATCAGCGAATTTTTAACATTATCCGTAACAACTTTACCTGTAATTACGTTACCGTCAGAATCTTTTTCTTTAATATTATATATAGACTGCCATGAACCTAAATCATTCCAGTCTGATTTTAATTCTACCAGAGCCACTCTGTCAGACTTTTCCATTACGGCATAATCAATGGAAATAGATTTCATTGATTCGTATATACCGTAATCTATCTGTGTTGATTTACTGAAATCAAGTCGTTCAAGATTTTGGAAAATATCATTTGAATATTTTTTAAGTTCTTCAAGAAAAACGGAAATTTTACCCATGAATATTCCACTATTCCAATAATAATCGCCACCTGCAACATATTTTCTTGCAGTTTCCAAATTCGGTTTTTCAACAAATCGTTCAACTTTATATCCTGTATCAAGAGAGTTTCCTGTTTTAATGTAACCATATCCTGTTTCAGGATAAGCGGGTTTTACACCAAAAGTTACGATATAACCCTGTTCTGCCAGAATTTTACCTTGTTCTACGGTTTTGTTAAATGCCTCAATATCCTTTATTAAATGATCGGAAGGGACAATCAATACTACATCATCGAATGCACTCATCTGAACAAAATACTGCATAGCCGCACCTATAGCCGGAGCAGTATTTCTACCCATAGGTTCACCAATAACGATGTTTGATTTATCTATAGCGTTAAGTTGAAGTTTTATATTAGGATAATGCAAAATATTTGTAACCGTCAAAATATCAGAAGGTTTGGAAAACGAAGTTAATCTTCTGAAAGTTTTTTGCAATAAGCTCTCTTCATCATCAAATTTTAACAATTGTTTTGGAAATAAATCCCTTGATAAAGGCCATAAACGACTTCCGGAACCTCCTGCTAAAATTATGGATTTCATATTGATAAAACCTCTCTAATATATCCCTTACCCACTTTATAATAACATAAAATTTTAATTTTGGAAGATTTACCACTACACTTTGTAGTTTTTATTTACCTGACAATTAACTCGGTACCTGATGTTTCAATCTAATATAAAATTCCACAACTTACAATTTAATAAAAACAATAAATCTAAACTTTTGTAAAACGATTTATTTATTAAATAGCAAAAGTAAAAATTTACAGGTTTTGAAAGCAACATGAATACGATTAATCCTATAAAACAAAATAATTACAATTACAGCTTTACTTCAAGGAATAATCCTGTTGACACATTTAAGATTGCAACAAAACTCGGAGATATTATCGTTGAAGAAGTAAACTATGACAGAGATATCACTCCAAAGTTTATAAAAAGGCTTACCTCATTTTTCTGCAAAAATTTTGGTGCTGATACAGCTGATCCTTTCTGGAACAGATACAAAAACGGTACTCTGGAACAGAAACAGGAATTGTTTGACATCATAGAAAAATATTACACAGGAATATTTAAAGAAGAAAAGGCAAATCATAATACGACACTTCTGGTAGCAAAAGACAAAGATAATAAAATTCAGGGTGCATGCTTAACTACACCATGCTATGAAATTCCGGGAGCAGAAGACACAACACTGTATATTGATTCTATTGCCACTAACAGAAAATTCAGAGGATTATTTCTTGCAAAGAGAATGCTGCTAAAGACAATGGCTGCAAACAGCAAGACATATAGTGATTCATTCCTCACCGCAGCAGTAGAATCAGCAGGATTTTATGAAAAATTAGGCTATAAAAAATTAAACAAAAAATCCCCTGCACAAAAGAATATTCTTAACTATATTGCGACACACAGAAGAGATTATCCTGATTATATGACACCTATGAGTATGCCATTGGATGCAACTGCACCACGTTGGTTCAAGAAAGCGGCAGAAACATTGGAAAAATTGCCTGAGAATGGAAAAAACAGTTAGTTCAAAAATACAGTAATTATTTAGCCACACAGATTTATAATTGAACATACCGCTGAATATGAAATAAAAAAGAGGTTCGACAAATTGCTGAACCTCTTTTAAAATTCGGAAAAGGTGGGATTTGTCTTGCTCGGGTGCGTATAACGTGTCTACGGATTTTGACATCAAGAATTTCATTCTTTCTGTAATTTAACATACAGAACAAGATGTAATTAACTATGAGATGGAGATGAAAACATTATAAATTAAATTTATTTTATTATTCAAGATAAGTATTTACTAGAAATAACACGTTTTTCTTTAGGATATAATATATAATCATTATCATAAACATTAATCTTCCCTATATCAGAAACTGCCATAATATAACCCGCAATATCAATCCAGTATATCTTATTATTTCTTATTATAGGAATTACCCTATATTTTGGTTGTGTATATAATATAGAATTTCTGTCCAATTTTACTTGGAATTGTTCTTCATTATTATGTTCTTCTTCTGCACGTTTATTATATTGAATTTTATATATGTGATACCATTTTTTGATTGTATCCGGATTGAAGATTTCATCGTTATTAATGTAACCATAGTTATTATAATAGTTTTGAGAAATTTTTTGAGCATCCACTCTTGTTATAACAGAAGAATCATTCGCCATTATATATGCAGTAACAGGATCAAGAGTTCCCCAAGTTATTATATCTTTTAGCCAAAATATAATCCAAGGCAATCCTGTTTTTTCTTTTTGATTACCTTTCAAATCATCCTTGTTTAATAAACATAAAGAAATAAAAGCACCTATGTTTCTAGTAAATTTATATAAAAATTCTTTACTAATAAAATCATAATGATTTGAAGCGGTACCTGTAAATAGCGTTTTATCTTTTGAAAACCACCATTCAATATGTTTTTTTATTGTATCAAACTTTTTATCAATTTTGATTTTTTCTATTTCATTAAAAATTTGTACAATTTTCATAATATAATTAATTCTGCAATTGTTTCCGAGAGAAAAGTAAGATTCCCCCTCTTTTAGAATTTTGTATATTTCACTAAATTTTGCTGTTAATTCCATTGTAATCTTTGGAGTTAATGAAACTTTATAAAAATAATTACGGTATTTTTTATTTGGATAGATAGTTTTTAGAAGCGCTTTACATCTGAGGTTAATAACGTTTTTATAAAATATATAATCACTATTATTTACATAATTTGCATATGTATTTTCCCAAATTTTTAATATTTTATCTTCTAAATCATCCTCTTTTGAAACATTATCAATTTCTTCTATAACTGATAATAAAAATTCATCTAAATTATCTAATACATTTACTGCTTCGTTATTTTCATTAATTGGCCTAGTATTTTCGATCCATTCAATAAACTTTTCTCGACTTGTTTCTTGTGTAATCTTTTGCCATTTATTATAAATTTTTTCTAATAACTTAAATAGTGCACTAGTTTCGTTATTTTGTGAATTATCCATAAATTCTTCTAAAATATTTACATAATTTGTATGTAAATATTTTAGTTGTTTTTCTTGTTGTGGTAATAAAATATAAGTTTGCCCTTCTGTTGTTAAACAAGGACGTCCAGCCCTTCCTATCAGATTTTTAAAATTTTTTATATCTACTAAACTATTATCATTGATATCATATGGTTTTCTTTTTAATGATGTATATGGTAATAAAATAATCTCAAATGGTAAATTTATACCTTCAATTAAAGTAGAATTTGCAATAACTACATTTATTATATTTTGTTCTACCAATTGTACTAATATTCTTCCTAATCTTCCCGGCATTTTACCATGATGTAAAACAATTCCTTTTTTTAATAATTTATATTCAACAGAATCTTGTCCAAAATAATCTGCACATATTTTTAATGCTTTATTATAAATATCTAATTTATCATTATTAGGTATTACGAAATATTGTGGAATATTTTCAACATTAGATAAATCTTCTTCAATGTATTTTAGAAATGGAGTTGCATATTGTGAAACTATATCTTCAATACCTAATATAGAAATTAATACAGTTTTATTTTTGTCTTTGTTTGTCTGTGAAGCATAGTTAAGTGCTGCCCAAAATAATCTTGGTCTCATTTTTTGAATACTTTTTTCATAATTATTATATTTTTGGGGAAAAGGACATCTTTCAATAGGATTTAATATATAAGGGCTCTGTTTTTCTTCATTTTCAAGCTTTACAATTTTACCATCTATAATATCAACGTATTGTTCATATGTACCCAGTGGTGAATAATAAAGGCGACCGATCGTTTGTCTAGTGCTTCTGTAATCCGATTTGATTGGTCTATCCTTTCTACCAATGAATGCAGATAAGCTTTTTTCAATTCCATCAGCAATAGCAGATAAGCCTATGAATCTAGTATTTGCTTTTAATTTCATTTTTAATCGTGTAATTAATGTTTCCAAACAAAAAGCACGAGAGTCTTCGGAATTAATATTATGTGCTTCATCAGCGTATGTCAAGTAAGGACTAAAAAAATATTGAACTTTTTCAGAAGAAAAGCTCCGGATTCTACAATCTGGAGCTCTTTTCTGATAGGTGTTCAATTTTACTGTTCTTCCATGAACCGTT
>CACYTP010000013.1 GCA_902777385.1 uncultured bacterium
AGCAATTTGATAATAATCGGAGATTTACAGCTTGAGCAGGAATCCGTAGCCCAGATAGTAGCGTTGCTTGCAGGACATATCCGAGCAGGCAGATTTAAATCAGGCGGCGGAACAAAGCCTGCCCCGGAACCGAAACCAAAACATGAAAGACCAACCGAAACCCCTGAAATAAAAGATGTTCCGGAACCTACAAAAGAACAGGCAAATAAACAAAAAAAACTTGCAGAGCAAAATCAAAAGATAGCTGAAAAGATAGGTGATGATTTTAAGATTTCGGATATGGATGCTGAGATTTTAAAAGATTTAAAAGATGGTCAATATCATGTGATAACCGATAAAAACGGTAATCAGGTTAAGATAACAAAAAATGGCGAAGATTTTGATGTGGAGATTATTGGTAAAATCGGTACGAAAGGTGAAGTCAGCGGCAGAAATTATAACCCGTATATTGCAAGAAACGGAATGCTAGAAAGAAATTCATCTTATATTTTAAATATGGATATGCTGCCAAAAATTGATATTGGCGGTGGAGAAATCATTGATTTAGAAAATAAGATGTATAAAGATGTTATATTGTCAATGAAGGATGGTGATTCTTTTACAGTCGGCAGAGATGGTAATTTTATAACAAATCAGAATAATCCTTATTCATCAAGAGAGCATTTTGTCATTTATAAACAAAACGGCATTATAAAAATTCGTGATATGTCTACAAATGGTACAAAAATTCTACGAGATGAAACTGCTGTGTCCGAAAAAAATATAAGCAGTGGGAAAATGAATTCAAATCAGCCATATATTATTAATGAAAACGATTTACCAAAACTCAGATTAGGTAATGAAATTCTGGATTTAAAATCTTACCGTAGCCTTCTGCTAAATCTGAGTGAAGGTCAAGTACTGACAATTGGCAGGGAAGGTGATATTCGGTTTGGGACAAGTGATGCTATTTCAAGGAAGCATTTGATTGTTTACCGCAGCAACGGGGTTCTGAAAATCAAAGATATATCTGCTAATGGAACATATATTGAGGCAAATGGCATTATATCAAAAATTAAAGATAAAATTAACAGGGCTGTTGATTATTTTGACAGTTCGGCATTATCAAGAGAAGAATTAAATATTTTGGAGGCATTTAAGAATAATCCTGCAGTTTCATCTGCAATGCGTAGTGCTTCTGCCTCAAAACGTATGGTTAAAAAGATTATCAAAGTTTTAAATAACAGAAAATATGTTTCTCAGGAATTGAAAGAGTCTATTCTCTCAGGTAAAGCTAATTTAGGAGTTCGTTCAAGTGTTGTCAGATGTCAGGTTAATAAAAATGCACTTGATGATATCATAAAGCTCGCAAATGGTGAAGATTATATTAAAAAATTCACTTCAGGTACTTCAAAATCCCAAATTATGAGAGAAACTCCTGTTGGGGAAGTTGCAAATGTTGGCGGGGTGTTATATGTAAACAATGGTACTACTTTGGAGCGTATTAATATGTCCGAAAAGACTTTCCGAAAACTATTCCCTCCAGTAAAAAGGTTTAATACTCATCAGGGATATATAGGGACTTGTTACCTTGTTTCTGCACTGGAAAACTTATATTCAACCCCATTAGGCAGAGTACGGTTGTACCGATTAATCGGGGAGGATTCTGAAGGAATTTACACGACTACTGCAAACAGCAGCGGGCGTAAAAATTATTTTAAACGATTTGATAGTCAGCATAAACACATTCTTGAAGAAGGCGGATTAGCTATAATTGAACAAGGCTACTGTAAGAATGAAAGAAATCAAGCATTAAGAGTAAACCCGAGAGAAACCCAAATAATGGATGCAAACCATGGCGGTAATACTGCTGATGTTATAAAAGGATTATTTGGTAAAGAACCGATTGTAACGTATGATACCCAAAGTATTCGTAATTATATTATAAAATATGCAAATAATAAGAATTTTTCTATAAATGTTTCAACAACGTCAGGTAGTGACAGTAATGCACTTGCAAGAGAATATGACTTGTTTAGCGGTCATGAGTATGCAATAAAAGTATACAATGCCTCAACTGATTCTGTATTGATATCTAATCCTTGGCATTCGGGTGTAACTATAGAAGTCCCTATGCAAGAAGCTTTGAAATATTTTCATGAACTTATAATAATGGATTTAAAATAGAAAGGTAATCAGATGGATTTATTTAAAGAATACGCAATAATTCAGACAAATATAAATAAAATGTTGGAAAACAAGTTGCCAATTGACAGAAATTTGAGAACCAGACAAATACAGATTTTAGAGCAACTTGATGATGAATTTGTAAAGCAAGGGCAGGAAAATATTGCTGTGTATAAAGCAAGATTACAGTATAATGCCCTGTTAAAATATTTTTCTGAAGAATTAGGTTTACCCGTTGAAAAATACATAGAAAATATTCGTTCTTTATCCAGAAAAATGGGAGTTCCTGATGAAGATTAATTTCTGATTAAATATTTTTTGAATATATTGACTTTTTAAAAAAATACATTAAAAGGTTGATGTTATGTATAGAAAAATACATTATTGTATTTATGGGAAATATTAATTCACACTTGGGTAGAGGGATAATTAATTGAGAAAGAGATCACAAAAGGAAAAGAAACCGAAAATAGAAAGTCCCAGCCTGTTGTACATGGAATATGACTGGTATGAAAAGCTCTTTCCGCTTGCTTTGCAAAAGTCTGCGGATGGATTTTTCTTTCCGGGATTAAGGTGTGAACTTATTGGTGTAAGTAAAAATATTAACTTATTGCAGACAAAAGATGCGTACTTTGTTACAAAGGTTCGTATTGACCAATTTTATGATATGTATATGAGAATGTCGTCGGATTGTATTGCAATAATGCTGAATAAAGGCTTAGGCAGAGCCGGCAGACCGTTCAATATAGATAATATTTCCGAACTGGAGAAAGCTATGTTAACCGGTTTTAACGATTACGTTTCACGAATTATTATACCGTTTCTTGAGCCGCCTCCGGTTGTAAACTTTGTAAGAACAAATTTTGATATGACTCAGTTAACATTTTTGATTACTGATGAAGAACAGATAGATTTATACGGAAAATTTATTATTTCGGTACCTGACGGGCGTTTGTCTCCGGATAAAATTGAGAGTACCGGAGATAAGTTTGATTTTCCGGATTTTTATGAATGTTCTACCGATGTACGTCTGGTAATAGGTAAAACAAGATTCTCGGTAGATGAGATGAAAAGTCTTGAGTCGGGGGATTTACTCATACTTGAGGACAGTAACTTGAGTCAGTTAACCCTTTATATTCAGGACGAAGAAAAAACGGTTCTGATAGAACCTAATCAAGATATAATGATACCATTTGATAATGACGGAGGTGACACGATGGGTGAAAAAGCAGTTCCAAAGAACTTATGGGACACCATTGAAGTCGATATGTATGCAGAACTTGATCCGGTAAAGATTTCGCTCGGAAATCTAAAGAAAATTGAACTTGGTCAGGTAGTAGATGTTGCAGCTATTTATGAAAATCATATTACACTGAGAGTTGAGAACAAGGTTATCGGACACGGTGAACTTGTTATTGTAAATGACCGATACGGTGTGAAAATTTCAGATATTCTTCAAAAGAAAAATCCTGCGGCATACGGTGCTGTTGGTGCTTCTGAATTCCAAAGTATTGCAGCACCTCAGGATGAAGAAGAAACTGTAGAAGAAGCAGCACCTGCTACTCTTGAAACTCCCGGACAGCCGGCACAGGAAGCACCTGCTGAAGAAGGCGGCGAGGAAGAATTTGACTACAGCGATTTTGAATTGGAAGACGAAGATATTTAATTAAAAATAAAAGAAGTTGAGAGGGATATATGGGCGGATACTTAGCAAACTTTGCAATATATACAATGGCAATGATAGGGTTGATATTTTTTGCACTTATGGTGTATAAAAAGTTCTCGGGTTTTGGAGAAATCAGACCTTCAAAGTCCCGTATGCTCGGAGTTGAAGAAACTATTTCTATTGCTCCAAGAAAGACGCTTTATGTTGTAAGAGCAGGAAATGAAAGATTTTTAATTGCAGGTGATGTTGATAAAACAACATTGATTTCTAAGTTGAGTGATGATGTAGATGCAGTGCAGGAAATAGTAAAAAAATCTGAGCAGGCATCGACATCTGTAAATACTCCGCAAAGAAGAGAACAAGTTTCAAATATGAGGCGTAGTACAAATGTTCCTAAAACTACTCAAACATCAACCGCAAGTGTTGATGATTTACCTGTTATTGTTGATTTTCAAAACAGGGTAAAGTCAGACAGCAATGTTCTTCACAATATGCTAAAAAAAATGAACGGATAGAAATAGAGGGATATAATGGATAACGTATTAAAAGATATAAATCCGGTACTTCAGATATTAGTTGTAATGACGGTGTTTTCGCTTATACCGTTGGTATTTTGCTGTATGACAAGCTTTTTGAGGTTTGTAATAGTATTTTCTATGTTAAAAACAGCACTTGGTACTCAATCTGTACCACCGGCAATAGTAATTATAGGGTTATCAGTTATTTTAACCTTCTTTACAATGGGACCAACTTTCCAAAAAATGTATGATATGGGGAGTGTTCCGTATCAACGTAATCAGAATATGATTCAGGCTATAGAAGAGGGTTCAAAACCATTAAAAGAATTCATGATGAAACAGACAAGACAGGGAGATTTAGCTTTCTTTGTTGAACTGTCTCACAAAGCTCCTCCAAAATCTCCGGATGAAATAACAGTTTGGCAGGTAGCACCTGCATATATTATGAGTGAATTGAAAACGGCTTTTGAAATAGGGTTTGTAATATTTGTTCCGTTTATAGTTTTAGACCTTGTTGTAGCGAATATATTACTGGCACTTGGTATGTTTATGTTGTCACCGACAATTATATCTCTGCCGTTTAAGTTGTTGATATTTATTGCGGTTGACGGTTGGGCATTAATAGTTCAAGGTTTAGTTACAAGTTATAATTGACGTCTGTTAAGGAAGGTGAGATTATGATAGAAATTTTAGCTGAATATTTAGCAAAAGGGTTTTTAACAATGCTAACCATATCAATGCCTTGTGTACTGTGTGCGGCAGGTATCGGTTTGGTTGTCGGTATTTTACAGGCTGTAACTCAGGTTCAGGAACAGACAATTGCCGCTGCTCCAAAAATTTTGGGCGTATTTCTTGTAATTGTAATCGGGGGATTTGGCTTTATCAGAATATTAAATAACTTGTTTATAGAGGGTATGGGACTGGCGTTTAATGTTGTTCCAAAAAATGATACATACGTTTTGGCTGCAGATTATCACCAGTACACATCGGCTTACGGTCAGCTTGCACCACAAAAATTCAACGGTCGTTCTGATATAGATTATATTATGAAAAATCCGAACAGAGTTCCGTATATTGATAATCAGGAAAAGATTAAAACTATTCGCTCAAACAGAGTGGATAATCCAATGCCGGATTTGCTAGAAGGAAGAACGATAAACAGACAAAGACAATAGGAGTATAATGGACGGATTTTATGTAGAATTGGCAAAAATATTTCCTGACGTAAATGCTTATTTATTATCGGGCATTTACGTTTTTTGCCGTATTCTCGGATTTTTTAGGATGGCTCCTATTTTTAACAGAAAAGAAATTCCAGGGTTGGTGAAGCTTGCATTGGCATTGATGTTTACGTTTATACTGACTGCATTTTTAAGTCCTAAAATTCCTGATATACTTGCAGCTAAAGAGTCTATGCTGCTTGGAATTGTGCTTAATTTTGTTGTTGGTGCGATTATCGGATATATTGCACAGTTGATACTGCTTGCAATTGATGCGGGTGCAGATATGATTAATATGCAAATGGGGTTATCTTCCGCAATGGTATTGGATCCTACAACATCTTCTCAGGTGTCAATTCTGACAAAATTATTTTCTTTATTGGGTATTCTGATATTTATAGAGTTGGGAGGAATATATTGGCTTGTTCAGGCACTTTTAAGGAGTTTTGAGATATTTCCTTTATACTCTGAATCCTTGCCGCTTTCTGATTTAATCAATATGAATTATCTTGTAAAAATGACGTCAAATGTTTTATATATGGGGTTACAGATAGCATCCCCCGTATTGTTGGCAACTTTAGGGCAGGATATTATTCTGGGTGTTATTTCAAAAACTGCACCTCAGGTAAACGTTTTCCAGTTGAGTTTCCTTTTCAAACCTGTGTTCGGGGCGGCAATTTTAGTATGGATTATGCCTATGCTTTTAAGTGTAATTAACGATTACTTCTTAACCTATAAAAATATATTTTAAATTGATTAAAGTTTCTGTTTATTTTAAACTTATAGTATGTTTGAGATTTATAATAAAAAGCTGGAAGATTTAAAGAGTGCTTCTCATTTTCGTGCGGTCAGTGAATTTGAGCGTAAAGAAGGTAAATACATTTATGTAAACGGTAAAAGGTTACTTAATTTATCGTCTAACAATTATTTGAACTTTGCTGATAATGAAGAAATTACTAAAGAATTTTTAGATACCGTCGGGTATAAATACACTTTCGGAAGTGCATCCGCAAGGTTATTAACAGGAACTTTGCCTGTTTATAATGAATTGGAAAACATAATTACATCTTTATTCAATACGGAAAAAACATTGTTATTTAACAGCGGTTATCATGCAAATGTCGGAATAAACAGTGCTATTGCTGATAGCGGAGATGTGATATTTTCCGATAAATTAAATCACGCAAGCATAATAGACGGTATGCAATTGTCAAAAGGAAAATTTTTCAGATATCGGCACAATGATATGGAAAGTCTTGAAAAACTCATATTAAGAGAAAGAGAAAATTATAAAAACGCAATAATTGTGTCAGAAAGCGTTTTCAGTATGGATGGTGATATTGCGGATTTAAAAAAACTTGTTGAGTTAAAGAAAAAATATAACTGCATACTTGTTGTAGATGAAGCACATGCTTTTGGTGTTTTTGGCGAACAGGGATTGGGTGTTTGCGAGGAATTCGGAATTATACAGGATGTTGATTTAATTATGGGTACTTTTGGGAAAGCAATCGGTTCTATGGGAGCTTTTGCTACAGGCAGGAAAGTATTGATAGAGTACCTTACAAATAAAGCCCGTTCGTTTATATTTTCAACCTCATTACCGCCTATTGATATAGCATTTTCAAAATGGATAATAGAGAATAAACTCCCTCAGACTTATGCAAAGAGAATGCGTATGCTTAATCTTGCAAAGCAAATGAATAGTGAAAGCCAAATTATTCCGGTCATAGTCGGGGAAAATGACAAGACGGTTAAGCTTAGTGAAATTTTATTTCAAAACGGATATTTTACTTTACCTATTCGTCCGCCGACGGTGCCTCAGGGAACTTCACGACTCAGATTATCACTTACTGCAGATATTGTAGAAGATGATTTGACGAAACTGAAAGAGGTCATTTTAAATTATATGTAATACGGATGTCGCAGCCGATTAATTACCGGCAATGTGTTGTTGGTGGAATGTTCATATATAGGCTGTACTTTTTATACATTCTGTGTTAATAAATACTTATGAAGTATTTTTGGTTAAATAAGGAACAAAATGACAACTTAATTATGTTCTTTTGCGGTTGGAGTTTTGATTATAAGCCGTTCGAGAGATTAAATTGCGGGAATAATGATGTTATAATTTTCTATGATTATTCAGATATAAATTCTCTTGAGGACAGTATAAAAAATTTTAGTCTTGATTATCGCTCATATTCTCTTATAGCTTGGTCAATGGGGGTTTATGCGGCATATCTTTTGAAAGAATTTTTGCCAAAATTCGATAATAAAATAGCTATTAACGGAACTCCGTTTCCGGTTAATGATGAATACGGTATTCCGTTAAAAACTTTCGATTTGACTCTCAAATATGTTGAGACCGGTTTGCAGGGAAAATTTCAGAAAAATTTATTCAAAAGAACTGCTGATTATGAGAAATATGTTAAAAATCCCGTATCCAGAACAGTCCAAGATTGCAAAAATGAACTCGAAGCTTTAAACAGTTATATAAAATCGAATGAGGCTAAATATAATAAATTTTATGATTGTGCTATAATAAGTGATACGGATAAAATTATTCCGACCAGAAATCAGATAAGTTGTTGGGATAGTTTTTGTACCCCTGTAAAAATTCTTGATAGCGGACATTTTCCGTTTTTTGAATTTAATGATTGGGATGAAATTTTAAAATGCAATCAGATACAAAAATAATAAAAAAACATTTTCAAAAAAGTATGGACAAATATGCTGATAACGCTGTCGTACAGAAATTTACCGCTAAAACTATGGTGGAAATTCTGCCTGAAAAAATGTTTGAATATGTTTTGGAAATAGGTTCAGGAGCGGGAATTTTAACTTCTTTTGCTGCTGAAAATATAAGATACAAATATTATTATTCAAATGATTTGGTAGACAAATCAGAAAGTTTTGTCAAAAAATATATTAGTGATGCAAAATTTTTTGGCGGTGATTTTAGGAAGATAAAATTTAACAGAAAATTCGATTTGATTATGTCAAATGCTTGTTTTCAATGGTTCGAGAATTTGGATAACGTAATTAAAAAATGCAAAAGCCTTCTAAATAAAAATGGTCTATTGGCATTTTCCACATTTTCTCCCGATAATTTTAAAGAAATAACAGATATTACGGGTATGTCACTTAAATATAAATCAATTGAAGAATTAAAAAATATTCTTTCAGTGGATTTCGAAATTATGGAAATAAAAAATTTCGAGTACGTTATGAATTTTGATAATCCTCTAAAAATTCTTGCACACATGAAAAATACCGGTGTAAATTCTTTGACGGAAAATCATTGGGGTGTGAAGGAAGTTAAAAGTTTTTGTGAAAATTATATACAAAAATTTCCTGAATTAACACTTACCTATTCGCCTATTATCGTTATAGCAAAATTAAAGTAATTCGTCAGGTAATATATAAAATCCTGTTCATCATGTAGACTGTGCATGTAATCAGGAGGAGTTTATATGAAAAATTTTTTAGTATTACTAATAATATTGTTAATAATATTGTCTGCCGTATGCCCAAGTTTTGCCGAGAGCAGAATAATAAAGACTTATGCCCCTGCCACTAATGCAAACGGATATTATGGCAGTTATAACGGGGTTTCGGATTATTCATACGCAAAGCTTGCAGAAATGGAAAATGCAGTATTTGGCAGAAATTATGCCGGACAGCAATTGCAGTCCAGATTAGACAGGCTGGAGGACAGAGTATTTAATCGTATGTATCCTGACACTTCTCCGGAACAAAGAATAAATAACCTTCTGTATAATTACAATAGAGCGATTAGCCAAAATACTCTTGCTCCGTCAGGTAATAAATTGAAAACGATAGTTAATGATATAACAAGCAGTTTCTTTGGTGTTCCGACCGGTTATACACCACCTATAAACAATCCTTACAGTTCAGGAAGTAACGGTTTTGGTCAGCGTTACGGAAGTTACAGCGATTATTACGGTAATAACGGATGGCATCGTTACGGACGCAGTGCAGGCACCGGAAGCAGTGTGCATATTTTGGATTAGTTCAATTTGCATTAAAGATTTGTCGTGATGAATATATATTCTAAAAAATATGTTGCAGAAGTTAAAAAATATGTTATAATGATAATGTACGAAAACCACGGAGGATATTACCATGATTGAATTTAAGCATAGGGGGGGGGGGTAAAATCCTCTCGTAGTAAGGGTTTACAGGATTTTATTAATGCGGACACATGTCATTACGAGCAAATCAAAGGCTTGATTTGCGACGTAATCCAGCCATTAGATTACAGAAATATAGATAAAAGAGCGAGGCAAAATTTCTCAGTTATGACAAAAAAGCTGGATTGCTTCGTCGCAAAGCTGTTTGCTCCTCGCAATGACATGAGGAAAAGAGTTGCATTCACGTTGGCAGAGGTCTTAATCACTCTCGGTATAATCGGTGTGGTTGCGGCGATGACACTGCCGACACTGATACAAAACTACCAAAAGCGTGTATATGTAACCCAGTTAAAGAAGTCGGTATCAGTACTATCAAACGGATTTAGGCTTATGATGGCACATGATGGTGTAACAGAATTAAAAGATACCGAAGCATTTAGCGGTATGGGGGCAGGTAGCTGCGGTAGCCTAAACAATGGTGAAAAAAATATACTTACCAACAATTGTAGTAGTATAAGAGAGGGACTTGCGAGCGTATTTTCAGGTATTCAGTTAGCTCCGTGTGACGAACCTCCGATTAAATATACAGGAAATCAACCCTAACTTGTGTAAAGTTTCCTGATGGCTCTGAAATTTATGGTTACAGATTTATAAAATCATCTGGCGGAACTATGGGTACCTTTAGACTTGATATTAATGGACCTAAAAACCCAAATACTGTAGGTAGAGATATTTTTGTGTTCCATCTTTTTAATGATGGAATAGTGATTCCTAATGGTTCTCAGAAATATAGTGATTATCTAATAGCTCAAGATCCAGAATATTTTGCAAATGAGAATATAACATCAATGTATTGGCGAACAACAGAAAAGGCTGATCGTAAATGTACAACGGATGATTCTTCAGCAAAGGGTACAATGTGTGCCGCAAGAGTGCTGGAAGAAGATGCAATGAACTACTAGGACACTACATCTACTTCTCCCACGGGGAGAAGACAGAATTTGTTAGCGAGCGGAGCGAGCTATACAAATTCAGATGAGGGGGGTGGTCTAAAACAACTTTTAAAGAAGCTTCGCAAGTGGAATTTTTTAGACCCTTGTAATATTAAAATATTGTTCATTAAATCTGCGAATAATGCAGAGCAATCCCCCTCACCAACACCTGCCTGACAAACAAGTTTGTCGGCATCTGTATCCGCAGCTCTGCATACAGGGTCACGCAACTCAACTTCGTTTCGTTGGTTCCCTTTGTATCCCCGATGCGGGAGCGGTAAGTATAACAACAAT
This sequence comes from uncultured bacterium, assembly GCA_902777385.1. Lineage (GTDB taxonomy): Bacteria > Cyanobacteriota > Vampirovibrionia > Gastranaerophilales > Gastranaerophilaceae > UBA1221. The sequence goes on from CACYTP010000013.1 coordinate 11,011, forward strand.
TGCCAAAAGAAAATCCGAGCGGTCGGTGAAAATGATAATATGTATTGAACAAGGATACCCTATTGCATTTTATTTCAAGTTATGCTATATTATGTTTGACCAAGGGGGGTTATGGACTGTAAAGTCTGTATGAGGCAGTTAGATCCCGAGGTTAGTGACAGATTACTCTGAAAGAGATTTGATGGGTTCGGAAGAATTTAATTATAAGTATATAAAGGACAGAGCGACCGCAGGTAGTTGGCGGAGAGGTTACGAATACCATACTAAGGATATGGTGTTTGATAATTATCCTGAAAAAAACTTTTATATGGCAAAGGTGAAAGGTAATTTTCAGGATCATTATAAGACAGATTTAATCTTTAAGAAGAATAAGGTTGAAGCACGTTGTAATTGTCCTTTGAAAGAAGAGTGGTGTAAGCATGCCGTTGCTGTAGGTTTGAAGGCTATTGATGAGCATGCTTATGATGATTGGCTGGAAACGAAATTCGGTATTGAACCTAATTTCCCTGATGAAAATACCGCATTGACGGCAGAACCTCAGGGTAGTTATATTTTTCATTTTAATCCGAAAAGAAAGGCGAATTTCTTTTCCATTCTTGTTCGTTCAAGAGAAACAGGCAAGATTGTAAGGCAAATTGAAAATATCTTGAGAGCCTTAATTGAAGCTCAGAAACAAGATAAAAATTTTGTGTTAAATAATTCGCAAAAAGTAGAATTAGAAATATTTAAACAGCTTCTGACAATTTCACGTCAGGATAAAAAAGCCGGTTGGTATGATATTCCTATTACAAAATTCGGACCTATGTTTCCGCTTTTAAAGATGGCTGATGAAGTGCTTGATGAAAAGACGAAAGAGAGATTAAAATTTGTTGATGAGGAATGGCAGCTTGTTTTGAATGTGAATTCTTCGCAAGGTCAGGGGTCAACAATATTACTTTCTTTAGAGTGGAAAAGACCTGATAAAGATGATGTTTATCCGTTCGAAGAGGTCAGATATTTCTCAAGACACTTAAAATGGGGCAGATATAAGAATATTATTTTCCAGACAAATATTGCGATGCAGTCTGTTCCGCAGAACCTTTTGAAAGCTTCTTTTACCGATTTGAAAGATGCTGATGGCGGCAAATTTATCTATGAAGAATTACCGAAGTTGAGAGAGATTATGGAGGTTAATATTGATGAAAGCATTTCAAAATTAATGCTTGAAGAACGTCCTCCACTCAATATAGTAACTCTGGGTATTGATTATGATCAGTCTTTAAAAGCTGAATTAGAGTTTGAGTATGACGGAGTAAAAGTTCCGTTTTCAAAGCAAACTGACAAATCCCCGTATATTTCGGTTAAAAAGCCGGGCGAGGATTTTGTATATTGGATAAAAAGGAATTATAAGCATGAGCAAGAAGCTTATGCTATGCTGCTTGCATGCAAATTTGTGCCTATGCAGACAAATAATCTGGCTTTAGAAAAAGAAAATGCAATTGATTTTTATAACTATTATATAAAACAGGCGGGTGAAGGCTGGAAGTTTGTAGAAAAGGATGATATGAACTTCTTTAAGCTAATGGAATCTCCATTCAAGTTATGTGCAAAAGTTGATTTTTCAGAAGAATCACATGACAGTTTTGAAATCCAGTTATACGGTCAGGCAGGCGAAGAAATTATAGATTTTGATGAAATTTATGAAACTATACAAAGTGGTGAAAAATATTCCAGAATAAGAAGTTTGGGATTTGTCGAATTTCCGGCTCAGGATATTTATGCAATGATGAGAGCTTTCAACTCATTTGACGTGTACCGGAATGACGAAAACAAATTTATTGTAAAAACCTTCCGTGCAGGATTGTTATCTGAACTTAAAAATCTGAATGTAGAGCTTGTTTTGAGTGACAGTTTTAAAGAATTTTGGGAGCAGATGTCAACCTTCTCGCCTGATACAGGGCTTGAATTGCCTAAAAATTCCGTTGCAACTTTCCGTGAATATCAATTAAAAGGATACGGATGGTTGTGGTTTATGTACAAATACGGACTGAATGGTATTTTGGCTGATGATATGGGTTTGGGTAAAACTTTGCAGGCACTTACCGTATTGCAAAAAGCCAAAGAAACAGACGGGCAGATGCCTACACTTGTTATTTGTCCGACGACCGTTGTATTTAACTGGGAATGCGAAATTCAAAAATTTGCACCGGAATTGTCCTGTCTTAAATTATCAGGTACAGAACGCAGAAGTTTATTTAAGAAAATTCCTGAATACGATGTTGTAATTACAAGTTATGCCTTAATCCGCCGTGATATAGATAAGCTAAAGGATATTAATTTCAGATATATAATACTTGATGAATCTCAAAATATTAAAAATGCGATGTCGCAGACTGCACAGTCAGTTAAAAAATTACAATCACAACATAAACTTGCACTTTCAGGTACTCCGATTGAAAATAAATTAGAAGAGTTATGGTCTGTGTTTGATTTCTTGATGCCCGGATTTTTGCTTTCTGCAGCTGAATTTAATGCAAGATATGTAAATCCAATTATGGAGCGTCAAGATAAGACTGTTGAAAAACGTCTGAAATTGCAGATTTTCCCATTCATACTTCGCCGTATGAAACGTGATGTTGCACAAGATTTGCCTGATAAAGTTGAAAATATCGCATATTGCGAACTTACCGATGAACAAAAAGATTTCTATTTGCAGGTTCTTGACAGTACAAAAGAAGAATTATTTAAGAGTATTGAGCAAAATGGACTTGAAAAGAGCAGATTATCAATCTTTTCGGCTCTTCTCAGACTCCGCCAGATTTGCTGTCATCCGAGATTATATGATAAAGAAAACGTTAAACATGTTATGTCTTCCGGTAAATTTGAGAAACTTAAAGTACTGCTTGAAGAAATTATATCGGAAGGTCACAGAATTCTTTTATTCAGTCAGTTTGTTAATATGCTTGACATAATAAAAGGCTGGCTTGAAAGAGAAGGTATTGATTACGAGTATCTGACCGGTAAGACAAAAGACAGACAGGCGGCTGTTGAAAGGTTTAACAATAGCAATATTCCAATATTCTTAATAAGTTTGAAGGCAGGTGGTACAGGTTTGAATCTTACCGGTGCGGATTATGTTATTCATTACGATCCATGGTGGAATCCTGCTGTTGAAGATCAGGCTACAGACCGTGCGTATCGTATCGGTCAGACGAAAAAGGTATTTGTGTACAGACTTATTACTAAGAATACAGTTGAAGAAAAAATACAAAAACTCAAGACGGTTAAACGTGACCTCGTTGACAGCGTAATTTCCGTTGACAGAAATATTGTAAAATCACTTACGATGGATGATATCAGGGATATTTTCTCAACAGATTAATTGTGTATAAGTAAATATTGTAATTTAGTTTTGCTTATGTCAAAATTTTGGTAAAGGAAGTGTGTATTAAATGTCAAATACTTTAGTTTATGAATTATACGGAAAAATATATATTAACCTCACTAACAGATGTACAAATGAGTGTATATTTTGTTTGAGACAGGATAAAGATGACGTATGCGGTCAGACATTGTGGCTTGATAATGAAGATTTTAATGCTCAAGATGTAATAAATCAGCTTAACAAATTTGAGATATCTTCAGAAGTTGTATTTTGCGGATATGGGGAACCTCTATTGAAGCTGGATATTTTGAAAGAAGTTGCAAAATATATAAAAGAAAATTACAAAAATGTAAAAGTAAGAATTAATACAAACGGACATGCAAATTTTGTTTATAAAAGAAATATTGTTCCTGAATTAAAGGGACTTATTGATGAAATTTCAGTAAGTCTTAACGGAGAATCTGCGGAAGAGTACGACGAACTTTCTAAACCTAAATTTGCCGGTGCTTATGAAGAAGTAAAAAAATTTATAAAAGCATGTTCTGATGAGGGAATTCCGGTTGTTGCAAGTGTAGTTGAAGGGTATAAAGGTCGTCATATAAATCTTGAAAAATGTGAAAAGATTGCAGCGGATTTAGGTGCAAAATTCAGAGCAAGAGAATGGATAGAAAACGGTTATTCATAGTTAATTGAGAGGATTAAATATAAAATGAGAACACAGTCAGTATCTCCGATAAATTTCACAGCAGGTGAAGTAAAGTTTGTAAACAGACATTTTGTATCAAAGCCAATGGATAGAATTGCGGATTATATTCCGGAACGGTTGGGTGAAACATTGCAGGAAGCTAAGAAAATTTTGCAGGGTACTCCTTACGATGTTTATGTTGCAAGAAATCGTGAAAATATGAATATGTTTGAATTTTTCGGTGCAATGGGCTCAAATAAAGCGGACAAACCTGTTCTTATTCCTGAAAATCAACTGGTTGAAAGATTTGCAGATGGAATCAGAGGGGCAATTGAACAATTGAAAAGTAATGGAGTCGGATAATTATAAATCGTGTCTCGGCGTTGGATAGCTTAAATTCATTTCAGGGAAATGTTGTTTTCCCCGAAAAGTTGACTCCGACGTTACAGAAATTTAAAGATTTGGCAGGAAAACGCCTTGCAAATATTATGGAAAAAGCCCCATTTGACTTATTTGTAAAAGAAATTCGCAGGGGCGGCAAGCATGTTGAAGTCGGAGTTGCATATAAACCTACCGGAGAAAATGTGAAAATGAATTTTTTCCTTCAATATTTGGTATATGATGTGCTTCACAGTACAAATCAGAAAATATTGTTGGAAGATGTCGCAAAAGAATTTGATATCTTATCTGCACAAGTGAATTCGGTCGAAAAAGTTATGCCTGATTTAAAGCCTTTTCCTGAAAGTAAAACAATAATTCCAAAAATAATCGGTTCAAATGCTCAAATTAAAGCAAGACAAAATTTATACAGACAAATTATAAAACGTAAACACTAAAATTAGTTTTCTCTATTTTGAGGATTGGCTCTTCCTGTTTCTATACCTGCAACTGTTAATGCAATAGGAACGAACTTAGAAACAATATCACCGAACGGAGAATGTTCTGCCATTAGAGTAATAGCAAGGCATACATCATCAAGGTGAGGTGCAAAATCTGTTATTCGGATTTTTCTGTCGGTTTTCTTGCCGCTAAAGTGTTCATTTAGTTTGTTGGAAACTTTGTTTCCCGTAATAATACCTGCCGCAAGGCTGGTTCCGCTTACCAGCGTAGGGCAGAGAATTTTTAAGACTTTATTCCCTTTTATGAATTTTGAAGCTTTTTGAAGGTTAGAGTTGTCAACAGGTTTTTTAGCAAGCTCCTCAAAGTTTTTGTATAGCATTGTAGGTAACGCTACGAATGAAAGAGGGATTGCAATATCCCCCAAAATTTGGTTGACGGCTTCTTGGCATTTTGATTTAAAGTTTTCTTTTTTGTCAAATATTGCTCCCCCAAGTAATCCGCCTGTGACAGAACCAATACCCATTCCCATGATTTCCTTCCAGCCGAATTTCATAATTTTTTCATTGGGTCTTTTTTCATCAGTAATTTTAAAAATAGCCCAATCCTTAATAGGAGTTTGTTTAATTTTGGTCGGGTTTAAAGAAAATCCTTGCTTTTTAGAAATTACGGCAACTGCAGTAGCAACTCCAAGAGCTGAAGTTACGGCTGTTCCGAGCTGAACTTTTATTGGGGTACTGTTTCGTTCGGTCTTGTTGCCACTATTGTTTGGTGTATTTTGGATAGTATTATTTATTGCCTGTATCGCCATTTTTTTAACCTGCGTTTCCATAATACCAAAAACAATCAATATAAAACATTGTTAGTTTTGGCAAAAATTTTAACATAACTTAAAACCTAATATTATCGGATAAATTAATGTAACATTTTATTAAATAATTCGTGAAGTCGGGCAAAAATTTGTGTTCAGCATGTTTACATGGAATGTGTAGAACAGATTGATGATGATATGCCGATAACAATAACACCAGCAAAGTTATATACCCCAAAATTAAGCCATAAGTTTATGAAAAGCATGGCAAGCGGCGGCTTGGCTCGTTTTATTGCGTTGGAGGCATTTGTAGAAACAGGACGTACATATCAGGCATATCAAAGAGGCGGTTTTGACGAAGGAAGAGAAAGAATTACAGAAGAGTTTACCGGTGCTGTATTTTGGCTCGGGGGTGTTAAGGCTTTTAATGCAATAAATGACAAAATCGGCAAAGCTATATTAAAAATGAAGAATGCCAAGTTTGATCTAGGCAGAGATAGTGCCAGAGATACCGTAAGGAATTTTATATACGAAGAAGGTAAATTAGGAAACACGTTTACTGATAAAACTGTTGCAAGATTTAAGGCTGCAAAACTTGTCGCAAGTATTTTGATGGCAAATGCAATGATAGGGTTTGTTGTCCCTAAGATTAATCAGTCTATAACACGTTATTACCACAGAAATGATAAGCCGATTGCAGAGCAAACTCAAAATTTACAGGAACAAAATCAGAATAACAGTGATAATATAGAACCGCCAAGACCAGGCATGGATAAATTCCTTAATAAATCAGATAAAAAGCAGAATAAGGATATTTCTTTCGGAAGTAAATTCTCAATGTTTGATTTTGCATATTTACTTGAAAATAATACTACCTGTCAGCTTTTGTCAACAGATGTAGGTACTGCGACAGGCAGAACTATAAGTGCAAGAAATAATGATGAACGGCGTGAAATTTTATTTAGAGATTTGTCATCAATAATTTTCTATATGTTTAATATGCCGTTTGTTAACTGGTTAATGAACAAGATTGAACAGGGCGGTAAAGGCAGACGTATAGATTCGGTAAATGCTGACTATACTACTGAGTTAATGAAGCAAATAGTCAGAGAAAACGGCGGCAAGATAACGGCTAAAGTCCTTGGTGATGAAATGCTTGGCGAGAATAAAGATTTCAAATTACCAAAAGAATTTAAAGATAAATACAAATGCGGCTTTATAGAACTTGATGAAAACTTCAAGAATGTGTTGTCGCAAATTCCTGAAGTTAATACCCCTGAAAAGCTTGAACAATACTCAAAACTTGCCGAAGAAATGTCAAAACTTCAGCCGCAAATTGAAGGTAAATCAAGAATAACCTTAGAACAATTAGAAAGAATGTTTAAAGGCGGATACTTGAATAATCCTGAATTCCTGAAGAATTTATACGAACTGTCATTTGGTAAGAATAAAAAGACAGGACTTGCAGAATTCTTGAATCCGTATAAGTTTATTTCAACCGATACTATTGCAGAAATTGATGATGACGTGAAATTCTATGTTGAATCCATTATCAAGAAAGCTAAAAAGTCCGGTGATATTATTTCAACAATCAATGAAGATATGCTCACAAAAGCGTGCAAAGCTAACTTCAGATATAATGTACTTAACTGGGGTACAGGTTTTGCAATATCAGCATTGTTCTTATCTACATTAATTCCAAAAATGCAGTACTGGATTACTAAAAAAGTTACAGGTAACGACGCTTTTCCGGGAACCGAAGAATACAGAAAACAGCAAGAAACTCAAGCTAAACCTCAAGAGCAGGCGAAGGAGACAAAATAAATGAAAGTTATGTTTAATTTGGCAAATGTAAAATCTCAATATAAAATTCAGCCATCTAAAGTTGCATTTGGAGAGGCGGATGAAGGTTACAGACATTCAAGATTAAACCAAAACGAAAAGAGCAATGTATACAAAGACATGAGAGTTCAGCTTATAAAGGATAAATATTATAATAAATATAAAGCACTTTATCAAATGGCTGAAGATGGAAATATTGATAATAATATGTTCTGGATTATGAAAAAGCGTCTTGAAAGTCAGAAACAAGCAGAATTAGAAGAGCTTGAAAGAGAACTGTTATCTTTTTAAGTTTATAGTATGAATTTTTTTTTAGCAATTGTCATGCCCCCTGATTTATGGTAAAATTCTTGTATGGTCAGGTTAATTAACAAGAAAAATGCTATATATTTTGGCAAAGCTGTCAGTGCATACATGCAGATACAAAAGCATTTCACACATATTCATGAGATAGGTAATCAGTACATAAAACCTTGTATATATGCAATGTGGCATTCGGATCAGTTTTGTTTATACGGTATAAAAAATAAAGAGGATATAAATATCCTTATAAGCAATTCTTCTGATGGAGATATTGTTACTTATGCAGTAGAAGGTTTAGGATTTAAAACTGTAAGAGGTTCAAGTAAGAGGGGTGGAGTTCAAAGTACTCTAAAACTGGTTGAATTGCTTGGCGAGGGCAAGTCTGTTGCTATTATGGTTGATGGCCCAAACGGACCTTTGCACAGAGTTAAAAACGGAGTCGTTCGTATTGCAAAAATGTCAGGTGTGCCTATTATTCCTGTTGGTTGGTATTGTCCTCAGATGAATTTCGTGCATTTCCCATCATGGGATAAAATGACAGCACCTCTGGGCAAGTGTAATATCATTAATATATACGGTGAACCAATATATGTACCATCTGATGTATCAACGGAGCAGGAAGCAGAATTCAGACAAAAATTAAAAGATAGTTTAGAAGCTATCGAAAAAAGATTTCCGGAAGAGTATGAAAAGGCTAAGAAAAACAGAGTATGGTGCAAAATAAAGAAATAAAAATTTCAGCGTTACAGATGTCGTCTGTTATAGGAAATCCTGAAAAGAATAGGGGTAAAGCGGAGGAAATTATATCTCGTGAGTTAGATAAGGGTACAGACTTCTTAATTTTGCCTGAAGTTTGGACTGTGGGCTGGTCTTGCGAGGATTTTCCGGCGGCTGCGGAGGATAGTCGTAACAGTCAGACCGTTAAATTTTTGTCAGATATTGCAAAACGCTATTCAGTTAATATTTTGGGCGGTAGTTATATAGAAAGGAAATCTGACGGCAGGTTATATAACACTTGCCCTGTAATAAGCCGTTCCGGAGAATTGATTGCAGAGTATTCAAAAATGCACTTGTACACATATTGCGGTTGTACTGAGGGAAACTACATAACTGAGGGTGAACATCCAGTTATGGTAAATATTGAAGGTATAAATATAGGGCTTACAATATGCTATGATATTCGATTTCCTGAAATATTCCGTGCATACAGGTCTGAAAATGTTGATTTGCTTGTAAATATGGCGGCTTGGGGACTTAAAAAACCAATACCTTGGGAGACTCTGACAAGGGCAAGAGCTATTGAAAATCAAGCATTTATGATTGCTGTTACTCAATCGGGTAAAATTAAAGATAATGATTGGAATATAGGACATTCAAGAATTTTTGATTATGTAGGAGAGACAATTACTGAAATTAAAAATCAGCAGGAAGGTTTGATGACTTGTAAAATAAAATTTGATAAAATGTATGAATATAGAAATTCTTGTACTATACTAAAAGATATACATGAAAAATATGAGGTTAGGGTGATATGAAAAAACTCTTAGGATTACTGGTATGTGTAGTATTTGTGATGACTCAAACCGGTACTTATGCTGCAAATGCGATAGATAAAGCGTTAAAAGCTGTAAATATGCACAATAAAGGTGCAATATCCGTTTCTGTAAAAGATATAAATACAGGTAAAAACATATACTCATTTAACAGCCATACTCCTTTTAATCCGGCTTCTACGCAAAAGATTCTTACCCTTGCTGCGTCCTTAGATACACTGGGTAATGACTATAAATTTATTACAGAATTATATAAATCTTCTAATAATGAATTGTATTTCAAATTAGGTGCGGATCCGTTTTTAAGTTCAAAAAATTTGGAACAGTTATTGAGTACTGCTAAATCTAAAAATGTTATAGAACCCAAAAATGTATATATAGATGATTATATTCTGGATAGTGAATATTGGGGCGAAGGATGGCAATGGGATGATGATATAAATCCATTGATGCCAAAATTTGGTTCTTATAATCTTGACGGAAATGTTGTAAAAGTTATAATAAGACCGACTAAGCTAAAGGCTCCTGCTGATATTTATATGAAAGAATTTTATCCTATAGGATTTGTTAATAATGTAACAACTGGTAATGAAGACAAAGTAACTTTAACTCATAATAAGTCTATATCAGAAAATCTTATTGAATTAAACGGAACGGTAGTTGAACAGGTTGAAAAATTTGTACCTGTAAATAACATAAAACGTTATTTTCGTTTAAGGTTAGAAGAAGCGTTTAATAGTGCAAAAATTGTATTTTACGGAAAATTATACCAAAAGAAACTTCCTGCTCAAAATGTATATCTCGTTGATAAAGTAGAGCATGATATGAGTCTTGCGGTAGATGAAGTATTAAAAAATAGCAATAATATGGTTGCAGAAACTGTATTTAAGCTTGCAGGCGGTAAATATGTGAATAATACAGGTTCAATCAGTACTGCTGTTTCAATGTTAAATGATTATTGTAAGAAAAATGGTTTAGATACAAGTTATATCAGAATTGTTGATGGTAGCGGTGTGTCAAAAAATAATCTTATGACTGCTGAATTTATGACCAATTTCCTTGTAATGCTTTCTAAACAGGATAATTTTGATGATTTTAAAAATTCTATGGCAACACCAGGGGTTGGAACTTTATCTAACAGAATGTTGTATTTCCATAATAATTTGAGAGCGAAAACAGGTACATTATCAAATGTAAGTGCTATTGCAGGTTATATCAAAACCCAAAGGGGGCGTGAAGTTGCTTTTTCTGTAATGATTAATGATCCAAAATCTTCGTCAAATGAGAAAAAGCAAATCGAAGAAGCTGTACTGCGAGCAGTATATACAGCCTACTAAAATTATCTTATTTTTCTTGCGTATGATAATCCGGCAGGTAAATCCAGCACTGTGTGTATATAATCAGGATGTCGGCTAATTGCATCAATATATGTCTGTACTTTCTCTTTATGAGATAGCACATTGTCACATGTATAAATCCCCCCCGGTTTCAAGTGCGGGTGAATTAATCTAAAATAATCAACGGATTCCCTTTTATTGGCATCAACAAATGCAAAGTCAAATTTTAAATCTTCCGGTAAATACTCAAGAACTTTAATCGCTTCTCCCGGGCATATTGTTATAATGTCTGCTACACCGCATTTTTCAAAATTAGCTTGAGCGATGGAATACCTTTTTTCGTAAAATTCTATTGTCCGCATTTTCCCATTGTTTGATTTAAATGCCTTTCCTAACCACACTCCGCTGTATCCGTTAGAAGTTCCGACTTCTATACCGGAAATAAATCCCTCGTTTATAATGGTATTATGCAAAAATTCTGCGGTTTGTCTGGATATATTCCAAAAATTTCGTTGTGTTTTTTCTAAATTAAGTAAAGTATCCTGTGTAACTGCATCAAATTTTTCAATCATTATTTAGAACCTATTTTTTTAAATGAGTTGGTTATATACATAGATGTAATAGGGATATCAAGTGCATTTGTCTGTATGACTTCCTTTTTATCCAAATCCACAATCGTATATGACTGAGCTCTTGCATCTGTTACGATTGCAATATTAGAGTTTTCGACCGGAATTAGTCTTGACGGGAATTCACTTTTCGGTAATTCTATAACATCGGTTCTTTGATCAAGACTCGTGTCTATTACGTCAATAGCTTTTCCACCGGCTGAAAGAATATACAGATTATCTTTATATGAAAGCATATCTACAGGTTTATCTGATGTAAAATTTTCTGACATAAGATTTAATGTTTCATAATCAATAATAGCAAGTCTGCTTTTGGTGCGGCTGGTAATGTAGATTTTATCGTTCATATATGCAATTTTTGATACATTAGGGAATTTTCCTATCGCTTTAAGGGCATAATTATCTTCCAAATCAAGAGCCCATACTTCTCTGGTTTGCTTGTCATTATAGAATAGCTTTGTCCCGTCATCACTTATTGCAATTTTCTCACACATTCCGTTAAGTCTTAATTGTTTTTTTAATGTCATTGTTTCAAGACTAACAACGTACAAACTTGCATCTTCGCCACTGGAAATGTAAGCTAACTTATTTTTTTGGTCAATTAGAATTTCTTCCGGCTGAGTTTTAAAGTGAATTTCTTTGATGACTTTATCATCAGTTAATGAAATTACATCAAGAGATTTTTTTCCATAAGATGTTACCAGCAAAAATACATCATAGCCTTTTACCATAATAGGGATGTCTTCTTGAGTTAACGCATAACTAGGATAACCTTTTGCCGGATTTACGACCTGAATATGTTTCGATATGCTTGAAACTATATACATAATTTTATTTTTTAATGCAGGTACTCTGTCCAGTTTGTTTGTAATCATCTGTTTTGGAGGATTAACAGGAATTATCAGTCCGCTTTCCTGAAATGTTCTAATATCCAGATTTCCTATAATATTACGCATAGATTCAGGAATTATGAAATTTTTTGGCACAAGCATATCCTGAGGAAACATTCCTGTTACAAGTTCTACAGGCGGTGCCGGCATGCTTATGATTGTGCTTTTCCCCTTGTTGTTCTTAATAAGTTTCAGTAAAACGTAATCATTTGTCAAAACTATCGCATTAGGTTTTTGTTCAAGAGTTTTGTTTGCAGGAATAGTATATTTTATTTCAGCAGGAGTTTCGGTGTTAAATTTTGAAGGTATTAAAGGCAAGTACACTGTGTTATCGGGTAAAATTACAATACCGTCGAACCTAAATACAGATTTAGGGTAAGTTGCTGTTATAAACTTCTGGACATTATCAGGCAGAGCATTTGCATTAGCCTGAAGGGTTGTCGCTATTATCAGTGCAATTGTCAGAAATATTCTCTTCATTACTGAAAAACTCCCTTTACCTTGGATAACAGAGATTCTGAATCTTGGTGCTTTTTCCCTCTGTTAATTTCATATAATCTGCGATATAATTCTTTTTCCTCATCAGTTAGTTGTTTTGGAATTTTGACAGAAACAACAACGATATGATCTCCTCTTTGAGAAGGTCTTGATAATACAGGAATGCCTGCACCTTTAATTCTTATAGTGTTTCCATTCTGAATGCCGGCATGTATCTGGACTTTTTGTTCTCCGTCAAGTGTTTTAACAGTAATTTCATCTCCAAGAACAGCCTGATCAGGTGTAATTTCCAACTTTGTATATACATCTATGTTGTCTCTTGTGAAATATTCAGAAGGTTTTACATGTATAACAACAAATAAATCACCGGCACGTCCTCCGTTCGTTCCGGCATCTCCTTCACCGGATACTCTCATTTTAGAGTGATTGTCAACGCCGGCAGGAATTTTTATTTCTACCTTCTTTTCTTTTTCAATTTTACCGTATCCTTTGCAGGCTTTGCAAGGATTTGATATTTTTGTACCCGAGCCATGACAATCAGGACAAGGACTAATTTGGGTGAATGAACCCAGAGGGGTTCTCGCTACGGTTTGAACTTGTCCGTGTCCGTGACATGTAGGACAGGTTTCTGGTTTAGAGCCTTTTGCCGCACCTGTTCCGCCGCATTCTGTACATGTTTCAAGATGTTCAAATACTATTTCTTTTGAAACTCCGAAAGCGGCTTCTTCAAAGGTTATTTCTACATCATATCTTAAATCATCCCCCGGCTGCGGAGCGTTTGGATCTTGTCTTCCTCCGCCAAATCCGAAGCCTCCAAATCCGCCAAAGAACGAATTGAATATATCATTCAAATCTCCAAATCCGTTTGCAAACGGACCATTGGTATTATATCCGGCATTAGCTAATCCGTCTTCTCCATACTGATCATAAGTTGCTCTTTTATTATCATCAACAAGTGTTTCGTATGCTTTCCCGAGTTCTTTAAACTTTTCTTCAGCATCAGGGGCTTTATTAACATCGGGGTGTAAAGTTCTGGCTTTCTTTCTGAAAGCTGATTTTATTTCATCTTTTGTAGCGTTTTTTTCTACGCCTAATATTTCATAATAATCTGCCATTTTCTCTATTCTTCTGTATCTCTAATCAAATTTTTAATTCTACTTAATTACATTATAATGCAAACTATATTTTGTGCAAATAAACGCAATATTATTCTGCTGTCGCTACGTTAACCAATGATGGTCTAAGCACTTTATCTCCAAGCTTGTATCCTTTTTGCAATTCTGCAATTACAGTATGTTCAGGGTATTCTGACGTCGGTGTTTGCATAACTGCATCATGAAAATTCGGATCAAATTCTTGTCCTTGTGCATTAATCGGTTCCATTCCCATTTTTGTTAATGAGTCCGTAACTTGTTTATGTAAAAGTTCAAAACTTTCTTTGTATTTTTCAAAATCTTCTACATTTTCCAAAGCTTTTTCTGCACGTTCAAAATTATCCAGAACCTCAATCATTTTAGATAGTGCATTTTCCGTACCAAAGCGAAGCAGATTTTCTCTTTCTGCTTCCTGACGTTTTCTGTAGTTCTCAAAATCAGCTGCCAAACGCATATATTGATTATTTAATGTTTCATAATCTGATTTTAGTTTTTCCAATTCCGAATTATCCGGCTCTATTTTTTGAGTTTCCTCTTCCGAGGTTTCTTCCGTATTTTCTTCTTTTTTTTCTTCTATGTTTTCCGTAATATCTTCATTTTTGAACGGATTTTTCATAATATTCTCCTCAATATATCTGCAACAATATAATTCTATTATAAGGTAATAATTATTATACTGTAAGAAAATTTATTATTTTTTAATAATTCATTATTAGCGAACTTTATTTTCTTCACCCTTAATTAGCCTTTGAATGTTTGAACGATGAAGCCATATTATGTAAATTGCACCCAAAGCACAATATCCGACGTATGCGGCAGGTCCTCCAAAAAAATACATTATGAATGGGGATACACCAAGTGCGATTATTGAACCAAGGGAAACATATTTTGAAAAGTAGGTGATAGTTCCCCATATTGCAGCAATAATAAGTCCTGCAACCCAGTTTAGAGCTAAAATTGTGCCGACTCCTGATGCAACGGATTTGCCTCCGGTAAATTTAAGAAATATAGATTTTGAATGTCCGAGTATTACTGCGATTGCGGCAATTACCGGAAGTAAACCTATTCCGGTGAAGGCTGTCCCGAATATTTTTGCCAAAACAACGGGTAACGCACCCTTAAATGCATCCAAAAGTAATGTGATAAAAAACCATTTTTTACCCATTACCCTTTTTACATTCGTGGCTCCTGTCGAACCCGAACCTATTTCTCTGATATCCTGACCTTTTGCAATTTTTACTATAATGTATCCTGTAGGTATAGAACCTATGATATATGCGATGATTGCTACTATAATAATTTCAACAACTTCCATAACACATCCCTCAAATATAGTTTTAATGACGTATGGTATTGTAGCACGAATATGTGTATAATTGCAAAGACTTGTAAAATTTTAAAAATACGTTATAAAGAAAATGTATTAGAAAACCACGGAGGATATTACCATGATTGGATTTAAGTATAGGGGGAGGGGGTAAAATCCTCTCATAGTGAGGGTTTACAGAGTTTTATAGCTGAGAAGTTCAGCTACTTTGGAATAGGAAATTTTCCCTCTACCGTCGGGAGAGGGCAGAAAATCGACTTTAGCAAAGCGAAAGTCAGATTTTCGGGTGAGGGGTCAGACCTTTCAGATAGTGTTAAATCTTTATAAAAGGAGTGTAATCATTCGGAAATTCTGAACAATTGTGCAGAAAAACCGATGGCTAAGTGAAAAACGGAAATTCCGGTGGCATATAGAAGTATGCTCAGTCTAATATGTATTGAACTTGCACACAATATTGCGTACTTGTAAAAAATGTGTTATCATTCAATTGAAAGAGAGAGAATAAGTATGAACAAAAGAGTTATAATTTTAGGTGTCATAATACTGGTTGCTGCGATTGTTATTAAGCTTGTTTGGTCAGGTTTACGAAGTATAAAAGTGGATAATTTTAAACCTGCTGCCGTGATGTTTGTAATTGATTCATCTGCATCTAACCAAAAAGAGTTACCTGAACAAAAAAAATTGGTAAAACAAATATGTAATATACTGGATCCTGAAGACCAAATAAAAATTATAAGAGTTTCGGAGGATGCGTATTTAATATATGAAGGAGCTCCATTTAACGGTACTAATATTGAAAAGGTAATGAATGAGTTTACAAAATATGACAGCAAAGATTACGGTACTGCTTATGGCGTAGGATTAAAGAAAGCGTTTAATTATGCTGTTCAAATGAAAAAAAACGGATATATCCCTGCTGTTGTAGTAATAGGAGATTTGGAGAACGAAGGTTCTGTTGAAAAACAGCTTAATTGGAATACAATTGCAAGTGAAGTTAAAGAAGTTCAAAGCACTGCTCCTGATTTAGCTATGATGTTCTTGTATGCACATCCTTCAAAATTGGATTTGGTGAAAGAAACTTTATATCCTGTTTTGGGCGAGGATAAACTGATTGTATCTCCTAAACAAAACTGTGATAAGGCTATTAGATTGTTCCTTCATCTATTAGACAGATAGGAGTAGTTTGAGTTGAGCATTATTCTTAAATCTCAAGGTTATCAAAAAAAATTCGTTCATAAATCACTTATAAATATTGGTACAAATCCTAAGTGTGATTTTGTTCTTGAGCTTGATTATGATGTTCTTATAACTGTTCGATATGATGAACGGAATAATGTCGGTATAGTTGCTAATAATTTTAAAAACAGTAAAATTTTATTTGAAGGTCAGCAACTTGAAAGAGAAAGTTTCAAAAAAAAATGTAATATTGCATTCAGTGACAGTAATCTGTCCCTTGAAATTGAAATAGAAGAAGATACAGAAGAAAATAGTATAGATAATTCTGAGGCACAAACTTATACTCCGTCAGAGCTGAGTAATATACAGCAAGATGTCGGGTCGGAAGATATAAAAATCAAACTTGAGAAATCAAGAGAGCCTATAGAGAAGGTTAGAACTGCGATTATAAAGCAGGTTGCATATCCCATAGCTGATTTGAAAAATAAAATTAAAATTAATTGGCGAACAAGTCTTGTAATGCATGCTGCATTATATATTACGTCTTTGTTAAGTTCGTTTGCCATTGCAAATTATCTGATGGGATTATCTGTTCAGGAATCTGTAAGAAATGTATATCTGGCAACAAATATTCCTGTGTGGCTTGCCTATTCGTTTGTTGTGATGGCAATATGTTTGATGTTGAAGCAGGGTGTATTTTTACATCTAAATGAAATCCAAACTAAAAAAGCTTCAACAAACAACAGAATTGCAAAAAACTTTATGCTTTGGGTTTCTTCTATATTTATTGTAGGCATTTATACTGTTAACTTGACTTACTATTCTGCAATTTCTGATTTTGAAATCTTTTCAGTTTTTATAACAATGTTTTTTGTTGGGATAATGGCATCTTTAGCTATTGCTTGCGGTTATTTTAAAACAAATGGTACTAATTATGGTGCGGTTTTACATAAATATGAATTCAGAGAAGATTTTGAAACTGCAATTAAGGCTTACAGAATATGGATTGAGCGTTATGCAAACAGCCTTTCTGAAAACAGAATAGCAAAGATTAAAGACAAGCTTTGGGGATATCATATAAAATCGGCAGTAATTACAATTGCCGGACTTTTTACAACACCGTTTCTGGCTTACGGGGTATCAAATACTTTGGCAATATGTTTCCCTGAAGCTGCAAACTGGGTAAGAATTCTTGGCTTTAGGTTTAGTCCTATATTTCTGACGTTATCAACATTTTTGATTATATTTGCGTTTTTTGCTCTGGTAAATGGGTTTATGTCCCGTAAAAAAATTCAGGCATCTGAAGTTATAAAGCAGGACGGATTTACTGATTTTACATTGCATGGTGCAACTATATACGGGCTTGAGGGTACAAGAAAATTGGAATCTGATAAGAAGCTTGCTTTTTATATTGCAAGTTCGATTGTGCTGATTGAATTTATGATGAATATGTCTTATTTTATGTCTACTACAGGCGAAGATATAAAAAGTGTAGCATTGAGTTTTCTTACGGCTACCGTGCCTACAGCATTGTTGCTGGCGGAAACATTTATTTTGGCAGGAACAAAGTTTGACATATTTGCGTGCGAAGATATGATTTCAAGAATTGATAAAGAATAACAATTATGAGAGTTCTAAAAATACTGATATTTATTAGCATATTATTAATTACATTATTTACGGTTTCTTCAAAACCTGTAATGCACAAACATTTTATAATTGAAAATTCTAACTTTAAAATGACAGGAATGAGTGCTAATCCAAGAGATATGCAAAGTTCTGTTTTATTCAAACTGGGAGAGCGTAAAAAAAGAATATCAAGAAATGTAGAAACTACTACTACAGAAACTCAGCTTTATCGTTCCTCGGATAAACAAATTATACCTTCAACTATATTTAGCAGTTTTCAAACTACTCAAACTCCGAGTAATGTCGTAAAATCAGAACCTCGTCATTTCGATAAAAATACATATAATGGCAGTAACAATGTTATAGTAAATTCGAATATTCAAAATGGAGTTAATGAGAAAGAACTTGAACAGGTGCTTGCCGGAATTTTTGACAATTCTGCACCGCCGCAAAATCAAACTGCATCAAACAGAAGAAATCGTGGTGATTTTAACGGAGGAAATGATGAAATTATAACGAATTCGTATTGTCCTGTGTGCGATAAAAATAAAAGCAAAAATAAAAAAATGTATGAAGAAGAGTTAGCCTGGAATGTTTGGAGAAGTAATATCCAAAATAAGCTGATGGATACTTCAAGAATAAGAGGTGATTACGGAGACTGGTTTATCTTTTCCTTTAATGTTAGTAAATCAAGACAAATCAGCATGATTATGATATATTCTTCAAATGGGGATTCGTACTCTGAAAAGGCTATTGAGAAGGCAATTCTAAAACTTCAGGGGACAAGAATTTTGGAATTCCCTCATGGGACAAATAGAACTTCTACAGTATTTGAGGGTGGATTTATTGTAGATACGCAAGTTCAATATTCAAGACCTGAAGATTATGATGACTACGAGAGAGTCAGATTTTACAGATAATAAAAAACCGGCAAAACAGCCGGTTAAAATTTTCCTTTAAATAAGTTTTCCTATATTCCTAATTTCCAACGATTTATGCTATAAAATTTGTTGCTCCACCGTACATATATGAGCCGTGGAAAAATGATTGCTTCATTATATCTACAAGTGATTTACGAATGGTTGGTTTCCCTACCAAGTCAACTTCATTGATTGCTTTAGAAGTGTTTTTATATGCATCTGTTACTGTATTCGGCATTAATATTGTTTTAGCCATCTTTACCTCTCTTCTTTTATTAAGCTCTTGTATTTATATAAAAAATTTATCCTAAAATTTATTGCCTTTTTATTTACTGTTTATATAACTTTTGTTACATAACTTTACATCCCAAAATATTAAAGTTTTTCGGCAAAATGCCGTTAACAGTTGTGTATACAAAGGAGCATACTTATGGTTGATGCAGTAAGTGCAATAAACGGTGCTATAAACAGTACGGTACAAAAGAATAAAGATTTGACTATTGATTGGAGAAATCTGAAAGCTCAAGAAGTTTTAGATTACGCAGGTCAGGGTCAGGATGTGCCTATTGATATCCTTAAATGGGCAGAAGATTATGCAAAGCTTGAGGATGCTCCGGAAGATGTTACTTATGATTCCGTTGGAGGGGCAACGACACTCAAGGATGCAAATGAAAAAGCAGGTCAAGCAGGTGATGTTGATGCTTCATCGGAAGCAGAAGATTCTGAAGATGCAAAAAAAGCAGAAGAAGAAAAAAAAGTAGAGGATACCGAGGGTACCGGAGATCCTCAGGATACTGAAGCTACCGGAGATGAAGAAGATGTAGCAGCAGAATCCGAACCCAGTTTATATGAACAAGCAGGAGCTTTAATTCCTCAAAGTCAGGATGGAAATACTACTGCAAACATGATATCCGCAGATTCTTTGACAAAGGCTGCAGAAAGTCAGGAAATTGCTGAAGAAGGTACTCAAAAAGCTGACAGAACAGAATCAATAGTAAAATCTGCAAAATCACAATATGATGAATTAGTAAAAAAACTACAGGATGACAAAGAAAATGTTACTCCGGGTGATTTACTAAAATTGCAGGAATTATCAGGCAGAATGCAGATAACCGGATTAAAGGCTCAGTCGGAACTTGCTGTATTTGATGTTCAGCTTCAGGAAATAGAAGAAGTCTTTTCACAGTATTCTGATATGACTCCAGAAATACAGGAGGTTGGTTCAGAGACGGTTACAGTGGGTAATGAACTTGTAAAGCAAAATCCGCCTGATTGGCCGTTTATATTTAGTAACGAGTATATGAGAGGTAAAGAGGCTATAAGGGTTGGCAGCAGTGCTATTTCGTCTGCTGATAATGCAAGGGACAGAGTTGATGACAGTATTAACAAAGAAAATGCTGCTCAAAATACAAATAATGAAGCCGAGGATAAAGTTGAAGAATTGACTTATGTTGAAGAAATTAATATTTCCTCTAAAACTGATAAACGTGCTGCACAGAAGGCTGAAAGACAAGAGGCAAGAAATAAAAACTCTGCCGCTGTTAAAATACAACTGGATGGAGTGAAAGACACTACAATTCAGGCTGATGATTTAGAAATAAAGAGAAGAAAAGCAAATCGAGGTGAAAATCCTTACTAGAGATTTATGATTTCAGAATAGTATTCTTCAACATAATTGTTGTAATTTGACGGTTCAAAAAATCCGGTTGCAAATTTTGCTTCATTTAGTCCTAATTGTTGTGCTTCCGGAGTTTTTATCGGCGGGCCGGCAGGGGTTGTTCTTGAAGGATTTTGGGGATTGGATATTATTCCGATAGAACGTAATAATGTGATAGACAAAGTATTTTCATATACTTCATATTCTGTTAATCCACGGGTTATTATTCCAAATCCCTGAGTTCCGACATATCTTTGCATAGGTGCAAAATTTGTTTTGACTTCTATTCCTTTTGTTTTTGGCAGATTCTCTCTCATATTGTAATCCGCTTCAAATTCACGCTTGATAATTCTATTCATATCTTCCGAACATGTGTGATACACCTTTTCAGGCAGCGTAAATCTTGCCTGCCAAATTTTGTTTTCTGATGAATTATTCCAATTTATGTCGAATTTTAAGATTTTCGAGTCTATATCAAGCCATATATCAACATCAAAAAATGACGTTTTTATTCTCAAACCTTTTCTGTAATCACCGTTACATATAATTTCAGAGCTGTATATCTTTGCAATTTCAGGGGTATCATTATCTTTAGCTCCATAATTGTATGTGTCCCCATAATCATTATATCGGACAAAATCCAATTTTATTTTCCTGTTGATTAAGATTTCGTTGTTTTTTAAATTTAAACTTATGTAATTGTTCGCAATTGTATTTTTAGAAATTTTAAGCTTATCATCTGTAGTTTTTATTTCTTGCAGATATTTATATATCGTGGTGTAGTCTTCTGTGATAGGAATTCTTTGAGTATTATACAGCAAACTGTCCTCAAATCCTTCTCTTGCAGAGATTATTTGCGAGTTTTCAGTAGTTTTTGTATTCTCAAATTCCATAACCGCACGATATTTTTTATTATGATTTTTCATTTTTGATGCGTATTTTTTAGGATATTGGAATTTTAATTCCCTTAGAATAGTATCTGCCACCTGATTAACCTTTTGGTATCGAATTAAATTTTCTTGATGAACTGCATCAGTTGAACATCCGCAAATACCGTCATGTGCCTGATTTTGAAGTAGTAGTTTGTATCCGTAATTAATTGCAGAAGTATAATTCTCTCCAAATTCTTTTTGCATTTTGTCTGCAAAGCTTAATTTATATGATGTAGTAGTATTAGCCTGTTTTATTTTTGTTCTTGCAGAATAGCAGCCTTGCAGAATAAATGTTTTGCTGTTATCTCTTAATTCATCATTCCATTTATATTTAAAATTGTTTTTTACTAATTCAAAGTATCTGAATGGATTGGAAAGTTCTATTTCGTAGTCTTTCAGTTGTGTATTTACTTTATTAATTTGTTCTGCAATATTTTCCTCAACCCCCAAATGATCTGCCCCCACAGGAAGAAGCAAAACATCTTTTGATTTCTCTGCTATCTTATCTAAATTTCCTTTTAGCCAGTCTGCTTTCTGCCTAATTGTCATTTTTGCAGAAAATATGTCCATAAAATAACCGCGAATCATATTTACGGTATTAATTCCGTTAAAAACGAATTCTGACGGAATATCTCCGCATCCACGCCAAACCATGCATTTGTCAATTCCGTATTCTTTAAATATTTTCGGGATATTTTTACTGTGTCCGAATGTGTCTGCCAGATATCCGATAAATTCTGTGCAGCCAAATTCTCTTGATATTTTTAATCCTGTTTCAAGATTTTTTTCAAAACAATTCTTATCCGTTAAATATTCGTCAACAAGAGTGTAACACGGACCTATGAATAATCTTTTTTCAGATATAAATTTTCTTACTAAAGCTTCTTTTTCCGGTCTTAGCTCAAGATAATCCAATAATGCTGAAACTTGACCGTCAAAATAAAATGACGGGATTTTATCCTGTTCCAAAAGGTTCAGTACGTTATCAAATACACGCAAAAGTCTGAGCCTGAATATTTCAAACTCTCTATACCATTCTCTGTCCCAATGCGTATGCAAGTATGCAATAACTTTTTTCTTCATAAAATTATTATAAGTATTATTTTTTAAACTTGCAAATTGTAACGCTGTTAGTATGATTTGCCAATAAGAGAATTATGCGTTTCAGTTTCAAATTTGTCATCAAGCGGTTGTAATTTAATCGGTTCTCCGTAGCGTTTTTCAAGTGCCAGTTCAAGCATGTAGTCTGCAAAATGAGGGTTTTTAGGTAAAAAAGAACCGTGCAGATATGTTCCGAATACATTTTTATATCTGCCGCCTTCGGTTTTGTCTTTACCGTTGTTTCCGTTCCCGACTTCAGTGTATGCAAGGGGGGTTGTATCACCCTGAAGATATGTGAGTCCGCTGTGGTTTTCAAAGCCTACAAGGGTTTTGGGTTCCAGAAAATCAGTACGGGCTGTAACGTTTCCTATAAATCTGGTATTTCCGGCGACAGTATAAGCATCCATAAGGCTAATACCGTTTAGTCTTTCTTTATCGTGAGGCTGATAATAATGCCCAAAAAGCTGATAGCCTCCGCAAATACCTAAAAAAACCGCATTTCTGTCACGTTCTTCGGTGAGAAAATCTTTTTGGCGGTATAATTCATCGGCGACCTCTTCTTGTTGTTTATCCTGTCCGCCTCCGACAAAATAAATATCGTGTTCCTTGATTTTATCTCCGATATTTATATCTTCGAATTCAACTGCTATCCCACGCCATTCACAACGCTTTTTTAAAGTTATTATATTGCCTATATCCCCGTATAAGTTTAGTAATTTAGGGTATAAGTGTGCTATTGATATTTTTAAATCTCTTTCTCCCATAGAATAAATTATAACACAAATTGTTGTTATGGTATAATTAGTTAAGGGAGATTAATAATGGTAACGCTTATTGATACACACACACATATAAATTGCCTTGAAAAGATTACAGCAGAAGAGAGTGTACAAAACGCTCTGGATAACAATGTTGAAATTTTGCTTGTTCCTGCTGCTACTCCTGAGGATATTGATATTGTACCTGATTTGGTAAAAAAATTTGATAATGTGTATGGGATGCTCGGAGTACATCCCGAGGATGCAAAAAACTGGGATGACGCTATATTAGATAAAATAAAACAACATGTATGTCATAATGATAAAATAATTGCAATAGGGGAAATAGGTCTTGATTATTATTGGGACAAAAAACACATGGATTTACAAAAAGATATTTTTATCAAACAAGTAAAACTCGCCAACGAATTGAATTTGCCGATATCTGTTCATGACAGAGATGCACATAAAGACACATTTGATATTTTAAAAGAGTATAATAAAACTTCCAAAATAGTTATGCACTGTTTTTCCGGCAGTGTAGAATTTTCAAAAGAATGCCTGAAACAAGGTTGGTATCTGGCTATAGGTGGGGTTGTAACTTTCAATAGTGCAAACAAAATGAAAGAAGTCGCAAAATCAGTCCCTCTTGACAGATTGTTGTTAGAAACGGATGCACCATATTTAACGCCTGTTCCGTACAGGGGAAAAGAAAATCAGCCTGCTTATGTAAAATATGTTGCCATGGAGATAGCAAAACTCAGAGAAATTCCGTATGAAGAAGTTGCTGAAGCAACAACAAAAAATGCAAAATTTGTATTTAATTTAGAGTAAGTTGCACTCTTTAATTTTTGCTAATACCATATCTGTGGTAATGCTGGAAATACAAGGTGTGCATGTCCCGGGTTTTTCTACTCTGTTGCATGTCTTTTGCCAGCAATATTTACATTCATAATCAGGTTCAACATAATGTCCTTTCGGACCGTAAGGTCTGATATCATCAGGAGAAGTCGCTCCCAAAATTTCTAATGTATTGACATCAAATGCCGATGCAATATGTATAGGACCGGAATCCCCTGAAATAACAATATCTCCCAATGAAAGCACGATAGTATTTTCCTCAAGAGAGTTTTCTTTTGGCACAAAAATTACTCTGTCTGAAACGAGTGGTTTTTGATAGTCATATTCTATAGGACTACAGTTCACAAAGATTGTCCCCCCGTAAATTTCAATCAGTTTTTTTGATAGTTCAATCCATTTTTCGAGCGGCCAGACTCTTCCCTGACGCCCTATAGGGGTTAAAAATCCGGGATTGAAAATTATATGTGGTTTGGGGTACTGATTCATCCATTTTGAAACCTTTTCTCGTTTGACAGGATCTGATTCCAGTACTAATCGTTCAGGCAGTTTTAAATCATTTATTGCGTCTGCGGCTGAATAATAGTAATTTTCAACCCAACTGTTTCCTTTATGTCCTCTAAATACAACTTTTTTAGGCAATGCTCCAAATGACAGTGCAAAAAGTCTGAGTGAAAGACTTAAACAGAAAACATAGTCGTAACGTTCTTTTATCAGATCTTTAATATGGTTAAATAAA
The DNA here is from genome assembly GCA_902777385.1 of uncultured bacterium. Lineage (GTDB taxonomy): Bacteria > Cyanobacteriota > Vampirovibrionia > Gastranaerophilales > Gastranaerophilaceae > UBA1221. Next base: position 36,011 of record CACYTP010000013.1, read on the forward strand.
TATATGTACGGGTGTTCGGTTCGTACATCAAAAGTAATAACTTTATCAATATATGAACAATTTTGCAGTAAAGGAGTTATAGTAGGAGATGTCATATAGTGTACTGTCCAGTCAGGGTGCTGATTTTTTATTGCAAGCGGAATAATTGAGGTGTGAATAACGTCCCCTATTGCACCAAGCTTTATGATTAATACCTTTTTCCCTGACATAACAACTTCCAACTCTGATAGTACTACTTCTATAATATACTTAAAAAGATTATATTGCAAGAAAGAGTGTAGTCATATTTTATATTTTGATATAGAATATATCGTGAAAAGAGGTATTTAATTATGAATATTGCACAAAATATGACAGAACTTATCGGGAATACTCCGCTTGTAAAAATAAATGATTTGAATAGCGGGAATGCTCAAATTGCTGCTAAATTGGAATGTAAAAATCCGGCAGGTTCTATAAAAGATCGTCCGGCATATAACATGCTGTTACAAGCCGAAAAAGATGGTTTAATAAATAAAGATACTGTGATTATCGAACCTACAAGCGGCAATATGGGCGTAGGTCTTGCTTTTGCTTGTGCAATAAAAGGATATAAACTTATTATAACTATGCCTGAGACTATGAGTCAGGAAAGACGAGCTTTGATGAAAGCTTATGGTGCAGAATTGGTTTTGACAGAAGGTTCAAAAGGCATGAAGGGTTCTATTGAGAAAGCGGAAGAATTGCATAAGAACATATCAAACTCTTTTATTCCTCAGCAGTTTAAAAATCCTGCAAATCCTGATATGCACTATAATACAACTGCGGAAGAAATTTGGGCGGATACAGATGGGAAAGTCGATATTATAGTAGCAGGTGTTGGTACAGGTGGTACTATTTCCGGTATTGCCAAAAAACTGAAAGAAAAAAATAAAAATGTAAAAGTTATTGCTGTTGAACCCTATGACAGTCAGGTGCTTAGCGGAAAATCTCCTGCACCGCATAAAATTCAGGGTATTGGTGCGAATTTTATTCCGGATAATTATGATGCCGAAGTTGTTGATGAAATTATATCCGTAAAAAATGAGGATGCGATAAAAACAACACAAGAACTGGCAAAACAAGAGGGAATACTTGCCGGCATTTCAGGCGGAGCAAACATATATGCAGCAATTGAACTTTCAAAGCGTCCTGAAAATAAAGGCAAACTTATTGTAACAGTTCTTCCTGACAGTGGTGAAAGATATCTTTCATGCGGAATTTTTGATTAAATATTGACTTTTTGATTTATATCATTAAATATCTCATACGTTTAGATGTTTATCTTCTGGCTGAAATCGGTCATAATGAAGCCAAGAAAGTGTAGTCTAAAATGCCTTTTCGATACAGATTACAAAAAGTATTGGATTTTCGAATCCGCAAAAAAGAAGAACAGTTGTTAGTAGTACAGAAGGCCCAGCAGGCTGTCTTGATTGCCGAGGAGAATATCCGAAAGAACAACGAAGAGATTGAAGCTACAAAGATAAACATGCGACAGGCTGATCCTATGATGTACGAAGCGTACGACAAGTATTTAATACACCTGTGGGAAAAAGCCGAACAGTTAGAGCTTATCCGACAAGAAAAACAAGCTATTCTTGATCAGGAAAAAGAAAAACTCGTTAAATGCGAACAAGCGGTAAAAGTACTGGAAAAGCATAAAGAAAAGAATAAAGAGGTCTATTTAGAAGAAGAGAAAAAAGCTGAATTAAAACAATATTCCGAACTTGGTGTAACAAGATACTTTGCACAAAGCAAAGAGCGTCAGGAAGAGGAAGAACGAGAGATATTAAGACAACTCGAAGAATTGGAGGGAACATGAACCTTGACTCAACAACAAATGCAGCAACCATAGCATATACAAAAACAGAATTAAACAAAAGTATTTCGTCAACGCAGATAAAAAGGGCAAGTGATGCCGGTGCATCTTTTGTATCCGAAATGAAAGCGTCTTCAGAGCAAAAAGAAGCACAGCCTGAATCCGCAGAAAAAACAGAATTGACGAGTAAAGCGGAGGATAAAAAAGAAACTTCCAAAACTGAAGCAAAACATGCAGATAAGGTTTCAAAGGAAACATCGTCTGATACTCAACAGATTACAAATAATGACAATTCTTCGGATACTCAATTCCAAAGCCAACAATGGCAGGGACAGGGACAAAATAATGATGGTCAGCAAAATGGTTATACTCCGTTGTCAAGCCAAATTCAGGCATATATGAATGCAAACGGAGTTGATTTGAATTTTGCAAGTATTAATTCTATGAATGCAACAAGTCAGGCACAACTTTCAGGTATGGTTACAACTGTTGATTATTCTAATATTCAAATGTCTGAAACAGATGCGAAGTTTTTTGCGGATTTAGTTGCAAAAACCGATATGACAGCCGGTTCTATTGCTGCAGAATTCGACAGACAAATGCAGCAGGGTAATGTAAAAATGGTTCAATCTACTGCAAAAGCGAGTGCGGCATTGATTGAAGCATTAAAAGAATCATCAAAAAATCACCAGTCTTTCAGGGTTGATTTTGATAAAGATATTTCTGTAATTCTTCAGGTAGATAAAGGCGGAAAAATTAACGCAAACTTTATCCCCGGAGATAAGGCTGTTGAAGCTTATTTGAGAAATAATATTGATTTTCTTCGTCAAAGATTTAACGAAGAGAATATTTCTTATGGTGACTTAACATATTCTCAGTCCCGTAGAAATAAGCAAGATAGAGAAAGAAATAATAATAAGGAGCAAGGATAATGAATGATTCTTATGTAGCGGCTCTAAACACCCGTAAAACAACAGAAAACTGGATGGATGTTATTGCGGATAACATGACTAACGTCTATACTCCTGGGTTCAGGGAAAAACAAGTTAATTTTAAAACTTTCCTTGGCGGTGCTATTTCTGATGACTATGCAAAGAATTTAGGTCAGGGAAAATCTACACCGGGTACTGCAAATGAGAACCTTTTTCTGGAAGGTAAAGGATTTTTCCTTGTAAGATCTCCTGAGGGCAAAAGTGTTTACACCAGACTGGGTGAATTTACATTTGACGGAGAAGGTGTCTACAAAGACAAAAGCGGCAATACGGTTCAAGGTTACATCCTGAATGATAAAGGCGAAATCATGCAGGGAACCAGAGCTATTACTGCAGATTTGTATCAGGAAACCGCAATGAAGGGTGGTTCTCTTGATATCCCTACTACAAATATTAAAATGTGGATTGATCCTAATAATGGAAAATACTTAGGCAAGTATGATGATTATGAAATAAAAAATGACGGTACAATATACGGTAAGGCTGACAACGGTAAAAGAGTCGTTCCTCTCTACCGTATTACTACAAGAAATTTCCATAACGCCGCAGGATTATACGAATTTAAGAGCGGACAGTTTGTTGAAACCGAGGAATCGGGTAAACCGCTCCTTGGGTTTGGAGAAATTCGTTCCGGTTTGTTAGAACTTTCCAACGCTGATTTCAAAGCAAATATTTCGTATTATCAGATGGCTAAATTACAAATGGAAGTTGCAAATAAGCTGATTGATTCAAACAAACAGTTATTAGAAGATGCTCTAAGACTTGTAGGCTCATAGTGGCAAGCCTGATATAATAAAAATTTAAACTCCATTTGAATACACATACTTGAGGGCAAAAGCCCTCTTTTTATTTGTAATGCCGAACTCTTTATCACAGAATATTTTGTGATATACTTATCACAGAAGGATTTTTATTATGAATACAATAAAATTAACAAAAATGCAGGGTTTGGGAAATGATTTCGTAATCATTGATTACGAAGAATTTTTAAAGACAGGACTTACAATGTCTGATTTGGCTGTAAAAGTTTGCGACAGACATTTTGGTGTGGGAGCTGACGGAATGTTTATTCCGAAGCTTGATACAAAAGACACTGATATAGGCTGGTATTTTTATAATAATGACGGTACAACGGCTCAAATGTGCGGAAACGGCATCAGATGTTTTGCAAAATATGCTTATGAAAAAGGTTTGATAAATAAAAAGAAATTTACTGTAGAAACTCTTGCTGGTGTGATTACTCCGGAAATTCTTGATAACGGAATGATAAGAGTTGATATGGGAAAACCGATATTAGATGAAGCTAAAATTCCATTTAATGGAGAAAAGAAAATCTCTGTTTTAGATAAGGATTTTGATATAAATCCTGTTTCTATGGGGAATCCGCATTGCGTAATTTTTGTTGACGGCAGTACTATGGATTACGCAAAGCTTTATGGCCCGCATATTGAAACCCATCATTATTTCCCGGAAAAAACGAATACGGAGTTTGTGAAAATAATTTCAAGAAGTGAAGTAGAAATGAGTGTATATGAGCGTGGATGCGGAATAACGCTTGCTTGCGGAACAGGTGCTTGTGCAACTCAGGTCGCTTGTATTTTAAATAACTTAACAGAAAATAAGATAAAAGTTAACCTGCCTGGTGGGGCTGTATTCATTGAATGGCAAGGCTCAAGAGATAATACGAAAGAACATGTTTTTATGACAGGTCCTGCAAATTACAGTTTCGTTGCTGATTACATCTTGTAATTAAAAGCTTTTTCATGGTAAGATTTACACATAAACTTAAAAGGAGAAATATAAATATGAAAAATTATGAATTATTAACTATCTTCAAGCCAAATCTGGATGCAGAAGAAGTAGATAAAGTTATCGCAAAGATTGATTCAACTATCGTTGAATTCGGCGGTAAAGTTGAATCTGCAGATAAAATTGGCAGAAAAAAATTGGCTTATGATATCCAAAACTTTAGAGACGGTTTCTTCTATTCTTCAATCTTAAGCTTACCTGCTGACAAGGTTGCTGAATTCAGAAGACAATTAAGATTGAATGATTCAATTTTAAGAACTATGTTTATGGAAGCTTCTGAAAAAGTTTCTGCATAGTTGAAGTACTAAAAAAGGAAGGATTAAAAATGTCATTAGCTAAAGCAGTAGTTACCGGAACGTTATACAGAGCACCTGAAAAACGCTTTACTCAGAATAATATAGCAGTGTCTTCTTTCGTTTTGAATATTGGTGACAGAGAAGAAATGCTTATTAGGGTTCTTTCAAGAAGAACGGGACTGGATGAAGTTGTTTCAGGGTTAAGTAAAGGCGATAAGGTTTTGGTTGAAGGCAGACTTCAAACGGCTGCTGTAAAGATGGATGACGGTTCTGAAAAAAGAATTTATGAAATTGATGCCGCTACTATTGAACCGTTTAACGGTGGTGGCGTATCGGCAGTTTCTTCTTCATCAAATTCTGATTTTGGAACTGAGGAAGTGGTAAAAATTGAAGCCGATGATTTTTCTAACGAATTAATCGGTGAAGATGAAATCCCATTTTAAGTCAATTAAATAGCTGCAGTCAGCAGTTATAAAAAGTATTAGATAACACAAGAAAAATAAGGCTAGAAAGGCAAATTAAAACAATGGCAAGACAAAATGATGCAGATAAGAAAAAACGTAAAAATTGCAGTCTTTGCGGCGACAAAGTTGAAGCAATTGACTACAAAGATGCTGCTAAATTGAAAAGATACCTTACTGAAGCAGGAAAGATTATTCCTAGAAGAATTACAGGTAACTGTGCTGCTCACCAGCGTATGATTGCAAAAGCAATTAAGCGTGCAAGAGAAGCTGCAATTATCAGCTACGTTTTTGATTAATCTCAAATGTTTATCTAATTGAGTATGGCAGGTTCAAAATTGAACCTGTCATATTTTTTGTATTTGCAAATTGAAATTATTTGTTTTAATTTATGATTATGAGTAAAACTTATGAACAGGCAAAAGAGCTTTTAACATCTCAGGGTAAATTCTATATAAATTTGGGATTAGAAAGAATTGAAAAAATATTAGAATTACTGGGTAATCCTCAAGATAAACTGAGGTGTATTCATGTTGCAGGTACTAACGGGAAAGGTTCTGTTTGTGCAATTATAGCATCTATAATAAAATCTTCGGGTAAAAAAGTCGGTTTATATTCAAGTCCTCATATTTTTAAATATACGGAACGTATTAAAATCAACGGTCAAGATATAAGTGATGAAGATTTTTCCAAATATGTTTTTAATGTGTGTGAACTCTCTGATAAAAACGGTATAAAACTTACGGAATTTGAGATACTAACTGCTGTAATGTTTAAATATTTTTATGATGAGGGAGCAGAGGTTGTTGTTTTGGAAACAGGTCTTGGCGGAAGGTTTGATGCAACAAATGTTATAAAATCAAATTTGTGTTCGGTTATAACCCATATAGATTTGGATCATACGGACAGATTGGGATATACAAAGGAGAAAATTGCTTTTGAAAAAGCAGGTATAATAAAGCCAAATTGCCCTGTTGTAACTTCTGAAGGGTATGAAGTTATAAAAGACAAGGCTGACGAAAATAATTCATTATTGTTGATGACTGCACCTTTTGCAGATATTACAAATCTTTCTCTGAAGGGTTCTTATCAGCAGGAGAATTTAGCACTTGCTCTTGCTGCCGTAAAATTAGTATTCCCAAATATAACACAGGAAGTTATTAATGAAGGTTTAAAGAATGTTCAGCACCCATGCAGATTTCAGTTTGCAGAAGATAAAATGCTTTTAATCGACGGGGCTCACAATCCAAACGGAATATTGGCATTAAAAGAAAGTCTGGATATGTATTTCCCTGATAAAAAACGCAGGTTTGTATTTGGGTGTCTCAAAACAAAAGACTACAAAAAAATGGTTGAAATTCTGTTTGAGCCGAATGATGAAATATATTTCAATCATTTTAACAACCCTAATTCTGCTACATTTGAAGAGTTGCAAAGTGTATGCAAATATTCGGCGAAACCGTTTAAATCACTTGATGATTTTGAAATTTCATCTGATACATTGACTATAGTTTGCGGCTCATTTTATATGCTGAACGAAATTATTTAGTTATCTGAATGTTCTTCCTGACTTGCTTTAATAATATCTGTTATTATAGTGTTTAAAGCTGCAGGGTTAAATGCTGCACAAGTGTTCCAAGCAACGGTTTCTCTTGGCTCGTTGTTTACGGAAGGACTTGGATACTGACTGTCGCAAATACCTCTCATCATGTTTGTTGTACCGTCAACTGTTGGTTTAAAATGCGAACAGCAGCTGCAAATGCGGAGAATTGCTCCGTGGTCATCCAATATCAGTTTTAATTCCTGCAAGGCATCAATCATTCTCAAGTGTGACTTAGTGACAAAGTGTTTATTTTTTCTTACTAATTTAACTTTTGCCATCCCATCTTTTTGTATGAATTCTAACTTATAATTTAAATTATTTTTCTTTGCTGTTGTAATAACCGCATCAACGACAAATTTTTCTGCGTTAGCTGTTTCACTGCCCTTATCAAGGATTTTGTCAACAAAATATCTGATAGGAGGGAAGTTTCTTATAATATGCCCAATTGAATATATCGGATATGCACACAGATAGCCTATTTCTTCCATTGTCATTTTTGCGTTAGCAAGGCTTAAGCCAAATGCAAGTACGAGTACGATAAATGTTAATGAAACGATTTTGACATCTACCATAAAATGATAATTTAAAGAATGCTTAAATAAAATTGCGTAAATAATTATAAGTACCCAAAAACTAGGATATATCAATGAACAAACGTGTTCAGAAAAAACTAAATTTTTTGTAAATATTTTAGAAAAACAATTCTTGAATAAATCCAAGCGTGCAGAAATTTTTGCTCTTCTGAATATGTAATTTGCAGGGTGTACAATTGTTTGTACATTCTGATTATATGTGCATTTGCATTTGATTTTAGATAATAACAGACTGTATTTTAGTTCAGTATTTGTATTTTTAAAATCTACATTCCCAATTTGGTCAACTATATTTCTTCTTATAATGAATACTCCGGAATCCGCTGTAGCGGCTAATCCCATAATAGAACGTGCTTTTCGGATAAAATTCATGTGATATTTTTGGTATGCGGCTTTTATTCTGTCAACAATACCGAGAGCTTTTATATCAATAACAGTTTCACCGCTTATAACAGAATCTTTCTTTAATGCAGAGTCTGCTATTGCCAAAAAGTTTGAGGCTATACTTCTGTCCGCATCAAGAAATACATAGGCATCAATATAGTCATTATCGGATAATTTTTCCAATAATGTTGCAACAGCCTGATCTTTCCCGATTGTGCCGACACCTTTAATATCAATAACATGTACGAAATTTTCTTCCGTAAATAAATCCTGAGAGCCGTCTGTACAGTTATCCAAAAGAACAAAAACTCTGAATTTATTTATGGGATAATCCTGACCTTTTAACTCTGATATGAGATTTGCCAATGTTTGACGATTATTGTGGGAATAAACAATAACTGCCAGATTTTCTTTTTCTTCATAACTGATATTTTTCAGTTTATTGCGAATAGGTTTGTCTTTAAGATTTTTAATTGCAAGTATTAAAAAGTAAATAGTGTATGCTGCAACGAATATATAAAGTAAATCTAGTATAAATTCCATAACTGTACTCCTGTAACAATATTCTATTTAAAATATGAGATAATTTCCAGCTATGTAAATAAATGTGTAGTTTGATAACTTTATAACTGTACTAATTTAACACTAAGAGAAAAACTCAACAATATCCATTTCGAGATAATTTCTTGCACCAGAACCGATCATGTGCGGAACATTTTGTGGTGCATTAATCCAAATTGACGGTTGGCAGATTAAAGACGATTACCCGTGGTAAATAGTTTTTATTGCTTTTCTTTTATTATTTCCACAAGTTCGTTAAATCTTTCATTAAGGCTGTCTAATTCTGCTTTCACAGGATCAGGAATTTTGTTGTGCATTAATATTCCGTTTTCATCTTCGACAGTTTGATTTACAATTCTGCCAGGGACACCTACTACGGTAGAATGTTCTGGCACATCCTCTATAACTACTGAACCTGCACCTACTCTGACAAAATCTCCGATATTTATGCTGCCCAATATTTTTGCCCCTGCACCTATAATTACGTTGTTCCCTATGGTCGGGTGGCGTTTGCCGTGTTCTTTTCCTGTACCGCCTAAAGTTACCTGTTGGTATATAAGTACATCATCCCCAATCTCGGTAGTTTCTCCGATAACTACGCCTTCCCCGTGGTCGATAAAAAATCTTCTGCCTATTTTTGCCGCAGGATGTATTTCTATCCCTGTTATAATTCTTGTTAAATAAGATATCATTCTCGGAATTAAAGGAATATGCCACTTGTAAATTCTGTGTGCAAGTCGGTATGCAATAAGTGCGTGTAACCCCGGATAACAAAGTATTACTTCAAATATGTTATTTGCGGCAGGATCTTTGTCGTAAATAACCTGTATGTCCTCTTTTACCTTGGTAATTCCTCGTTTAATAACTTCAATCATAATAAAATCCTCTGTAAGATTATTTTATATCTTATAAGGATAAATTTCATAGCCTAAACAGGGGATATTAATACCTGAAACAGTCAAAATCGTGGTCATCTGCAACTCCTATTGCCTGTAAGTATGAATAAATTATCACTGTTCCTACATATTTCATGCCACGCTTTTTTAAGTCTTTTGAAATTTTGTCGGACAACGGGCTTGATACAGGTATATCTTTAGAAGTCCTTTTTATAACTTTGTTATTTGTAAAACCCCAGATGTAATTTGAAAAACTGCCAAATTCTTTTTGAATTTCCTTATAAATCTTTGCATTATTTATCGCTGCCTGAATTTTTCCCCTGCTTCGTATTATTTTTTCATTGGTCAGCAGAGCGGCAATTTTTTCATCATTATATTTTGAAACTTTATCAACATCAAAATTATCGAAAGCTTCCCTGAATGCTTCCCGCTTTTTTAATACCGTAATCCATGATAAACCTGCCTGAAATGACTCTAATATAAGCAGTTCAAATAATTCTCGGTCATCATATTTTGGAATACCCCACTCTTCATCGTGGTATTTCACATAAATATCTGATTTTTCATCAACCCAAAAACATCTTTTCATGCTCTGATGTTAGCATAAAATTTTTTATAAATATATATTGAGAGTTAATTTTATAATGTTTCAATAAGTTTAGGGATAACTTCAAAAGCGTCACCCACAAATCCGTAGTTGGCTATTTTGAATATTTCAGCATCTTTATCAGAATTTATTGCTACAATTTTTGTACTGTTAGCGATGCCTACTGTATGCTGTAAGGCTCCGGAAATTCCACAGGCTATATATAGTTTAGGTGATACAGTTTTTCCTGTTTGCCCAATCTGACATTGAGCGTCAGCTAATCCCATTTCAACCGCAAGCCTGCTTGCTCCTACAACTCCTCCCAGTTTTTTCGCAAGTTGTTTTAGTAATTCAAATCCCTCTTTCGACTGCATACCTCTGCCGCCTGCCACAATTATTTCAGCACTGTTAATTTCGTTAACGGAGGATGAAATTTTTTTCTTAAAATCCGTAATATCAATTGCAGATACTAAATTTGAAGTATCTATATCAAGTTTTATAAACTCGGTATTTTTTCGTACGGTGTTTTCAAGCGGTTTGAAAACATTTGCTCGCACCGTAGCCATTTGAGGAGAATTCTTAGAAAGGATTGTTGCCATAAGTTGTCCCCCAAAAGTCGGTCTTGTGGCGGCAAGTTTTCCTTCTTCGTTTATATCAAGCGAAGTGCAATCTGCTGTTAAGCCCGTGTGTAATGCGGTTGAAATCCTTGGTGCAAGATCCCTTCCCTGACAAGTTGCACCTGTCAGCATAATTTCAGGGGATATTAATTTTACCGCTTCAATTGCGGCTTTTGCATAGATATCTGATTTATACCTGTTAAATTTGTCACAAGAAACATAATAAACTTTATCAAAACCGTTAAGGCAAAAAACCTCTTTGTAATCTTCCGTCAATTCTGATTCCAAAAAAATCAAAGCTGATACAGGAATATTATTTTTTTTACAGGATAATTCTATTGCTTTTGATGCAAGTTCAAATGTAACAGGGTGGATAAATTTGGCATGAGTAATTTCAGCCCATATTAATATTTCGCTGCTCATTTTGTGCCTCCTGTTGTTTTTATTGCTTCTGACAGAGATTTTATATCATTCAGGTATTCACAGGTTACATCTCTGCCGGATGCTCTAAACGCCTTGCTGACATAGGTCGGAGAACCTTTTAATCCTGCTTCTTCAGGTTGAAGTCCAATGTCTTCGATAGTATATGTCGTAATTTCTGCCAATTGAGCCTTTTTAATTCCGTTAATGTTTGCTCTGACGGTTTCATAATCACTTTTCAGCATACATATAAGAGCCGGAAGTTTTACTTTGACTGTTTCTATTCCTTCATCAAGTTCCCTCAGTACGGTTATGGAATCGTCCTGATAGTCAAGAATTTCTTTAACATAGGTGATTTGCGGAATATCAAGAAAATTTGCTATACTTGGACCTGTCTGTGCTGTATCTCCGTCCACTGCAAATTGTCCGCATACAATTAAGTCAAAATCATTAAGCTTTGATTTAATTGCACTCGCAATAGTTTTTCCCGTTGCGTAAGTATCTGCACCTGAAAACTTCTTATCAGATAACAGTACTCCTTCATCAACACCAACGGATATAGCTCTTCTCAGCACTTTTTCCGATTGATTTGGTCCCATTGTAATTGCAGATATCCGAACATCTTTGTTATTTTGCTTTAATTTAACAACACTATCCAGAGAATACAAATCATAAGGATTCAAAATGCTTTCTAATCCCTCTCGCTGGATAGTGTTGTTTTCAGTCCATTTTATGTCGGAAGTATCCGGAACCTGTTTTATGCAAAGAATAATCTTCATAATCACGCTTTCTTATATTTTTACACTTACTTCCGAATATTTTAATATACAACTATATACGCTGTTTAGGCATAGTTTGTTTTGTATTGGCATCCAATAAAGCATTAAATGCCAAGATGTACATAGAACATTTTTTTACGGAAGGTACATACCAGCCGCATCTGTCTTGTGTGCATACCATATCTACTTCAGAACCTGCACTCATTAGAGGACAAAACGGAATTTCTTTTCTATCAACCATAACTTCTCCTTTATAAAGTTAATTATTATTACACTCCAGCTTGTTTTAACAGATTACAAGATTCATCTCTTTTTCGTTCCTGATCCTTATAAATTCTTGTCCTGTTAATAACTTCATCAAAATCAATTTTGTGTGCATCAAAATCCGGTCCGTCAACACAAGCGAACTTAACTTCTCCGCCAACAGTGACACGGCATGCTCCGCACATACCTGTTCCATCAACCATAATCGGATTCATGCTTGCTTCTGTATAAATTCCTTTATCTCGTGTCAAATCTGCTACAGCTCGCATCATTGGCATTGGACCTACTGCAATTGCATAATCGATTTTTTCTCTTTCTATTAATCTTGACAGAACATTTGTTACAAAGCCTTTTTCGCCTAAAGATCCGTCATCTGTTGTTATAAATAATTCGGTGCAGGCATTTTTCATTTTATCGCTCCAAAATATTAAATCCTTATTGCGAGCACCCATAATCATATAAACTTTATTACCTGCATCTTTGAATGCTTTTGCTATCAGATAGCATGGAGCCGCTCCATAACCTCCTGCAAGGCAAACTACCGTTCCATACTTTTTAATATCTGTAGGTTTACCTAAAGGACCGGCTATATCAATAATTTCATCACCTATTTCGAGTTCTGCAAGTTTTTTAGTCGAGTGACCAACTGCCATAAATACAATAGTCAAAGCACCTGTTTCTTTGTTTACATCGGCAATAGTCAGAGGTACTCGTTCTCCGTTTTCTTCCGCACGAAATATGATAAATTGTCCTGCCTTAGCGTTTCTTACAACGTAAGGTGCATCTATGGTTAATTCATACTGATTAGGACAAATTTCCTTTTTTGATAATATTTTATAGCCCATCGTCTTCCCTTATATCTATAAGTTTATTATAGATTAATATTTAAAAATTAGCAAGTGCATATATTATTTACGTTTACACTCTTTTCCGGTTAGTTTACCGTGTTTTTCAATCATATCCGTAAATAATTCATTATAGTAGAATTTTGTATCTTCAGCAGTTGCACCATATAATTTTTTATTCTTATCCGTGATTGAATTGTGTTTGTTCAGATAATTTATTATATCTTTGACTTCGAATAATTTTTCACCGTTATTGTCACGTTTAAGTAACATATATCTTACAAGTTTTCTTGTCTTACCGTTGATGAGTTTGTATAACTTAATTGCATCCGTATTAGACGAAGCACTTTTCTTTTTGCCATTTATACGATCTGCCTGTCTGGTTTCTTTTATTGAGTTAAATATTTCAGGTAACAATTTTAATCTCATCTTAGTAGCATTTTCAGAGTATATTCCCTGCTGTCTTTCAAATGTTTTTTCATGTAATCTCTGTTTAATAACATTATTAACATCAGAAATAACCTTTAATTTTCTTGCTTCTCTTGATTCTTTTGCGGTATTTACCAGATTAATTGCAGTTTCTGCCTCATCAGAGTTAATAATGTTGAATTTAACCGTGTGCTTGAGCGGTCTTACATTTTTTGAAGCTGCAAGAGGTTTTTCTTCAATACCAAGTCTGTTATATCTGTATGTATTTATTTTGCTTTCAATATATCGTTTTGCCTTAGATATGATACTGTCGTGTTCTGCTCCGCCATATAAAATTTTTCCTTCTTGTGCTACTTTTTTATTTGCAGGCACATAAAGAGGATTTTGCAATTCGTTCATAAGAGCTGTTTTACGGGTTTGCCCTTCTGTCATAGAAACTATACGTTTTAAGTTAGTCATAAACATTTCTGCCATTTTTGCCGGCACTGTTTCCAATATGTCATTAAATTCTTTTGGAGAATTTACATGCAAATCTTTGCGTACAGCCTTATCAATAAATGTTCTTACATTTGCATTTATATCAATTCTGTCAAAAAGTTTCTTTAATTCTTTTATATCTTCAGAAATATTTTTTGATTTCTTAAAAGGCATATTGAATTTGTTAATTATATCTGTTCTCAAAGAAGAATTTTCCGGTGTAACAGTTTTGTACATATCAAGTATGATGTTTTTGGTTTCTTTATCCAACGATTCTTTTTTAACTATTTTTGTAACCAGTGTACTTAAAAATTCTGTACCTTCCGGACTGTAATGTGTTCTTAATTCATCCTTGTATTCTCCAAAAACAGAATTTACATTTCTGTTTTTCAGTAATTTATCTACTGCTAAATGTGCATCAAAGGTTTCTTTTCTGTATGTTCCGTCTGCTATCAGTCTGTCAAGAATTTCAATAGAATCAGCTTCTGCCGAGTGTAATTTTAAATAAGAGGTATAATTTTCCGGATGTTCAATATAGGCTTCTCTGTTTTTAGAAGAAAGCATGTCGATAATGGTTTTTGAAGACGAGGTTTTACCGTCCAATACTTCATGCTGCATTGTTTGGATAAATCCTAAACTTCTTTCATCATTTGCAAGTTTGAACATTTCTTCGGCATTTCTGAATGAACCTTGAGTTCTGTCAATTATGTTAAAATGTGCCGGAGTAGGATTTTCTACCATTTTGTATATTTGTAACAGGTGTTCGGAATCGTCCTTCAAATTATTTGCAAGATTATGGTTTCTAATCTTGTACTGTGTTGCCATATCTGTAAAGAATGCAAATCTGTTTTTATTTGCACCTTTAGTAAGTTGTATAATTTTTTCCGCAGGTTGTCCGATTAGATTACTCATATAACTGCATGCTTCACGAATATATTGTTCGCTGTCGTATATTCTGACTCTTGTTGATGGGGTTCTGAAACTCAAACCTTGAAATGTCGGGGTTATATTTCTCTTATTGTTATTTAAATTGGTATTAAAATTATTTTGTATATTTAGAATTTTCATTTTATCACATTACCTCTTATGGGGATTAAAAGACTGTAAAAAAATTTTTTTGCCACATACTTAAAAAATATTAATAATTAAATATTTAAGCTGACTGTTTAATTATAATCAAAATGACAAAATACGCTCTACATCATAACATAAAAATGAATGATTTGTACAAAAATATTAAAATTACGAAATTTGAATGATTACATGTACATATAAAGAGAGTAACATTGTTACGGAGAAAATTGATGAGCCGGCGTATAACTGACAGAAATATTTTAAGACAATTGGGACTTGCAAAATCATACTTTGACGAAAAAAAATATGATGATGCAATTTTAATATATGAGCAATTAACCGGAAAGGTTCCGGATATATACAGTTATGACAAATCCGAAATATACAGAAATCTTGGGAATTGTTACTATTATTCAAACAATTTTGAAAAAGCAATACCGGCTTATGAAGAAAACTTAAAACTCTATGGAGATAATGTTAGTGTATATAATATGCTGGGATACTTGTATTTTTATATTGACAGAGAAAAATCAGTCGAAAATTATCTGAAAGCTATGGAAATTCAGCCTGATTTAAAGAATTTTGTCATGTTGACACAGGTATTGATAAAGGACAGGAATTTTTCTCAAAAAGACTTAAAAGATACATTTGAAAAGTATGTAGAAATATTCCGACCTAAAATTTTAAAAGATGCAAAGCCTTACGAGTATAACCCGAAAGATTATGACAAAGATAAAAAGTTAAAAATAGGTTATCTGTCTTCTGATTTACATTGTCATGCAATGATGACGTTTATGCTGCCGATTTTTGAACAGCATGATACTCAGCAATTTGATATAAATATTTATTCCTGCGGGAAAAAATCTGATTCTACTACTGACAGAATTAAAGAGGCAATTCCTAATTTTTATGATTGCAAAGATTTATCGAACGAAGAACTTGCAAAGAGAATACATGATGACAAAATAGATATTCTTATTGATTTAGGCGGATATACTCATACGGCAATATGGTCATTGTTGTATAAACCTGCTCCTGTAATATGTCAGTATCTTGGTTTTGTCGGAACTTACGGAATAAAAGAAGTTGACTATATTATTACTGACAAATATACGATACCTGAAGAAATGGCTCCATATTACACAGAAGAACCGTTGTATATAGATTACGGAATGAACAGATTTACATTTAATTCTAAAAATACAAGATTACCTAACATAACGGAACTTCCTTATGACAAGAACGGATATGTTACTTTCGGAAGTTTTAACTGTATGTCAAAAATAAACAAATATACCGTGAAATTGTGGTCCCAAGTATTGTTGAAAGATACAACCGCAAAACTCCTTATATATCGTACCCAAATGACTGAACGGGATAAAAAAAGACTTATTCGTCAGTTTGGGGAATGTGGTGTAACGGAAGACAGATTGGAATTCAGAAATGATAAGATGGAGGCGAGTCATTTCAAATGTTATTCTTTATGTGATGTCGCTCTTGATCCAACCCCGTTTAGCGGACTTACGATTACCCTTGAGCAGTCTATGATGGGTATTGCAACATTGACTTTGCCGTGGGAAACTATTGCATCAAGAGCTGCTGCAAGAGTAAACATGGCATTAGAGATGCTTGGTATGATTGCAAAAGATGAAGAAGATTTTGTAAATATTGCTGCTGACATAAAAAATCACATGGATGATATCAGATGGCTTAGAAAACATCTCAGACAAATTACATATAATTCTCAAATCTGTCAAAATTATAAGAAATATACAGAGAATATTGAAGAAAAATATCGTGAAATATGGCAAAAATTTTGCAATAAAAGTAATTAAGGTGTATTATTTATTGTAGAAAATAAATTTCTGTGACGCAAAAATATATTTTTAGGGATTTTACATTTAGTCGAAAGGTAAATAAATATGCAAATAAGAAATGATTATACGGTCAACTACCCAAAATTCAACAATAAAAACAACGATAATACAAGTTTTCAGGGAATACCTGCGAGGGCAATATTCAGAGAAGTTTTCCCAAAAAATCAAGATAAGCTATGGGAAGATTGTAGTGATATAGCTCAAAAGCTTGACATGTCAACCAGAAGTATAAAATTCATTCTTGAAATTGTATCAGATAAAAGATTTAATTTTATGAATCATTTAACGGATTACTATAATGCAAGAAACTGTTTTTTAAAAGGGAATTTAAGAGAAAATCCGCAAGATATAATTGATATTTTTAAATCTGTTGAAAAGGTAACTCCGGAACATGATGCACTGTTAAATTCTTCGGATATGCCGGTTAAAACTCTGAAAGAGCTGTTTTCTGCCGCTAACGATAAAGAAAGTCTGAATTTTTCATCATATATTCAAAAGGAAGTTATGGATGGAACAAATGCTTCGGCACTAAAAATTATAGATATGCTTAATTCTCCAAACAGGAATAATTATATCAGAGATTTCAGTAATTATATATCATACATAAAACTGAACTTTGGAGATGAAAATGTTATCAAAAATCTTGATAAATTAATAGCCTCAGGCTCATATCAAGCAAAAACTTATGATGCAAAACTTGCGGTAAAAGAATTTTTGAACCGCTCAAATATAAAAGACGGAATAGCACCTTTTGCCGAGGAACTTGAGAAAAATTACTCAAAAGCCGGTAAGAACTTTATGGAAAAATTCTCAGACAGTTTCCTTGCATACAGAAAAGGTTTATCGGAAAAAGATTACAGGCATATAGTTGACATGTATTCTTCTACTACCGATAAGAATGTAAGATTGAGAACAGCTCTTGTTGACAAATTCAAATATTCTGATACCACAGGATATTCCAAAATATCTGATATTGAAGAATTAAAAATATTATTTGACAGAATTGATGGAAATGAGAATATAACAACATTTATAAAAAAAGCTCTAGAAGATAAAATTGATGTTAAAACCATTAAGGAAATGAATGATATTCTGGATACCGTGCCGCCAAAGAAAGCAGAAATTTTCCACAAAAATATCGCAAATATTGTCAGATATACAACAGAGCGTGAGGAAAGAATTACGGCTTTAGAAAATGAAATAGAAAATCCGTTTTTTATAACA
Organism: uncultured bacterium; assembly: GCA_902777385.1. Lineage (GTDB taxonomy): Bacteria > Cyanobacteriota > Vampirovibrionia > Gastranaerophilales > Gastranaerophilaceae > UBA1221. Next base: position 54,035 of record CACYTP010000013.1, read on the forward strand.
CCTCAATTCAAACGACAAAGGGATGAAGCCGTAAAAGCAGGTATAAACACCCCTGAAAGTAAATGGCAAACGCTTATGATAAAATTGGAAAATGAATATAATATTCGTAAATACAGACACTATTTAAAAACCCATGAAGATGTTATTAATTCTGTCGAAAAGAATCGGGAAGAAATACCTAACGTATTGCCAAATCCTGTAGAAAAGATTGTGAGTCCTGTTTCTGAACCAAAATCCGAAATTAACTCTTCTTTATTACCGATAAAATTTGTAAAACATCCAAAAGAACTTCCTGCGATAAAGAAATTAAGAGTAAAACTCGGAGTTAGCGATATAATTGAGCAGAAGCTTGGTGCAAAAACATTAGCAAGCCAAAGAGCAAATTATATGGAATCTGCAAATGTAATGCGTTTAAAACTTCTACCTGAGATTTTCCAATCTATTAAAGAAACAAGAAGACAGCAAAAAATATCCGGCATGAAATCCCGTATTGACACAAGAGAAGCTCTAAAGCTGTATGAAAAAATCACGGGTAAAAACAGAAAACTTATTCGATACATGCTAAAACAAACAAATTCGGATAATGAAAGACTTTTTACCATAAGAGATATTAATGCAACTATAAGCAAAGCCGAAGCGGAAATTCTAAAGAACAAAAAAGCTAATCCAAAATACAAAGCCGCAGATGCTAAAGCCTTGTATGAAGATATTTTCCAAACTATGGTTGAAAAATACGGAAAACTAAGACGAGTAAAAAAACAAAGCTGAGTATTATTCATCACTAAAATTTAAATTTAATTCAATAATATTTAACAACTCTGACGGTGTTGTTTCAAGCATTTTAGCAACTCTTAAAAGTGTTGAAAACTTGAAATCGTAAAGTCCGTTCTCAATACGGCTCCATGTCGCCGTTGTCAAATAACCCTTTGCCAAAACAAATTCGTTCAAAGATTTATTAGAGTTTAAACGCAGTTCTTTAACTTTGTTCCCAAAGTTTTGTAAATTTTCGACATCACACTGTTGCATATATGTAATATTAGTGCCAAAATATTGTCAAATCATTACACGCATGTAATAGAGGAGGTATTATGACTTTTTATAAACGAAATACCGAAACGGTATTTGCAATGGAAGAAGGATGCTTTAACATGGCTATATCAGACAATTATCGTAAAGTTGCGTTTACTTTGGCAGAAGTCCTCATAACACTCGGAATTATTGGAGTAGTGGCTGCAATGACTTTACCGACATTAATCGGGAATTATCAAAAGAAGCAGGTGATTTCTCAACTTAAAAAAGCATTCTCAGAATATGCACAAGCAATGCAAATGGCTCAGGTTGAAAATGGAACACTTGATACATGGGCTACTATTCCGAAAGCAAATTTTGATAATAGCAATATCGCACAGAATAGATATTTTGGCGAAAAATATCTTTTTCCAAATATCAAAACATTAAATATTTGTATCCCTACATCAAGTGAATGTTGGGCTGATAATGTCAAGAATTTAAATAATCAGGATATTACAGGAACAACCCATTATAGAAATAATGATCCCGGAGTAGTCTCATTTATAACCGCATCGGGATACTCAGTTTATTATTGGTTACACGGTAATGGAACAGGTATGTGGTATATAGTTGATGTAAACGGTCCAAAAAACGGACCTAATATAATTGGAAGAGATATTTTTTCTTTTGGTGCTTCATGGGGAACGTCAAAGGCAAAAATAAAACCAATGGGTGTTTCAAATGATGCAGAAACAGTTGAATATACCCGAGATGATATTATCAACGGAACAAATGGCGTCAGCAATAATTATAAATGTCAAAAAACATCATCCAGTGATCAACCATTAGGGGCATACTGTGGAGCAGTAATAGTACTTGACGGGTGGGAAATAAAATCTGACTATCCATGGTAAATAATATCGGAACTTGCAACATCTACCTCTCCTTGGGGAGAGGATAACAAATGTTGGCGAATTTATGAGCCGATACATTTGTAGGTGAGGGGGCTTATTCTGATGTTTCTTGAATTATTTTTTCTATAACTCCTGTAAAATTATTACAAACTTCATAATTCCGAAAGATAAGGACTTTATAGGCTTGTTTGTTTAAAATAAGCTGTTCTTTCTCATATTCAATATTTTACATTTCATTATGCTGTTTGCCATATACTTTTATAATTAAGTTTTTATCAGAACAAAAGAAATTTTAATGTATTCCATAATTTAACTTTTTCTTTTGTCGTATTATACCTAAGATTTTTAGTATTTAATAGAGTATTTTTATTTTATTCATGATGATTTACCACAGATGAATACTCCCAAGAATACCCCCTCATCAACTGCTGCAAAGCAAACAAAGTTCGCTTGCATCAGTATCTTCTCCCCGTGGGAGAAGTAGTATCTCTAACATTTAATATATATTATTTAAATTTAAAAAACTTTGTTCACACAAAAACAGGTGATACATTGGTATCACCTGTTTTTATAAAATTCAAAATCGAATTACTTAACCAATTCTTTGAATTTCTTACCGGCAGAAAATGCAGGAACTGTTTTAGCAGCGATTTTGATTTCTTTACCTGTTTGAGGGTTACGGCCTGTTCTAGCAGCTCTTTTGCGAGCTTCGAATGTACCGAAACCAACTAAAGTTACTTTACCGCCTTTTTTAACGGTTTTTTCAATAGTTTCGATTGTTGCAGATAAAACTGCTGCTGCATCTTTTTTTGAAACCTTAGCTGATTTTGAAATTTCTGCTACTAATTCTTCTTTGTTCATAGTATTCTCCTTTCTTAACTAAACATGACTATTATATACATTATTTCATAACATGCAACATCTTAACATATCGAAACATGCTGTATGCTGTAATTTTGAAAATTATATTGTTCAAAACCTCTGTTTTAGTTGGATTTTAGCAATAAAGACTGAAGTTTAACAGATAAAATCTGATTGCGAAAAATGAAGCAATTATTTTAATAAAATAAGCCAGTAGGGTATGTATTTACCCTTGACATATAATCTATATGTAATAAGATTATATGTGTAACTATTTCTACTAGTCGGATTATAAAGAATGCCGGAGAAAATTTTATGGATGATAAACTGGAGTTGTCATATAATTCAGGGAACAGCACAAACAATAAAAAGAAACGTTGTTGTATATGTGTATTCTGGGATAAACAGGGAATCGTAAGAGATTATGTAACATACTACATAAAAGGATTACAGGAAGTTGCAGAAAAAGTTATAGTAACAGTAAACGGCATACTTACAGAAGATAGTCGGGAAAAACTCAAAAATTTGGGCGTACAGGTATTCCAAAGAGAAAACAAAGGACTTGATTTTGGTGCTTGGAAAGATACTATCGCAGATATAGGATATTCTGAATTAGCAAAATATGATGAGCTTATAATAACAAATACCACCTGCTATGGACCGATATATCCGCTATCAGAAATGTTTGATGAAATGGAAGCAAAAGAATGCGATTTTTGGGGCATAACAAAACATCCAAACGACGGATATTGCACTATTGATGGGGATGAAAAAAGCAGAGTTATAGAACATATACAATCCTATTTCCTTGTTTTTAATAAAAATGTTATTCTATCCGATACATTCAAAAATTGGTGGGACAATATTGAATACTACAATGATTACAATAAAGTTGTCGGATATTATGAAACAAAATTGACTAAATACTTTGAGGATGCAGGATTTAAGTCTGACTCTTATATAGATATAAATTTGCATAAAGATTTTACCAGTAACCCAACGTTATGTCCGGATAAAATTCTCCAAAACAAACATCTGCCACTAATAAAAAGAAAGGCTATCATTCTTGATTATAACATACTAATTGGTTTAAGCCTGACACAACATAATAACAAAATACTTCAATATATAAAAGATAATACAAACTATGATATTGATATGATTTATAATGACATAATTTCTACCCAAACAATGTCAAATATTAAATCTAACCTGCATCTGAATTACGTTTTACCTTCCGATTATAGTTTTAGTGAACCAAATAATAATCAGAAAATTGCACTGATATTGTATATATATTACGAAGATTTGATTGAATATTGCTTCAATTACGCAAAATCTATGCCTGAGGGTTGTGATATATATGTAGTATCATCAAAAGAAAGTACGCTTGAAGAATGCAGGAAAAAAGATTATATATTAAAAAATTATCACATTGAATACAGACTGAAAGAAAACCGCGGTCGTGATGTATCCGCATATCTTGTAACCTGTGCCGATGTATTTGAAAAATATGACCTTATCTGCTGTATGCACGATAAAAAATCACCTCAGACATGGACTATTTATGGACAAGATTTTATGTACCAGTGTTTTGAATGTAATCTGAAAAACAAAGATTATGTTAAAAATATTTTAAATATATTCGACAAAAACAAAAGAATCGGAATGCTGACAAATCCTACGCCAAAATTTATGCATTTGGCAAGAGATTATTTTTGGGACGAATTAGGTACGAACACTCAAATAGTAAAAGATCTATATAAAGAACTCAATTTAAATATTCCATTTGATAAGCATCCTGTTGCTCCGTTTGGTTCAATGTTCTGGATTAGAAAAGATGCCATAAAACCACTATTTAGAAAAAAATGGGAATATAAAGATTTCCCGAATGAACCGCTTCCGGACGACGGGACAATATCACACGCAATTGAGAGAATATACCCTTCAATTGCACAAGAAGCAGGTTATATGACAGGATGGATTATGCCAAATAATTTTGCATCTATATACGCGGATAATCTGGCATACAGACCTACATGTCCCGATAAAAATGAATTTGCATATAATAACCTCTTAGAGGTGTTATTTTCAGTAAAAAATGATACCGATAACAAACATGCAATTATCACTCTTGCCGATGCTAAAATAAGAATAAAAAGAAATAGAAAAATTAAAAAAAGGAAAAGTGCAGTAAAATACAGACTATTAGAAAAATTATTTTCTGTAAAGAATGCCAAGGACAAAAAGCACAAAATTATTACCTTAGCTGGGGTAAGAGTAAAAATCAAAAAGAAAATACGCAATAAACCGTTAAATTTATCTTTTGACAGTGAAATAAATGTTATTGTAAAAAACAATCAAAAACCAAGTGTAAATATATTCATGCCTGCTATAATCCACTCTTCATTAACTGCAGGACCGCTTGGTATATTATATTTTGCAAAATATTTAATTGGAAAAGGATTTAACGTAAGACTTTTTACATCTTTGTATGAGCCAGAATGCTTAAAAACAGTATCTGAATTATCCTGTTTATTAGATAAAGCTGAAATATCTACTTTTGATAATACCCCTAAATGTACTATCAAAATTTCCCCTTATGACATAAATGTTGCAACACAATGGTCAACAGTCTATTCGGTACAACGCATTCTTAAATATTGCAATTGTAAAAAATTCATATATTTTATTCAGGATTATGAAAAAATATTTTATGCAAATTCAACAGAAGCAGCATTAGCGTACAATACATATTTAATGGATTATTTCCCAATATTCTCTACCGATATATTAAAAAATTTCTTCTATGAAAACGATATTGGAAATATAAATGAAAGACAAAAAGAATACTTCGTTTTTAATACCGCAAGTTCTACTTATTTGCCTAATAAAAACGAATTTATTGAAAAACATAACCTTATCAGTTCAAAAAAGAAGTTTATCTTTTACGGACGACCATCTACTGCCAGAAACTGTTATAATTTAGGGTTAGCTGTAATAAAAAAAGCAATAGAAAACAACATCTTATCACCTGATGAATGGGAATTTTATTCCGTAGGGGATAAAAAATTTGTATATTATTTTTCAAAAGATGTTTACATTAAAGGACTACCTTTTATTTCCCCCGAAGCATATGCATTATCTTTACACACATATGATTTAGGATTATCACTAATGATGTCACCGCATCCATCTATGTTACCAATAGACTTAGCTCTTGCAGGAGTTCCTGTCGTAACAAATACATACAAAAACAAGACTAAAGAATCTTTACAAAATATCTCAAAAAATATATATTCTGCAGAATTATCCGTTGATGCATTAGTGAAAGAAATACAAAATACACTAAAGTATGTGGATAATTACGAAGAACGTTATCAAAACGCAATAGATTCAAATTATCCCGCTAATTGGAGTAACACATTTGATAAAGCAGACAATATAATAGAATTTATAAACGAACAACAATGTGCAACAAAATAACATTTATTTGTTATTTACTCTCTCATATTTTGTTTATGTGACCGGAATTGACACACTCATTTGGTATTATAATAATGCAATTTAACAAAAACGGTTAAATGCGGATTTATGATATAATTTTAACCAAAAGGAGTAAGATGATGGAATTAAAAACGGAGAATAAAAAGACCCCGAACGAAAAACAGCAGGAGTGTATAGATAATATTTCGGGCAAGTGGCTTGTATTAGCCGGCCCAGGAACAGGAAAAACTTTTACCATCATTGAACGTATAAAAAATATGTTATCTAAAGGTGTTGAGCCTGAGAAAATCCTTTGTCTTACTTTCACGGATGCTGCCGCAACTGAAATGAAAAAACGTATTGAGGAAGAACTCAATGTAATATCTTGTGGTGTCCAAATTTTTACATATCACGGCTTCTGCTGTGATATTATTGATGAATTTTCTGACGATTTTGAAATCCCGTCTAATTATAAAGTTATTTCTGATCCTATCTCAAAGGCCTTTATAAAAGAATGTATTGACGAAATTAACCCAAAATATTACAGAACAGAAAAGAATGATCCTTATTTCTACATTAATAAAATAAAACAACAAATATCCTCCATAAAGCAAAATCGTCTGACAAGAGAAAAATATTTTCAAAATTTAAAAGAAAATCCCGATTGGGAACCTGAAATAGAAAAGTGGCAGTCTGTAATAGATGATGTTGAGCAGGGACGCAATAAAAGATATAAAAAGCCGCCTTATGACAAAAAAGAAGATGCTGTAAAAAAAGTTGAACAAGCCAAAGAACTTTGGACGTTTTACGAACTTTATCAAAGTAAAATGGATTCTCAGAGGTATCTTGATTACAATGATATGATTAATTTTGTACTTGAAAAATTTGAAAAAACACCTTCTTTTTTGTCAGATATAGCAAACCGCTATGAATACATTATGGTAGATGAATACCAAGATACAAATAAATCTCAGAATGAAATAGTTTTTGCACTTTCACACGCATTGGATACTGAAAATGTATTTGTTGTAGGTGATGACGACCAGATTATATACCGTTTTCAAGGCGCTAAGCTTGAAACTATCGAAAATTATCTTAAAGAATTTCCTGATACGCAAATTATTTGTTTGAAAGAAAATATGCGTTCAACTCAGAGTATTTTGGATGCTTCTCGTGCCGTTATTGCTCAAGATCCTTTGAGTTTGGTAAATTCTCACAATTTCAAAGACAAAGACGGAAATCCGATAGATAAAAATCTGATTGCGAAAAATGAAGAAATCATTTTAAAAAATAAACCCGTAAGATTTTACAAATACACTGATATTATCCAAGAATACACTGAAATCGTAAACGAAATTGAACAGCTTGTTAATTCTGAAGATTGTCCAAAAGATAAAAAAACAGGAGAGAAAAAACTATCAGAAATTGCAATTTTGACACGCTCGAATGCGGAAGCCCAAAATTTTGGAGAGATGTTAAAAATAAGAAATATACCTTACGAACTTAAAGAAGGAAAGGATATTTTTACTATTCCTGCTGTTAATGTTCTATATTTCTACATACAGTTTTTGATTAATCCTGAAATGCACTCATACAGAATTTTTGAACTTTTAGTATCAAAACCTTTTGATATTCATCCGAAAGATTACCAGATTTTGTATGAAGAAGTATCAAAAGGTAAGACTTTTATTGATGTTTTGCGTTCTATTGATAAAAACAGGTTTGTTGAGCCTGAAAAATTTGAGAATTTTTTAAAAACTTATGACTATTTAAGAGAATACATGTCAAAGGAAAATATAAAAAGTACTATTCTCGAAATAGGTTCTAAAACAGGAATTTTTAACTATTATTTGAATACGGAAATTAATCGGACAGAAAGTATTGCAGGTATTAAAAAATTTCTTGATGAAGCGGAAGGTTTTTCTGAAATATATAAGACAAGCTTTTTAGAAGAGTTTTATAGCTACTTAAAATCTCTTATGGAAGATGAAGAACGAATTTGTACGGATAAAGCCCCTGTAACATTAAATGCGGTACAGCTTTGTACTTATCACGGTTCAAAGGGACGTGAGTTTGAATACGTTTATATGCCAACTCTTGATACTTATAAGTGGGAAAGCGGGAAAGCGAACAAACCAAATATTCCGCTTGATATTTCAGAATATAAAACAAAAGACGAATGGGATAATGAAGTTAAGCCTTCTGATTTAACAAAACTGATGTATGTGGCAATGACAAGAGCAAAGCATACCCTTAGAATGTCTTATTCGGAAACGATTAATGCTAAGCCGAGAAAGCTGACTAAGTTAATCGCAAATATACAGGATATATTTGAACATGAATCAGAACCGTTTGAATATGATGAACATTCCTATTGGGAACAAGTAAATCAGCTAATTCTAAAAAAAGACTATGATTATAAAAAAGATTTTGAAGAACTTATAAAAGCAAAATTAGCTGACAGAGCTTTCTCTGCTACTGCAATAAATAAATATCTCGCTTGCCCGAGACAATATCTGTATGATGATATTTTAGGGCTTAAAACCAAAGACGGAAACCCTAATTTCGTGAGTTACGGTAGTGCAATTCATAAGGCATGTGAAGAAGCAATGAGATTTTTGATGAATAATAAGACTTATCCTGAGAAAACTCAGGTTATAAAGTGGTTTAAGGATAAATTAGATAAATTGCCTATGGAATCTTATGAACAACGCAAGAATTTTGAAGTAAGAGGGGAAAAAGCTCTTGATAATTACTACTGCCAAATTACAAATTCAACTCCAAACCTGATGTACGCACAGGAAGAAAAAATAAATTATGAACTTGAGTACGGAACAAAATTCTACGGGATAATAGACAGAGTTGACAAATGTGAAGACGGTACTTTTGCGATTTATGATTACAAGACAGGAAACAACAAAAACTCCGGCATAAAACCTGACGGTAATCACGAAGATTATTATAATCAAATGGCTTGGTACAAGTATTTTTACGAACAATCAACAGGTAATAAAGTTTCTGTTACAAAATTTATTTATCCTGAGGATTTTTTATCCAAAAATGAGGGGATAAAATATAGTGATGAAGAAATTTTTGAAGCGGTTGAAAAATTCAGAAATGCTGTAAAAAATATAAAGTCTTATGAATTTGAGCCAAGTTATAATGCTAATGTCTGTAAATATTGTTCTTACAAAGATTTTTGCGATATGAACAGAATATAAACACTGCCTATTCAAATTAAATATAATATTTGTAATGTTTTTACTTTGTTTTAGCAAATTTTATTTTTACGGATTTTGTAATTAGTGTGAAACAGATGTTATATATGTGAGGTATTTTATGAAAATTATGAACATTACTTATAAACCCAGTTTCGGTGCTTTAGTTCCGAAATCACAATATAGTGGTGTACCCAGACTTAGTCAAGAAACAATAAATCAGATAAAACAGATAAGAGAGATTATAAGACAGCGTGAAAAACAAATAACTGATATTGAAAATCAAATTTCAATGACATCGGATTCCGGTCATAGACTTCAATTCTTAAAAGAAAAGCTGCAAATGTATAATAACAGTAAATCGTATCTTGAAGGTTTAATTGGAACGATACGAAAAGAAGGTACCGTAAGAGCAGATGTACATTATGATGACAGCAGTGTTCTTAACGAACAAATAAAAGTAATGGCAAGAGAAATTGGCGAACCTGTGATTTATTAGTTTGGTGAGTGTACTGTGCATACACATATAGATTGATATATTATAACAGTTAGTATAACTTTTTTATGTGATGAGTACTGGAAACAGACCCAAAAATCTGATTATATTAATACCTAATATAGTATTGCAATTATCACAAATATCATATAAACAAACCAAGTATAATTGTATAAAATATTATATAATATACCAATAGTAAAAAATATTGAGGAAACTATATATGGTAAGAAATTCAATGTTATATAACATGGTTGGTAAAAATGAAAAAATTTTTTGGAGTAGCAAACCTGACTTAAAATGTTTTATAATGGAATCAATTTTTAATCCTATGTTACCATTTGCAATCGTATGGGGATTGTTTGATTCAATGTTTATAACAGTTTTTATAGCAGGAAACAGTCATATGCCAAAAGAAGTTGCCAATTTTGCTATTATACCCTTATTAGGATTTTTTGCTTTACATTTAATGCCTGTTTGGATATATCTGGCAGGAGTTATATTCTCATTTATCAAATATAAACACACTGAATTTCTTGTAACAGATAAGGGAGTTTATTGTTCAGGAGGATTATTTGCACAAACATTTGAACATAAACCTTTTGCAGAATTGTCTCACATAAATATTCATAGAGGTATTATAGACCAAATATTGGGAGTCGGTGATATTGTGCTTACTTCAAATCATGATGGTTATAATACCAGAGAAAGTCATTCTTTATTCAGAGGTATAACAATCTGCGATATTCCTGATTATCAAAAAGTATATAATATTATAAAGCAATTACAAACAGATGTGTATTCTGATACAATGTATCCTAATGATTTAAGACCAAAAGAAAATCACGGATATAATACGGAGTACCGAGGTTTAGATTTGTAATATGAACAAAGATTTTGCGATAATTATCATTATAGTATCGGTAGTATTATCTTTTTTTGTTTGGAATTCTTTTATGGATAAGTATGTAAATTACTCAAATAGTTTACCTGTATATGAATGTAATTATACTCGGGGTACAGCAAAAGTTAGTGATGTATTTAGACCAGATGATTTTAATGAATGTGAAATCGTTAAACATTTGCCTTTTCTTACTTCAGTTTACGAGCATTGTTCAGAACAATATAATAATCTAAAACAAATGTATGAAGAAGGTAAGTGTTCAAAAATCTACTCTAAAAAATTAAAATATGATGCCGGATGGTGTGAAATTAGTTACACAATCAAAGATGGAAAAGTGAAAGAACGAGGTGGTAGTTCTTCAGACTTAAATGAATATCAACGTAAAACATGTTCCAACGAATTAAGAAAGCAAATTTTTAAATAAAAGAGAGCCCCTATCGGAACTTTCTTTTAATGGCGGGAACGACGAGCGGATTTGCGGACGGATGACACGAAGTTAGTCCGGATAGCGAGGAAATTGAGCAAACTTGAACCGTAGGTTCTATTGCGAAACTTTCCGAGCATGGAGCAAATCCAAGACAGGCGAGAAGAGCCGAGTCGTCCAACAAAAAAGAACCCATAAAGGGTTCTCTTAAAATGGCTGGGTTGATGCATCAAGGTTTGAACTCTTTAAAAAATTTTATGAACACTTGAGTGATACCCCAACAAAAATATTTTATTATATAGCCACAATAAATGTAGCATAATACTATTTTAATCTTTCAATTATTCTTAAATATTCCTTCTGACTTTCCAATACCATTTCTGAAATGAAGTTTATAAAAGGAATAGTATCATTTTTTAATTGAGCATCTTGCAAGCCTGCTATATAATCATTTCTGACAACAGGAGAAATTGTTGTAATGTTATATCCTGCTTGAAGTAATGCTAAATTCATTAATAAACGAGCTGTACGTCCGTTGCCATCTATAAACGGATGGATACTTACCAATCTTTCATGCACCCATGCTGCGAATTCAACAGGATGCATTTTTTCTTTGTTTGATTTTATATTAGTGCAAAATTCTTTCATTAATTTGGGGACAACATTATATTTTGGTAATTCGTACTCACTACCGGTTATTAACACGTTGCAATCTCTATATTTACCCGCATTTGTTTCATCAATGTTAGAATACAGTATTTTATGGAGTTGTAGTATTATATCTTCAGATATAGGAACATCTTGATTTGCTATATCAAAAAGTAAATCGTAAGCATTTGAATTACCTATAACTTCTAAATGGTCTTTTACAGGTTTACCACCTATAGTAATACCGTCTTCGATAATAATTTTTGTTTCATTTAGGCTTAATGAATTTCCTTCAATCGCATTTGAAGTATAAGTAAAGCTGATTTTAAAATAGGCTTTAATTTGTTTTAGAATATTTACATCTAATGGTCTATAAGCATCTATTTTTTCTTTGTATTCATCATTATCTGTAAAGCGATTGTTATACATAATATCCCCTAATAAATAAGCCCGCATAGCGGGCTTTTAATAATGGCGGGAACGACGAGGCTCGAACTCGCGACCTCATGCGTGACAGGCATGCGCTCTAACCAAACTGAGCTACGCTCCCATATTTTTTTGTCACTGCCTTTCGACATTCATTATTATAAACCGCTGATTTTTTTTTTGCAAGAGCTTTTTATGATTAATGACAAAAAATTATATTCACAGGTTTTTAATCGGTTATGATTATTCAGCAAAATTTGAATTCCTATTCTCCGACATATACCGCAAAATGTCCGCAATTAAAGGATAGTGAGTGGGTTTGTAATAAAATAACGCAAACTCTGCCACATTTTTCTGTTACAAAACATCAGCCCGTTATGAAAAATATTGCAAGAAAATTTTTTGGCTGGTGTGATGAAAGAAACAACTTTATCGATCTTGAAGACATCTACGTCGCTCTGATTGATGTGAGAGCTTCTAAGGAAGACATCAAACTGTTTGGATTTCGTAAAAAACTTGTCAGAAAAGTTATCCAGTCTTTGCTTCCAAAAGAAATGAATGATAATTTCCGTCAGATTGGAATTATTAAAGATGTATTAGGCAGTTTTGGTAAGAAACGTGAGCTGTGCTATAAGTCATTCGGACTTAATAATAATACTTTTGCAGCACTTTATCTTATGGAAAAATTCAAACTTGCTAATTGCTATGAAAATGCTATTGTTGCTAAACTTATACTTAGAATGAATGGTATTAAAAATGCCGAAGTTATTGCTCTTAAAAATATCTATGACCAAGCCGTTCATACTGTTTGTATATTTAACAGGGATGGCAGTAAATTTAAAAATATTGAGAATAACAATTCTATAATTATTGATCCTTGGCTTGGTAAAGCCGATTTCGCCAACAATATGTTTAGAGTATACAAAAATCAGTATGCCGCACAATTCATACTACCTGATAAAGGGCAAATGACTTTTAAGATTCATAAAACTACCGGCATATCACGTCGCCAGATGAAACTTCTTAAAACTAAATATCATCAATTCATTTTTAAAAATTCTCAAAGACACTTTATGCAGACAGATAAATCACAACGATAGGAAGGTACATTTTGAAAATATATTCTGATTACAACAATTATAATTCTACATTTACTGCCCGTTGCCCTGAAATTAGAGATTTAGATTGGGCTGCAAGAACTGCTGTCAAGTATGAACATATATCTCCTACAAACATTCGGAGAAGAATTACTGATCTTGCTATAAATAACGGACTGTTAGCAGAAGGTCAAACCCTGCATTATCTGAGAAATATCAGACCTACAACCCCAAAACGCCAAAAAATTTCAGGCATGTATAACATGTACAAGAGGCTTATAGAAAAAATTACATTTGTAAGACAAGGTTGGCAGACAGAACCTATGCCGGAAGCAAAAGTTATTAAAAATGTTATAAATCAATTTAAAAATGATAAATACGGCAACTGTGGAGAAGAAGCTTTTTTAGCAGGATGTATAGCTAAATTAAACTATGTAAAAAACGTTTATACTGCAAATCTTGCAACAAAAGACAAAAAGCTGAATCACGTTGTCTGTGTTGTTAATCGTGACGGCTCTGAGTTTGATGGTACAGTAAAACCTTTCAATACAATTATTGTTGATCCGTGGTACAAGAAAACAGAATTTGCAACAAAACTTTTAGAAGAATATAAAACATCTTTAAAAAATTTCCTGCTTTTGGAAGACGAAGAAGAAATTATCTTTCATCAAAAATCTATCACCCCAATAAATCTTTCGGGCATGGATATATTTATTCTCAGAGCAAATTATCCGGAGTTTACACATCCTTATAATGGCAGAGAATTTATGCAGAAATGCACAAATAAAAAACCTCGATATTAAATCGAGGTTTTTTAATATATTATGTCACTTGATTAGTCATTGTATAAAGGTGCCAACTTCTTTGACTGTTGAGGAATAACACCCTCTTCTATTGATTGATATACTCTGTAATCAATTACAGGGAAACAGTTATCAATACTTTCAATCTCTTTAAGCTTGGCATCATCTATCTTGCCGCTTTCAATCATATCACAGATAGTTTCAAATCTGTCAACGTGTTCTCTAAATCTATCTGTTGCATAATCTTTAGCCTGCCATGTAGTGATTAAGAACGGCCAGTCAGAACTCTGTAATAACAAGTTTTCTCTTGCCATTTGATTTAATGCTCTGTGCAACAAGTTATCTTCAGGAATTTCAGGATATTTATCCGCAATTCTGTTGATACGTTTTTCACAAGAGTGAATAATAGGCCACATCCATTCAGTAAGGTGATTTTGCCATACATAGAAGTGTCCGCCTTGTCCCCAAGAACTTTCAGGGATTTGGATAGCTTCCGTAGGTGGATGTGCTGTAATATATTCGCCTGCAGTCATTCTTTCAACTTCAGGAACATAAGTATTGAACTTTTTGATAACCTGTTTTATAAATTCAATACCTTCAAACCACCAGTGACCGAATAACTCAGTATCGAATGAAACCATTACCAAACCTTCTTTACCATTGTGTGATTTTTTATAATCATTCAATAAATGGTAAATCAATGTTGTATAGTGATCAGAATTTTCATTGATTTTGTTCAAAGCTAAAACAGGATCATATAACATCTTATCTCCTAAATCAGTTTTAGGTGATGTTATTCTCCAATAGTGCATACCTGATTTGTCATCTTTTTTATGGAACTCTCTGAAACATCCGTCTCCAGGATATCCGTCAGCCGCAGACCAAACCTGATAACCTGCTCTATCGTTTCTTCCCATAACAGCAACCTGTGCATCAGGTAACCAATATGCCGAATATGTATCATATCCGGTAGCAGGCCTGTCCGGAAGCGGAATATACTCAATATTACCGTAAACACCGATTACACGTCTGTTACCGATAGAATTACCGCCTTCGATAACGTGAGATTCTGTAAAGAAATATTCAATATCGTTATTTTGAAGTGTAACTTCAATAGCAGGTCTCCAGTGTTTTTGTCCGTCTTTACCTACATACTCGTAACCTTGTCTGTATGCACATTCAGGTAGCCAGCATCCTTTTGCTTTTTTACCGAATAATCTTTTTGTTGTATCAGAACCGACTTTAAACTGAGCATTCAAGTTGCTGTCAGTTGCTAACAGTGGTGAAAAACCGTGTGTAGCACCTGATGTTGTAATTTCAATGCAACCAAGATCCTGATATTTTTTGAATGCACCAATTAAATCCATTCCGTACTTGTTGATAAATGAATCCTTGATATGGTTAAACCAGTCGAAATAATATTTTGCCAAATACTTCAAATGTTGAGAATGAGGAACTTTATCATCAGGATATCTTTCCAAATCTTTAGAAACCTGAGCAATACGGGAATCAAGATATTTGATAAAACCATGTTTCAAGTGTTCATCATTCAATTGTTCTGCTAGTATAGGGGTAATACCTACTGTTAACTTAGCCTGAATACCCTCTTCATACAGTTCAGAAATCGCATTCAACAACGGAACGTAAGTTTCTGACATACATTCATAAAGGTTTTCTTCCCCGAAAGGCCACATACCGGCTTTTCTATAGTAAGGAAGGTGGCTGTGTAACATAAATACAAATTGGCCTACTGACATTAATGCCTCCATATCTCTTTCTCTCAGAAATTACACCTTAGTATAATCCTGTTTCGACATGAAATATATAACACAAACGGGTAAAAAATATAATCCTTTAGAACTAATTCCATTGAATAAATTTACAAAAGTTAAAATATATTATTTATATATTTATTCGGTAAACTATCCTGTATTGTAAACTTCTTGTATTTGGCAAAAAAAACATTATAATTTAGATATGGAGAATTTGGACACATCAGGGTTAGAGAACCTGAAAGTATTAGTAAAAAATAAACTTGAAAACACAGAGATGTTTCAGTTCAAAGGAACTGTATCTAAGCTGTTGGGGTTAACTGTAGAAGTAAAGTTACCCGGATTAAAGGTTGGAGATTTATGTTATATAGAAACCAATACAGGTGAAAAAAAACCTGCTGAGGTTCAAGCCTTTAAAGGTGATGTTGCACAATTGCTATTATTGTTGGACGGAAACGGAATTGGACAAGGTAGTACTGTTGTGGGAACAGGTCGTCCTATTACAATTCCGGTCGGTGACTTTTTGCTCGGAAGACTGATTAATCCAATGGGAGAACCAATTGACGGGAAACCAATGGATATCACGGGTGCAACTTGGCGATCAATTGAAGGCCCGCCTCCGGGACCGTTTGAAAGACCGATTATTACCGAAATATTTTCTACAGGGGTCAGAGCAATAGACGCTTGTATGACAATGGGATGCGGACAACGTTTAGGACTATTTGCAGGTTCCGGAGTAGGTAAGAGTACTCTTTTAGGTATGATTGCGAGAAATTCTGATGCAGATGTTAACGTTGTAGCTTTAATTGGAGAACGTGGAAGAGAAGTTAAGGAATTTGTAGAAGATTCTTTGGGTGAAGAAGGTATGGCAAAATCCGTACTGGTATGTTCCACAGGTGATCAACCTCCTCTAATCAGACAAAAAGCCTTATTGACAGCAACTGCGGTATGTGAATATTTCAGAGATCAGGGAAAAAAAGTTTTCTTGATGACGGATACAGTTACACGTTGTGCTATGGCAGGACGTGAAGTAGGATTATCCCTTGGAGAACCTCCTACAATGAAAGGTTATCCGCCTTCAATATTTTCATGGCTTCAAAAAGTGCTGGAAAGAGCAGGGAACAGCCCAAAGGGTTCTATTACTGCCCTTTACACAGTACTTATGGAAGGTGATGATATTTCGGATCCTATTGTTGATATTGTGCGTGGTATTGTTGACGGGCATATTTTCTTATCAAGAAAAGTTGCGGAAAGTAACCATTATCCTGCAATTGATGTTCTCGGAAGTATATCAAGGCTTATGTCAGCTATTGCAACTCCAGAGCATAAAGAGGCTGCTGCAAAAATGAGATCATTAATGTCATTATACAGAGAAAACAAAGACCTAATTGACGTAGGTATGTATGTGCAGGGTACTAATCCGAAGCTTGATATTGCTATTCAGATGATGCCTCAAATTAATGCATTTTTACAACAGCGAACTTCTGACAGTGTAACAATGGAAACAACTGTTCAAACCTTAGTCGATATGATGCGGGACGTTGATATATAAATTTACAAATTCTCAAACGCATTTTTTACAACTTCAGAAATATCAAAAGTATCGGAAGTTTCATCATCATTATTATATGCAAGCCAAACCAGATATTCTATATTCCCGGAAGGACCTTTTATTGATGAATAAGTTAGACCGTTTACTTTGTACCCGAGTGATATTGCACAATCAAGTACATTCTTTATAACTTCTTCATGTACTTTTTTATCTCTCACAACTCCGCCTTTTTCAACCTTTTCTTTCCCGGCTTCAAATTGTGGCTTAATTAGGCAAATCATTTCGTGAAAATCTGGATTTAAGAGTTTTTTTAAATTCTCAAAAACTTTTGTAAGAGAAATAAATGACATATCACTAACCAATAAGTCCGCCACCGGTTCGCCGTCAGCATATATATCAGAGTATTCGCAAATCCTCAAATTTGTTTTTTCAATAACTTTAACTCTATTGTCAGAACGAATTTTCCAGTCTAATTGTCCGTAACCGACATCTGCTGCATATACAAACTTTGCACCGTTTTGCAAAAGACAATCCGTAAAACCGCCTGTAGAAGCCCCTGCATCAATACATATTCTGTCAGCTACATCAAAATTAAATGCGTCAAGAGCTTTTTTAAGCTTAAATCCTCCTCTGGAAACGTAAGGCATAGTTTTTACTACAATGTCGTATTCTTTGATTGGATTAATCTGAAATCCGGCTTTTGTAATATATTCGTCATTAATTTTGACATGCCCTGCTAAAATTGCCGCCGCAGCTTTGCTTTTGGTATCAAAATAGCCTAAATCGGTTAAATATTTGTCTAATCGTTCCTTTGGCACAAATTATACCTCATTAGAAATTTCCTTGTTTAAAATTGCAGATATAACAGCAACCATAGCCCAGAATATGAACTGTATTTGCGGTCTGAAAAATACCGTATCAACCAAGCCGTGTACCATCAGTGCTGAAATAGATATTACAGCTGCGGAAACAAATATGACATCCCTTGTATTATCAGAATTTATAATAAACGAAATTCCTCTTTTCAACATAGTAATTATGAATCCTAAAAATGCAATCAAGGCAAAAATACCGCTTTCAACAGCTGTTTCAAGAAATATATTGTATGCACTTAAAGCGTCAAAACCTGTCCTCATATACAACCCGTATATTTCACGGAAATTTTTATTGCCAACGCCAATACCTAAAAGCCAATTATCTTTAAACATTTGCAAAGATGACTGATAAACATTAAATCTGAACGAATTTGATGAATCTTGCCTCATCGCAAATATTGAAGCAAATCTTGCTCTTAATGATGCAAGTGAGAACATTGCAGTCATTGCAATTGCGAAAATCGAGGCAACAAATGTAATAAACAGTTTTTTATATTTGTTCCATAAAAATTTAGCACCGACTAAAAATAATCCTGCAAATATAACCATGCAACCGAGGTATGCACCCCTGCAACCAGTCATAAACAGTACACCGACACTAATTAATGCCAGAATTAAGAAGATTACGGCTCTGTCTTTATAACCATCTGTTAGAAACATTGCAGATAATCCGAATAAACTTGATATACCTGCAACAAAATATCCGCCCAGCAGGTTAGGATTTAACGGTAATAATGTTCCGTAAACACGAGTCATAACCTGTTCAGGGTTAAGGTTTGATACATCTTGCCAGGTAGAAATTTCATCCACATGTGCAAAATTTTGCATTAAACCGATTATACTTTCAAAAGTTACTCCGACACCAATTGCACCCAGTATATACGGAATGTGATATTTATGATTTTTTAAGTAATGTACCAGTGAAACATAAAATCCAAGATATGTAAAAGTCTTTATAAAACCTTTCAAACTCAATGCAAATAATGTAGAACCCGCAAGACTGACAATTACAATCATAAAATATGCCAAAAGCCATAACTCAAATTTGTTTGGTTCAAACTTGTCTTCGGGAGTAATCAACACCCTAAATATTGTTAAAATTATTGCACATAACGCTACTATTCCTAAAATTTCTGATGACATGACCGTAGAAAGCAAAAATACCGCAATTAAAAATACGAAAATCAGTCTGTCTATATTCTGTAGAAGCAGACTGTTTTCATACAAAAAATTTAATTTTTTCTGAGTATATTTGAATAAATTATTGAACATCATCAACTTTGTTTACGCTTGAATGGATATCGTCTTTAATATCATCATGGGTAACCGTGATATCCGCAACCGTTCCGTTAAATTTGTAATCCATACCTTCTAAAGTTATCGGCAAACCCATTTTTACCTTATTTCCACCAACTACAGCACCGTCTTTCGTAATTTTTGCCGTATCAGTAAGAGTAACTACTATATCATAAACATTTGGCTGAGATACGTCCTCTGATACCAAAACATTTTTAGCCGCACTTTTTACGTTATTAATCATAGGCAAAACAACATGTCTGCGTTCTGTTTTTACATTAACAATTTCTAAATCGGAATAAGGAACATTTCTTATGCTTATAAAAGTCTTATCTCCGGTATGAATAGGGTTTTGACCGCTCGTAAGAGTTATCCCTCTCAAATAAACATCAAAAACAATCGGAGTAGTTGTTTCAATTTGTTTATCAGCAGTTTGTCTGAAATGTTTAAAAGTTACAAATCCGACAAGCAACGCAACTACAACACCTATAATTACAATCAAATCAAAAGGTCTAAATTTTTTTAAAAATCCAAATTTTTCCATGTAATAATCTCCTATAATTTTTCAACTGCCGACAGAAGATCATCGACAGTAGTAGTTGCACAACCCCATTGTCTTACAACAATACTGGCTGCAACATTTCCGATGATAGCCGCATAAACAGGATCCGCACCTGCAGTAAGAGCCAATGAATAAACTGCTGTAACGGTATCTCCGGCACCTGTAACATCAAATACTTCAGATTTGTTGAATACAGGGATTTTTGTGTATTTATTATTCTTTTCCGTGACAAACATTCCGTCTGCCCCACAAGTTATCAAAACAGCTTCCGCATTTGTTTGAGATAATAATTTATCTCCTGCCTGTTTTAAATCCTCTTCTGTTTTTAATTCAAATCCGACGGATTTTTGTGTGTCCGGAAGATTTGGAGTCATAGAGGTAATATTTTTATATCTGCTTAAATCTCTTTGAGCATCAACTATAACTTTTTTCCCATATTTGTTCGCAAGCTCAATAGTTTTTTCAATAACTTTGTCTGTTAAAGTTCCGATATGATAATTAGACAAAATTACGGCATCGTGTTCAGGAATAGCTTTTTCAATATTTTTAATCAGCTTTTCTTCAGTTTCGGCACACAACGGTGCGTTTGTTTGTCTGTCAATTCTAACAATCTGTTGGGTTATTGATGTTGTGATAGAACCGAGAATTCTCGTTTTAGTGATTGTCTTTCTTGATTTATCACGGATAACGTATTCTGTACTAATATTGGCATCTTTGAAGGCTTGTTCAAGCTGATCGGCCTGATAATCCTCTCCAAAAACTCCGGTAACTGATACTTTACCGTTATTCAACGTGGCAACATTGTGTGCAGCATTGGAAGCACCGCCTAATATCGGTTTTGTGTGTGTATGCTGAAGTATAAGAACAGGTGCTTCACGGGAAATTCTTTCCGCATCCCCGTAAACCATTTCATCCATAGCTAAATCACCGACTACAAGGATTTTAACTTCGCTCAATCTTTTTATATATTTTACAAGTTTTTCTTTATCTATATTCATAAGTTACCGCAACAAATTATCATAAACAAACTTTTAAATCAAATTCAAGCTGATTTGGTTATCTGATTACTTTTTAATTTTGTTTTTTTCATCAACCATTACAACGACAGGGATATGATTTTCAATTTCACTTTCCTGCAAGTAAGCATACGAGATAATAATAACTTTATCCCCCGGTTGAACTTTTCTTGCAGCTGCACCATTCAGGCAGATACACCCTGAATCAGGCTCACCTTTAATAACGTATGTTTGAAATCTCTCACCATTGTTAATATCCAGAATATCAACTTTTTGCCACTCTCTGATTTTAGCGGCTTTCATAAGGGTTTCATCTACAGTAATAGAGCCGACATAGTTAAGATTAGCATCCGTGACTGTAGCTCTGTGTATTTTAGAATATAAAAATTCTTGCATCATTTATTTATACCTCGGTTAACTAAATTATAACACGAACAAAATTTTAAACTTCAAATTTATATCCGCCGCCATAAATAGTAGATATATATTTTTTCCCGTTGGAAATTTTATCAAGCTTGGCTCTCAGGTGTCTGATATGAACTCTGATAGTTTCAATATCATCATCAGGAGAATACCCCCATACGTCTTTCAATAATCTGGAAGACGGAACCATGTTTCCGTGATTTTGGAATAACAAATTGAATATATCAAACTCAATCGGGGTAAGTTTTACAATTTTATCGTTAATTTTAACGCTGTAAGTTTCAGGAAGAATTGTTACTTCTCCGAGAGTTAAAATATCTTTTGTATAAGCTGATTGCGGTATTTGATTAGAGCGTTTCAATAATGCACGAACTCTCACCTTTAGTTCTTCCATTTCAAATGGCTTAACGAGGTAATCGTCAACACCTATATCAAAACCCGTAACCTTATCATTAATTTGCGATAAAGCAGTCAGCATGAGGATAGGAATGTCTTTTGTGGATTCATTTTTTCTGATACGCTGAGCAACGGTAAAACCGTCAACTTCCGGCATCATTACATCAAGAACAACAACGGAAGGCAGTTCCTGTTTACACAGAGCAAAACCTGTAATTCCGTCATACGCCTGTATAACAGAATACCCCTCAAGCTCAAGATTAACTTTTATAAGTTCATTGATGGCGTTATCGTCATCTATAACCAAAATTCTACTCATAGCAACTTTAATTGTAGTAGCAACAAAATTTTTTTAGAAGTAAAACTATACTATTGATTAATAAATCTTAATAAAAATAGTGCGGGCGAATGATGTAAAACAAGGGATTTTCAGGCATATTAAGATGTAGACAAATATAAAAATAAAATTTAAAAGTGCAAATTTTACAAAAAATTTATTTTTTATAGTAATATGTATAGTGCAGTAAATGTTTTAAATAAATATACATAGTAGTATAAAAGGAGGCACATGAATTGGCAATAACTTCACCTTTCACAGCGTTTCAGAACGGCAAAAAAGAAATTCATTTAGGACAGCATGTTTTAGCAGAATTTTTTGAATGCGACCCCAATACATTGAACAGTTTGGACAAAGTTGAGAAATATATGGTAGATGCGGCACTTGAGTGCGGAGCAACAATAGTTCAGAAATGTTTTCACATGTTCAATCCTTATGGAGTTTCAGGTGTAGTTATCATTTCAGAAAGCCACTTGGCAATACATACATGGCCGGAATTAGGGTATGCGGCAGTAGATTTATTTACTTGCGGAGAGAAATGTGATCCGAAAATATCCTATGAATTTTTGAAGAAAAAATTTAATTCAAGGAAGGCAACATTTACGGAATTAAAGAGAGGCATAATTAATGAGGCAACAATGAAGGTAATAGAAAAGCCTTTTGAGATTATGCAGCAGTCGATTGACTAAACCTTGAGTTTGGGTGCTTATAGTATCTGATGTAAGGTTATGGCAAGGGGAAATAAACGGACTTGATTTTTTTTACCCTTAATGATAAATTAAGAATACGGGTGTTGTGATACTGCATGAGGAACGGCACTTATCTGACAGAGGGTTTTTCGGGATAAATTCCGAAAAGATGAAGTAACTGTCAAAGGAATTAAAACTAAATAATACCGCTTGGGACTGTGGCGCAGCGGTAGCGCAGGGGACTCATAATCCCTTGGTCGTGGGTTCGAATCCCTCCGGTCCCAAATAAAGAAGACTCCAAAAGGGGTCTTTTTTATTACGGAGGGATGAGAACCCAACAAAGCGAAGCTTTGTTATGGTTTAACAGGACATTTTATTTGAACGATTAAAATGATTATTCGGCAAGGTTTAGGGTGTGTTTGGTTTTTAGCAGTCGGAAAAAATCTTTTTATGCGTTCGCAAATGGGACGAAATGTCACTTTATTTGCTCTTATTGTCCGGCAAAAGTCCGGGAAAAAGAATTTTGCATGACCAACTATAGTATAATTTGTCGGACATTTTTATACAAATGTAGATGAAAGTTCTGCCGAAACTTGCCCGATATATTTAGGTTTGAGTGGCTTCCCAGTTCATGAGAGACAAAAGTAATTTAATGTCCGAAAAGTCCACTTTCAATCCCAGTTTTGTCCACATTCGCGCTTGTGCAAATTGCCTGTAATATAAATATAATGGTGATTTTACCCATTGATTGAAATCGGACATTTCAATTACCTTTTTTAATTACTTCCCACGAAAGCCGGAACTGTTTACAAAACAATAAAGACGATAAATTTCCCGATTTTAGTGGGAAACAACTTCCCGCTCGTTTCAATTACCTTTTATAAAATTTCAATACTTTCTGTTATTTACATCGAACTTAACTAAAACCCTTAACAGGGAATATTTTGCGAGAGATTTTGGGGTAATTTTCAACATTCAGGTAATAGAATGCAAAAATTAATGCTCAGGTAATTGAAAATTAAAAAAATATGTAATTGAAACCTCTTAAATTTTAGATAAATTCAGACACAAAACAATACATTTCCCCCTAAATGAGTTCCAATTTGAGAACATTCAGTCTAACATCGGATAGCTCAAAGGAGAATTCTATGGAAAACAGCATTTTAAATAACATACAGACCGAAAATACTTGGATTGATGTTGAAACATTAGCAAAATTAAAAGGTGTTACAAAAAGAGCCGTCAGGATATCAATTAATAAATATGAATATAGAACAGAAAATACTCGTGGAGGGAAATCATATAAAATTAAATTAAGCAGTCTTGAAGAAGAATTACAAATTAAATATATTCAGGAATATTACAATGATTTTAAATCAGACGGGAATGAAATTATTGAATTAAATAATTTAAAAGTAAAACAAGAAAAAATAATATCCGAAGAACAGAAGAAACAAGCACTTGCAAAATATGACATAATTAATAATTGGCTTGGTTTTAGAAATAACTTTAAATCTAATAAAAAGAAAAATAAGTTAGATCCGATTTATAAAAATAAAAGAGCAGATCAGCAGTTTATAACATTATATAATACAGGAACTTTATACCCTGAACTATATAATATAACAGGTAAAATATCTGTCGGTTCACTTTATAGATGGCGCAAATTATTAAGATACAATGGCGATTGGACTTGTTTAGTAGGGCAATATAAATATTCAACAAGAAAAGAATACCGAACAACCCTAAATGAAGAACAAATAAAAATATTTATACAGATTTTATTGTCCCCAAGTGCATTTTCAATCGGGAAGTCCATAACATTAACAAAACATATATTAAAAGAGCGTGGTTATGAAATTCTTCCAAAAGATGTAACATTTAGAAGATACGCAGAATGGTTTAGGGACAATAACTTTGACAAATGGACACTCGCACGACATGGAGAAAAGGCTCTAAAGGATAAAGTTGCACCATATATCGTAAGGAATGCATCATTACTTAAACCTGCACAAGTTTTAATTGCAGATGGTCATGACCTCAACTTTCAAGTAATAAACCCGTTTACAGGAAAACCATGTCGAGCGACATTACTTGGATTTTTAGATTGGAAGTCGGAGGCTCTTGTCGGATATGACATTATGCTTGAGGAATGTACACAAAATATTGCCTCTGCTCTGCGAAATGCAATATTAAACTTAGATCACATTCCGCAATTTGTTTATCAGGATAACGGCAGAGCTTTTAAAAGTAAGTTTTTTAACGGAGATAAAAAGTTTGAAGAACTTGGTTTTACAGGAGTTTACAAAAGGCTTGGAATAGAGCCTGTTTATGCCACTCCATATAACGCTCGTGCTAAAGTCATCGAGCGTTTCTTTTTAGAATTTCAGGAAGAATTTGAAAAATTAGTTCCAAGTTACATCGGAACATCAATAGAAAACAAGCCGGCGCACTTGATGAGAAATGAAAAATTACACAAGCAAATCCATGAGAAATATGGTTTCACTCCAACAATAGAACAGACTCGGATGATGATAGATAAATGGCTTGAGATGTATCATTCAAAACCCTGCCCGAACGATAAAACAAAAACAATAAAAGAAGTTTTATATGAAGTTGAAAAACAAAATATTGATGAAAATATGCTTGATGATTTGATGATGGCGCAAGAAATGAAATCAATCGGCAGAAATGGAATAAGGTTCTTAAAAGCAGATTACTTTGACGAAGCACTATATGGAATAAGAGAAAAAACAGTTATTAAATACAGTTTATTCGACCTTTCATATATTAAAGTTTATACCCTCAAAGGGGAATTTATTTGTAAAGCATATCGTGTAACGGAAACTCATCCGCTTGCACATCAAATGGGCGATATTAACGACATAGAGGATTACAAATACAAGATTGAAAAACAGCAGAAACTGCGCAAGAAAACAATTAAGGCGGTAAAAGAGCAATTTAACCTTGAGGATATGGATTATTTAGAAAAAGAATTAATGCAAAATATTCGCATCCCAAAACCTGAACCTGTTAAAGAAATTACCGTTAAACCTGAACCTGCAACTGAACAGAATTTTAAGCCAAAAATAAAAACATCAATTGTAGCAAGACCTATTTTCAAAAATGCATACGAACGTTATGAGTGGCACATGCAAAACGGGTGTTTAAATCCGGAAGACAGAGAATGGCTTGCAAAATATATTAAGTCTGATGAATATCAGGAAATTTATAAATAGAAAGGAGTAAAAATGAAAAAAGTCTTTGTAAAAACAAACAATGTAAAACGTTTTATTACAATGATGAACAACCTGCAAAATCGAGCGGAGGGAGTTCCGGGGATGGCTCTTGTTTATGGCGAACCGGGGTTAGGTAAAACTCAAACCATAAATTGGTGGGCATTTAAAAATAATGCAATACTTGTAAGATGTACTCAGCTCATGTCAGCAAGATGGCTACTATCAGAAATACTTGAAGAGATGGGAGAAATATACGGTTATAAAATTTCAGACTGCTTCAAACTTGTAGTCAGAAATCTATTGGTAAATCCCCAAATAATAATTATTGATGAAGTTGATTATTTAACAGTAGATTCAAGAGCTGTTGAAACACTAAGGGATATTCATGACAAAACAAATGTCCCCATAGTTTTGGTTGGAATGATTAATGCTAAATCAAGATTGAAAAAATTTAACCATTTATATGACAGATTATCTGAAATAGTAAAATTTGAAAAATTTTCAAAAACGGATATTAAAACAATTGTTCAGGAATTATCCGAAGTTGAAATGACAGAATGTGCAATAAGGTATATTTATACGAATTTAAACAGATTTCGACAAATTGTAAAAGTAATAAATAAAGCTGAAATAATAGCAAAAGCAAACGGATTAAATTCTATTGACGAAATACTTATAAAAGAGGCAATTGCAAATGAAACAGAAAATATTGAAACTAATCAAGAATCTTGAGAAATTTAAGTCAGAGGATATTGTTGCTCTGACGGAATTAAATGAAAAAACTGTAAATAATTACATCAATGATTTGTTATCCGAAAATAAAATATGCAAGATATCAAAAAATGAATATGCTTATTTGCCTGAAATTATTAACAAACAAGAGATAAAAGGCGAAAGTAAAAAAGGCTTATATAAAAAGCCAATATATCAAATCGACTTAAGAAAAGAAAAACTTGAAGACATAAACCCTGCAGAATTATTCCCTAAAAAAGAAGAAGTTAAATTCTTTAATAACGCAAAAGACTATGATAAAAGAAATATCGTAAAAGTATTAACAATATTTAAACTCGCTGGAAATTTAAGAGGAGAAAGTTTAAGAAAATTTTTAATTGAATTATCGGACAAACATCCTGAATACAAAATGTCATATTCAACTTTTGTTAGATATTACAGACTATATTTTACACAAGGTATTAGGGGATTATGTTTAAAATATGCAAATTATGCAAATGTAAAAACAGCAGTTCATCCTGAAATGTATGAAGTATTTAAAAAGTACTATTTATCAACAAAAAAATACTCTATAGCCACCGCATATAAAATTGTTTGTAAAAATTTCCCAGATTCGGATATTCCAAGCGATAAAGCATTTTATAGGCTTTTATTAAAAGAATATAAACCCGAACATATTAAGCAATTAAGAGAAGCACCTATTAATTTGCCTGAATTATCATATAATTTCAAAAAGAAAAAAGATGATAAAAAATTATTTGAAAAATTTATCGATGCCGCAAATTATCACTATGATTTATTAGATAAAAAGAATACGGAAGTTGCAATTTGTCAAAAAGGATACATTAAAAACCATTTAATCCCCTATTTTGAAGGATATAAATTTAGAGATATTACACAAGATGTTGTAATAAATTACGAAAGTAAAATGGTTGCATTAGGGTATTCAATGGCAAGTATCCGCAGATTTTTATCCGTATTTAGTATCATATTTTCAAAGTATTCCGAATGTGCGGAAGACCTAAAGTTTTTAGCAGATAATACCCCGATTCCATCTCTTGAAATAAGCTACTATACCGATAAGGAAATAAAAGAAATAATAGAAAATAAAAAGCCTGAATTATGGATATTATGTTTAGGAATAACTCCGGCAGAACTATCCGCATTAAGATACGAGGATATAGATAAAAATAACAGGACTGTTTTTATACAAAGAGCAGTATTTCAGGGAGTTGAACAACCGCACAGAGCAAAATATCGTAAGCGCCACCTAAAAATGCCAACAATAATTTTTGATGACATTGATTTCAAAAATAAAGGTTTAATTTTTAAAGATATAAAAATTGAAAATTATGACAAACTTATAAACACGCATATTCACTTACTGTTAGAGAAAAATGTTCAAATAAATATCATCAGTAAAAATCTTGGGTTTCATAATATAAAAGATTTTGCATCAAGGTATAATTTCTTGCTTCCGCAAAAATTAGACGATAATTTTGAAATTTTGCAAAATTAAATTCTGCAAATGCACTTATAATAACTGTTTAGGTTCAGGTCATTTTATAGCACCAACCTCAGATTTTGTTTCAGCTCCCACTTGCCAAATTCTCTTGCGACTGCAAGTAGAAATATACAAATAACTTATATTACCTTATTCTTGGACAACTGTAGTTCCACACAAAAGAAAAGGAGAATTATTATGAACAAACAAATTGAAGAAAAGAAAAAATTATTTGAGGATGCTTGGAAAGTCAGGACTGATTTTGAAAAAGAAGATTTCAAATTGCGCCAAAGGGCAGAACAAGCAAAAAAGGATATTATTAAACTGCAAGAAGAAACCGAAAAATTAAAAGAAAAAAGACCTGCACTGTTGGCAGACAATAAAGATGTAAAAAAGCTGAATAAAAGGCTAAAAGATATTGAAGAAGAAATTGAAATTAATAATGATCTGATAACGGGAATAACTGCAAAAAGAGAAAAGCGTAACAATGATGTAAGAAATATAAGATATCACGTTAACCAAGCCTACAAAGCATATATTAATGAAATTCTTGCGACACTAAAAGATAAATATATGAAACTGGCTCCGGAGTTTGCAGATTTATTAACGGATATTATTGCACTTGAAGCTATGAGAAACGGAGATAGGGATTATCCTTGTTCGTTCCATTATGACGATATTATGAAATTGCCGAATTTAGATGACGAAAAACATCCGTTCTTTACCTATAATTACTACGGCATTCACATCGATAATTACAAACGTATGGAAGAAAAATACAACATACCCCAATTTGAACAATATTAGTTCTTCTTTTCCCCTGTTTAAATTCGTTTTAAGCGGGGGAAATTTTTCCTGCAAGAATTTAATCATAATTGATTATAAAAATTAAAATTAAAAGGAGTTAAAAAGGTTTTAAACAATTTTTAACTCTCTTTTTTATTCGCATTTTCATTATCAATAAAAAATGCATTTAATAAATCTGCGTTATTTCTTAAATTTCTAACAACCGGAGTAAGGTTATAGCATTCTTCTATCTCCGGCTGATTACCGACAAAATAATCGACAATTACGGCAATATTATACACATCCTCTGCCCACTTGCTTATTTTCTTAAATTCCTGCTCGCTAATATTGTATCCGCTAACTTCTTTCATAAATCCTCCTTATATTAGGAAACACATTAGCTCCAAAGATAACAAAAAGCATTTAAATGTTTACATAGCAACACATTCGGTTGATTTCCTATTTATTGTAATCGATTAATGTTAATAACCGAAAGGAGCACAATATGGTTGAAAAA
>CACYTP010000014.1 GCA_902777385.1 uncultured bacterium
CAAGTAGCCTTGCGACCGTGGCAATCCAGCCGTTTGTTCTGCTGTTGATACTAAAGATTTTACACTATCTGAAAGGTCTGACCCCTCACCCGAAAATCTGACTTTCGCTTTGCTCAAGTCGATTTTCCGCCCTCTCCCGACGGTAGAGGGCAAATTTTCTATTCCAATATAGCTGAATTTCTCAGCTACAAAATCCTGTAAGCCCTTACTACGAGAGGATTTTACCCCCCCCCCCTATGCTTAAATTCAATCATGATAATATCCTCCGTGGTTTTTATACATTATCATTATAAACTATTTTTGGGATTTTGCAAATGTATATTTAAGAAATTTTAATCATTCCGAAATTGTTATTATTTTTATACAAATTATCAATTAATTTATTTATTTTTTTATCTTTAAACTGATTTATGACACGAAGATTTAACATATCGGCAGTTATCTGCCTGTCAAGCATTTGAGGAGTTGATAAATTAACAGGAGAATTGTAAAAGAACGTTGTTTTTACAAGAGTGCCACCGAGCATTTCAAATTTTGACACGGACGAAATTGCAAGAGAATTCTTTTTGTAATTTACGCACCTTGTCACCATGCCGTTATCCGGAGAAAACTCTTTGACAAAAGCTACACTTTTACCATCAGGTCTATAGACACACATTTTTACAATTTTTTCGGTTTGTAAATCATAATAGTAAACGGAGGATATTTTATTCTCGTCTTTTGGAGAAAAATTTGTAGTTTTGACTTTATTACCTGAAATTTTATCGTATTCGGTTACGGATTTAAACAACGAAAACCCCGTCATTCTCACCCGAATACCGTCAACATAATCCTCGACAGAAGTAATTTTTTTATCGTTAAAATAATCAAATTTAGTAACTCTGACCTTTTGTTTCGTTTTTGAATTATATTCTATAATTTTCTCAATATTTTTACGATTGTACCTGTATATAACTTCTTTTACAAGAGTTTCTTTTTGCAAATCACAGACATCATTCGGTTCTTTCAAAAATTTTACGCAATCATCCAAATTAAATAAAAACTTGTGTGGTTCTTTATCAATTACAGCAGGTAACTTCATTATCAAATCTCCTAACTTCAACAAAAAAATTTAATAATGAAAATAATATGTGATAAATTAGCTGACAGGATAATATTTATCGTTTATTATTTTTAATAAACTCCAAAACTTTTCTGAGAGCATTACCCCTGTGTGAAATCAGATTTTTTTCTTCTTCCGATAATTCAGCCATGGTAAGTCCGTTTTTGCCGTCAACCAGAAATATCGGATCATATCCAAATCCGTTCACACCTGCCTGCGTTTTAGAAATTGAGCCTAAACATTCACCCTTATCTTTAAAAAGAATTTCCCCGTTTTCACCAACAAGCGTCATATAGCAAACAAATTTAGCCTTTCTGTTATCGTACGGTTTTAAGACATTCAAAAGTTTATCTATTCTTGCCTGAGGAGTATCGGCATATCGTGCGGAATGAATACCCGGAGCCCCGTTTAACGCCTCTACGCACAACCCCGAATCATCCGCCAATGCAGGTAATCCCGTTAGTCTGTTAGCTTCTTTTGCTTTTATTAAAGAATTTGCCTCAAAAGTTTCACCGTCCTCAACGGGGTCAAATCCGTCAGGCGGAAGAACAAACTCAATATTTTCCGCTCCAAAGGAATTTGCAATTTCTTTTAATTCTTTCAATTTATGCGGATTAGATGTTGCAAAAACTATTTTCATATAATCTCCTTATTTTCCGTAACGGCGTTGACGGGAATGAAATTCCTCTACTGCTTGTGCTAAAGCTGATTTATCAAAATCAGGCCACAAAGTTTTGGTTACAAAAAATTCAGCGTAAGCTATCTGCCACAACAGATAATTCGAAACTCTCATTTCTCCGCCAGTTCTGATTAACAAATCAGGATTTGGAATATCTTTTGTATAAAGAGATTGCGAAATCAAATTTTCATCAATATCATCTGCTGAAATTTCACCTGATTTGACAAGTTCTGCAATATGTTTCACGGCATGCACCATTTCATCTCTTGCACCGTAATTGAAAGCTATCTGTAATCTGACACCCGTATTGTTTTTTGTAACTTCGACAGCATTAGCCAATATTTTTTGAAGTTTTGGACTCAATTTTGTTAAATCACCGATAAAATTGATTACAACACCATTTTCGTGCATTTCCTGTAATTCGTTTTCAAGAGTTTTTCCGAGCAAATCCATTAAAAAATCTACTTCTTCCTGCTTTCTGTTCCAGTTTTCCGTAGAAAAAGCATATACGGTCAAATACTTAATACCAAAATCATCACAAGCACGCATAACAGTCTTTAGGGCATCAACGCCTTTTTTGTGTCCGAATGCGGAAGGCAATCCTTTTTGTTTTGCCCAGCGTCTGTTTCCGTCCATAATTATTGCAATATGTTGCAAATTAGTATCTTTTACATAATTTATAATTTTCTCATCAAGAGCAATCGTTTCCATATCCGTTATCCTTATTTGTAATATTTATTTTAACACACACAAAATTATGTGCTAAAATAATTACAAGAAAAGGAGTTAATATGAGAAGAGCTATAGTTGTGGTAATCGATTCTATGGGTATTGGAGCAATGGATGATTGCCGTGATTTTGGAGATGTACCTGAATGTAATACATTAAAACATGTTTGTGAATTTAACGGAGGATTAAAAGTTCCAAACCTTTCCGCTATGGGACTTGGAAATATACAAGATTTTATGGGAATAGATAAAACCGAAAAACCAACAGCAAAATACGGTACAATGATTGAAAAATCAAAAGGAAAAGATACCACAACAGGACACTGGGAGTTTATGGGACTGATTAACGAAAAACCGTTTGCAACTTTTCCGAACGGCTTTCCTGATGAGTTAATTAATAAATTTATCAAAGAAACAAACTGTGGCGGGGTTTTAGCCAATATACCGGCAAGCGGAACTGCTATTATTGAAAAATTAAATGACGAACACCATAAAACAAAATTTCCTATTGTATATACAAGTGCGGATAGCGTATTTCAAATAGCTCTGGATACAGATTTGATACCGCTTGATACCTTGTATAAATGGTGCGAAATTGCAAGAAAACTTCTGGATGATGGAAATTATAACGTATCAAGAGTAATTGCAAGACCTTATAAAATTATAGACGGTAAACCTGTAAGAATTTCAAAAGACAGACGAGATTACTCAATGGTACCAAAACACACGCTGTTAAACGATATAAAAGACAGCGGTGCAAAAGTTATCGGTATCGGAAAAATTGAAGATATATTTTCTAAAGCCGGAATAACGCATGCTATCCATACAGGCTCAAACAAAGAAGGGTTAGAACTTACTCTTAAAGCCGTAAAAAATGAACTTGACTTACCTACAATTGCATACAAAGATTATACAGAAAAAGTTATGCCGTATGAGATGATATTTACAAATCTTGTAGATACGGATATGCTGTACGGTCACAGAAATGATGCAAAAGGATACGGCAAAGCGATAGAAGAAATTGACTCTTATCTTCCTGCTATAACACAGGCTATGACTGATGATGATATGTTGATAATTACGGCTGACCACGGATGCGATCCTTGTGTAGAGGGAACTGATCATACAAGAGAAAAAGTACCCGTAATTGTTTATACAAAAGACGAATGCGGTGAAGATTTAGGTACTATGACAGGCTTTGACCACGTTGCACAATTTGTCAAAAAATGGATAAAATTAAACGCATAGGTAATTTTTTCATTTACAATTCCCGTTGCGTTTTAATATTTTCTATAGTATAATATTCTGAGCAGAGAATTCTGCAGTGTATTGTAATAATGTAAAAGGAGAAATCAAATGAACGTAACTATTTCTGATGATTGCATTGCTTGCGGTGCTTGCGAATCTATTTGTGATGCAGTATTTTCAATAGAAGATAAAGCAGTTGTTGATGCTTCTGCAGTAGCAGCTAACGAAGACGGCGTTAAAGAAGCTGCTGAATCTTGCCCTGTAAGTGCAATAATTGTTGAATAGTAAATTCAAATTATAAAAAAATAACACCTGAGAATTTCTTGGGTGTTATTTTTTTTGTTACATAATGTAAAATTTATTGAAGATAAAAATAAGTATAGTCGTATAAGAATAAGTATTTTTATAGGTTAACTATGTCATCAACAAACAACGTATCAAACAACAAAAATACAACTGTTAATATGAACATGTTTCAAGCCGGGCTAAAAAAAACCCAGCTTAAATCTGATGCACAAAAATCAATATTTGATATGATTGATAAAAATAAAAATGGCGTAATTGACAATAACGAAACCAACGGCACAGAACAAGGTACAGTAAAGAATAAAGAAGGTAAAAGTGTTAAGCAGGATTATGTGAAGTTAAAAGACCTTGAAAATGGCAGGAAGCTTGTTGTAGGTAAAGATGGCAAAGAACATGTAATGTCGCATGACGGAGTTATTCTCAGTGATTCATACTTAAAACAACAGTCCGAGAAAAAAGCTGACAATAAAAAATCAAAACCGCAGACAACAGCATTATCAAAAGAAAAAAATCAATCGCTTAATAATATTATAAAAAGTCATAACGCCGCTCAAAAAGCTTTTGATAAACAAATGGCTGATGACGGCTGGGCAGGAGATGTAGCTGACGGCGTAAGTGCATTGTGGAATTCCGATAACAGAGCGACCAAAGTAAGAGCAGATTTAAAAGCTTCAAAAGAAAATATTTCACAGCTAAAAGATGCCGCAAAACAAGGTGATGCACAGTTTAACAAAAAATTTAAAGAGATTTACGGAGTAGATTATAACCAAAAAGCAATGGAGGCTTATCAAAAGAACCCGACAGAAGAGAATTATCAAAATGCGTTCGGGAAAAAACAGCAAAACATAACCTCCAGAGTAGAAAATTATAACCAATCACAAAAAACAGGGGCTATGGCAGTTAAAACGACCGCCAAAATCGGTGCCGGAGTTGCCGTAGGAATTGCAACCGGAGGAACAGGCTTTGTTGCAATGGGTGCAGCTGCAGTAGGAACAGCCGCAGCATCAGCTGCTATAGAAGAAACCGACCGTTTAAAAGTCGGGGATGCCGTTACAAAAGGTAAGATAGAATTTAGAGAGGGTACAAATCACGGGCAAATCCTAAAAGATGCCGCCTTTGACGGAGCCGCAGTACTGGCAGGCGGAGCTGTTGCCAAAGGTGCAGGAGCAATAGTACAAGGCACAAAAGCCGCAACCGCAGCAGGACAAACTGCTGCAACATTAACCAAAGGTCAAAAAGTTGCAAAAGCCGGACTTACAATGACAGGTGATGTAGCTACAGGTGCGGTACAAGAAAAATTGCAAACAGGTGACGTAACTTTAGAAGGCACATTAATGAACGCTGCAATGAGCGGAGTCGGTTCTGTAGCAGAATCAGGCGTATTAAAAAAAGGTTATCAGGCAGCTAAAAAAGCTTTCGGGAAAACTCAGGATAATATTCCTAATCCGACAACACATTCATCGAATACTCAAAGCTCTTCGAAAACAGAAAATGCAGCTGCAACCACAAAAACTGATACCCCTCAAGCATCTGCTACAAATACAACAACTCAAAGCGGTAAAAAAGAGTATATAAAACCTGAAATGAAAGAAACCTCTATTGCACCTAAAGAAGATTTATTATCAGCTCCCGATCCTGATGCAGATTTAGAACGATTTGCCAATATGGGAGATCTTATTGCAAGAGGAACCAATGATGTTCCTAAACAAGGATTTTTCTCAAAATTATTTGGGAAAAAGCAAACAGCAGAAACAACAAATATAAATACAAATAATGCAAATGCAAAACGGGCAGAAATAAAAAAACTTGACCCTAACGTTGATTTGAATAATATTGCTGCAAGCGGAGTAAAAGACGGCGGAATCTTTACCCAAAATAATCAGTTGTATATAAGAAACGGCAACGAGGCAACTAAATTAAACCTTAGTCAAAGTACTTATGAAAGACTATTCCCTCATGAACAAATGCAATTTAATCAAGCCCCCGGGGCAAATTCCTGTTGGTTTTTGTCAAGTGTAGATGCCGCTTTTGATTCTCCGAGCGGTAAAGCCAGTATGCTTAAAATGTTTAGTGAAGATGCACAAGGCAATATAAGGGTAAAACTTTATAACACAAGTGATACCTTTGTTTTTCCTAACGGAAAACCAATGAAAGGTATCAAACATGGAGTAAGAGGGGATGATGGAATTGCTATGTTAGAACAATCCATGGCAGCTAAATACGATATAAATGCCAGCAAAAAATATGCTAATTATGCGACTAATGAATTTAGTATTAATAGTTTTTCTCCTGATGCTTTAGACAGTCAAATATGTACAAAACAAACTGCTCATGATGCAATTACATTGCTCGGAGGCAGATTTAACTTCGACAAAAATGTACAAGCAAATGTAGATAAAGAAAAATTTAAAAACAATCTAAAAGCTGCTGCAAACGATCCTAACAGTTTTCCAAGTATTGCCAGTTATGCACATCAAAGAGTAGTAAAAGGCGTTGAAACAATTGGCGGTACAGATTATGTTACGATTTCGGACCCTTATACAGCAGGTAATTATGAAAAAGTAAAACTTGATGATTTAATACAGAGAGATGCTCCTACATTAGCTGTATATTCTTTCCCTACGAAAGCTTCAGCAAAATCTAACAATTCAGGCATTACAAGTAATTCCTCTGATTATAGCCCGACTTCTTCGAGCCAACCAAGACCAACATCACCAAAATCAGAAGTACAGACACCGCAAACATCAGAACCAATAACCCCTCAACAACCTAAAAAGAGATTTGTTATAGGAGAGCAGCAAACCCCACAAGCAACAAGTCAACAGACAACAAGAGCTGCATCTTCGGAAAATGCTCCAACATCATCAATGCAACCTCAAAAAGCCCGTATCTCATCTGCAAATTTGAAAGAAATCGGTACAGTAAACGGTCAACCAATAATGGCAAGATATGTTGAGCGAATAGGAGATATCTTTACTGTTGAAGTTAACGGTAAACAATACCAGATAGCATCAGGGCAAAACGTAAAATTATCTGATAATGTTTCTCTAAAATGCGGCAAGTATGGTGTAACCGCCGAGATTAATCAAAATACAACACCACAAAGAGCTTCAAATTCCGGATATACAGAAACTTCATCACGGAACGCTGCCCCTTCAACTACAACACCTAGAACCTCAAATAACCTTGCTATGCCGGCAGGTTATAGAGAATACGGGAAAGTTATGGGAAAAAGAGCCATAATAAATTCTGATAATGTTGTTATGTATGAAGCAAATGGCAGATGGAAAAGAGCGAATTAATACAAACTCTGCCTGCACAAGTTCATAAAATTTTATATTATTATATTAATCGGCAAAAATTTTTGTTTTATTATTAAGACAAAAAAAGACAGATTTTAAAAATCTGTCTTTTTTAGTTATTTTATTTATTTGAAATTTTTAATCAATATTCCAGCTGTGCAAATATTCTTCCTGTTCAGGAGTAAGAGTATCAATTGATATACCCATTGACTGCAATTTAAGTTCAGCAATTTTAACATCAACTTCATGAGGAAGTGTATGCAATTTGTTTTCCAATTTACCTCTATTTTTTACGATAAATTCCATACCCAAAGCTTGATTTGCAAAACTCATATCCATTACGCTTGCCGGATGTCCTTCAGCAGCAGAAAGATTAACTAATCTACCCTGAGCCAATACATAAATTGACTTTCCGTTATTAAGTTTGTATTCTTCAAGATTTGGTCTGATTTGCTTAATTTCGGTAGTATAAGCTCTTAAATCACCGACATTAACTTCCCAGTCAAAATGACCTGCATTAGCAACAAATGCACCATCTTTCATAGTCAGAAGATGCTTAATATCAATTACATGCTTGTCCCCCGTAACGGTTAAGAACAAGTCGCCTTCTTTTGCAGCTTCAGCAATAGGCATAACTCTGTAACCTTCCATAGCTGCTTCAAGAGCTTTTAAAGGATCAACTTCGCAAACAATAACATTTGCACCCATAGCCTTTGCTCTTAATGCACAACCTCTGCCGCACCAGCCATATCCTGAGATTACAACCGTTTTACCTGCAATAAGAATGTTTGCAGCCCTTAAAATACCGTCAATTGAACTTTGACCTGTACCATATCTGTTGTCATATAAGTGTTTTGTTAAACTTGTATTAACACCAACTGCCGGAAATCTTAATTTACCTTCAGCTTCCATTGCCTGAAGTCTGATAATTCCTGTAGTCGTTTCTTCTGTAGAACCTATAACGTTATCGGCAAGTTCAGGATGCTCTAGGTGCAATGTAGAAACTAAATCACATCCATCTTCTATAATTAAATCAGGATGGTGATTAATAGCTTCTCTAATATGTTCTTTATACTGCTCAGGAGTTTCACCGGCAACAGCAAAAACAGGTATATTATGATATTTTACAAGAGCAGCAGCAACATCATCTTGTGTTGACAAAGGATTTGATGCAACTAAAACAGCATCCGCTCCACCTGCTTGCATTGTCAAACATAATGCTGCTGTTTCTTTTGTCACATGTGAACATGCAGACAATCTTAAACCTCTGAACGGTTTTTCTATTTCAAATCTTTCCTTAATCTTTCTCAAAACAGGCATATCCTTTAATGCCCATTCAATCTGATTCTGACCTTGTTCTGCTAAGTTAATGTCCTTTATGTCACATTTTGTTTCAGTCATTAGCATTAATTTTCTCCTTAAATTTGTACATTAATTGTACTTTTAACAATCATTATTATAAAATTAAAAAAGAAAATAGCAATCTTTTGTGCTTTAATGTTAAAAGAAATATATTTATGTAAAAATTTCTTAATAAATAATTTTATTTTGGCAAAAATCAGACTTGATAATCTTTATAATCTTGTGTAGTAAGGAGTAATAGTGAAAGTTAGTTTAAATCAGACAATACAGTCATCTAAGCAGCCTAATTTTAAAGGTCGTGAAATTGCAAAAGACGAATATGGCGAAAGGTATTACAAATGGAGTGCTCCGTTTGATCCGTCACGATTTGATTGTTATTTGGATGTATATCCTGTACAACCTGACAGAAACGGAGACTATTCCTCTAATGATTTTAAAAAGAGATACAAAGATATAAGAACCGGTAAAGACTCAATTCAACTAAATGCCGGTATAAACAATATTGATTTAGACTATATATTTGGCAGAGTTCAGGATGCACCTTTTGCGTACAGATACAGATTACAGCCTAAAGGCAATCCGTCTGCTCCTCCAATTTTTATGGTAGATGCCGGAGATGTAGTAGATAAACGCACATACGGCAATGGTGATTGGGAAAGCGTATATAATATTGTTGTTCCTACCTCAAGCATGGGTGGTAAAGCCGGTGCTGCAATACTTATTGGTGCAGATAATTTTGATGCCAGATATATGTACGACAAAAACGGTAATATTGTACCAAATCCTGATGCAGAAAAGAATTTAAACACTTTCAAAAACTTTTCAAACCACATTGGCGGTTCTCTGGCAGGGGTACATCAAGCATTAAGAGATGGACGACTTGATCCTTATTCAATAATATTTTATTTACCTCATACATCAGGTGACAAATTAAGTTCTGCCGGATATTGGCTTGAAAGCGGATTTCAGCTTTCAGCCGCAGGCGATACAATTGATAATTTTACAAAATTCCAAAATGAAATGTTTGCAAAAAGTAAAAAACTCGTAATGGATTCGGCTTTAACCAGTGAAGGCATGAGCGGTATCCATATTCAGAGTATATTACAACACGGAGCAGACGATGTATTTTTCGACTGGTTCAGAGCCAATTCGCTTAAAAATATGACAGCAAAAATTGGTGCCTTTGGAACAAAAACTCAATATATTCGCCATAAATTAATCAATGC
Organism: uncultured bacterium; assembly: GCA_902777385.1. Classification (GTDB taxonomy): domain Bacteria; phylum Cyanobacteriota; class Vampirovibrionia; order Gastranaerophilales; family Gastranaerophilaceae; genus UBA1221. Next base: position 9,954 of record CACYTP010000014.1, read on the forward strand.
ACCGGCAACTCCTGTTCAGGATGCAAACGGACATATAACATGGAAAAAGAATGTCAAGTATAACAAGCATAATCCTACTTATGTACAGGTTTACAACGTAGATCAGGCTTCTCCTGAGCAAGTTACAAATCCTAATTTAAAAATAGACAAATACGGCAATCCTAACGGTTCAAATCCGATGAGATACGGAACTCATAATGACACTATTATGGCATACTGTTTCCCTATTAAATATGATACATATAAGGATAATGTTGACAGACTTAACGAATTGAACAAAAATCTCAGGCAGCAAAAGAAGCCTGTTATTCCTGTAGAATCATATATGGGAACAAGAATATTAACTAAATTTGAGGGCTTTGAATTTGAGAACAAAATTGAAGGCGGTTTCTATACATGGGATGCAAATGCCGATATCGCAAAATTTGATTATGCGGATACGGTAGAAGATTTGGAAGATGCAATGCACCTGCCGTTGAATGAAAGAAAAGCATATTTTCTGAATAAAGCACAAAAAAGAGCCGAAGTTCTTGATTATGCGGTTTCTTCTCTAAATTACTGGATTGGTAAAACCAATCAGGAATATAATCTTTATGTTGCACAAAATCTCAGAGGCATGGACATAAATAATGCGGCAGAGGCCGGCAAATTTATACAGGATAAAATTAAAAAGGGAATTTTGCCTGAAAAAATTAATCAGGAAAAAATTAACACAGAAATTATAGAAAACGTATTAAACGGAGACTACTTATTACACGGAAAAGACTCTGTTGACAATTTCCACGACACAATTTTGGGCGGGTTAATGGCATATCCTCTTGAAAGCACAGAAGCAGGTAAAGATATTCTTGCACTGTTTTCAACTCCTTACATAACAAACAGAGCAACAAAACCTGAATATATCGGCAAATCAAGAATTGAGCTTTTAAAACACAGAAATCCTCATCTTACGGAACAATATGAAAATGTATACAACCTTACAACAAGAATGTATGCAGAAGAAATGTATGATTTTGCAAGAAAAGTTATAGATGATATCAATGCAGATTTACCAAACAACTCAAAACTTAATCGTGACGGTGATACATCCGACTACGGAAAATATGTTATTCCTATTATTACGCAGGAAATTGCAAAATTTGCTGTTGTAAAAGGGTTATTCCCTGATGTTGACTACAAAATCAACAAAGAACGAGGCGGTATAACTTACGATTATGACGAAATGAAAAAGAAATCGCTTAAATCACTTGGAATAAATCTTACAAATCAGGAAAACGAAGCGGAAGATTTGGTTCTTAAATTAAAAAGAGGAATTCGCAATATTTCTGAATCTGACAGAAAACACCTTGTAAAAGCAATCCACAAAATGATTGACGGAACAAATGTAAAAGATTTTGAAATGGCAGAAATGATAGTTGACAGAACAGGACTTGGAATGCAACTCAGAGTGGATGCCGCAAAAGATTTTTCTAATATGGACGGATTACGAAACGGTGCCGACAGATTTGACGATAACTGGAATCAAGTTATAAGGGTTTTGAATACAATCGGTTCAAACGTAAGAAAAGTTAACCCAAATATATACATAGTTCCTGAAATTACAAACGAAGTTGATTTGTACAAACTTGGCGAAGGCGATATGTCAGATCGTTTCAACTGGAAAAAAGGTGTATATGACGGTAAGTTTGAATATACAGACGATTTAATCATGAAATTAATCAGAGAAACTCAAATTGATGCCGTTGCAAACTACCAAAAATACTTTACCAATATTGGAGCTATATACGGTAAAAAAGGTGATGACGGTCAGGATTGGGGCGAAAATCAGGACGAAAGGATGTATAACATATTCAGACAAGCTAAGTCCGAAGACCGTTATGACAGAAACAGAGATGGTGCAAATGATGCGGCAGAAGCATTTTTATTCTCTGTTCCTTATGATTCAATAAACAAATCATATACCTTTGTTGCTAACCACGACAAGCCAAGAATTAACCACGTTTTATCATTGGATATGGGATTATTTTTCGCAAATCTGAACAACAATTTATCCGGTCAGGAAAAAGAATACCGTCGCAGAGCGTACGAAGTATTAAATCCTGACAAAGATCCAAACAATACAAAAGCTGTTGATGATTACGATTTCTCTTATGTAAGTTCAATGGCAATAGCAAGAGGTGAATCCTTAAATCACGCATTTTACAATGCATTAAACGAGCTTTCAAACAAAAAAGATTCAAAAGGATATGACCTGATTAATCCGGCACAAAAAGATGAAATATTATTCGGATTAAAGAAAGTAGTTGCAGATTTTGCAGCAGGAAAATATAAAGACATCTATTTTGAACCTGACAACTTTGGAGTTGAGGAAGTAGATAAAGTTATCAGACTTATTGTAGATGAATATGCAGACAAGAATATGTCAAAACTTTCACCTGAAGCAAAAGAAGCATTATTTGATAAAGCTTTTGAAGTTATAATTGATACTGCATTAAACAATTCTTTGGGTATGGATAAATTTTTGGTAAATTCACCGGGTATCCCGACAATATACGCCGGAGATGATACAGGTTCAACCGGTTTTGAAAGGTTGAAAAACAATTCTTTCACTAAAAACAGATCAGCAGTTCGTCACGATTATGTTGACAAATACGACTTTATCAAGAAACGCAAAGAACAAAAAGAAGCTATTATGATGTTGCGTTCAAGACCTGCATTACACGCCCTTAACGACGGAGCAATGTTCTTGTTAAAACAGCAGGGCAGCAGAGAAGGAAGAAACGTTACAGGTATTTTAAGATATTCAACAGACGGAAGTGCCGTAATATCCTTACTCAATACTGCAGGAATAAGCCACGATTACAGACGTAAGACAGATCCGTACAACAACAGAACAACTATCAACGACAACAAAATTGATTTAAGTTACGATGGCAGAGATGGTTTTATCGGACTACATGGCGGACTGGAACAGGGTATGGTATTCGTGAACGCTTTTGATCCTAATGATACATATAGAGTTTTCTACGGCGGTGAAGACAATTATTATCTGGCAAAAGATAAAAATTGTACACAACCGATTGTATTAACCGATAACACGCTAACTTTATATCACGCATCACCTGAACTACAGAATTTAGATAAGGAATTTCAGGAAAGAGTAGCTAATGCCAAGAAAACTAACACCTCTTTCTGTGGGAAAGCTTATGTTAATCAGGTATACAATGTAGCACCCGTAAACTACAAAAAATCAGAAGAAGTAAAAACCGGTGCAAAACTTGAAATTGTAAGTAAATAAGTTGTTTGAAAGGATATTAATATGGAAGTAAGACTATGGGATACTCCGGTTATTGAAACTAACATGAAAGAGTATGCAAGAGTTATGAACGAAACAGCCAAGAGAAGTGAACCATACGCTTTGGAATTATACACTGATGTTTGGGGCAATGTTTCGCCAAAAGACGCTTACTTCTTAACGAAAGAGGCTTACGGCGGAGTTGATATTTTTGATAAACAAACAGGCGAAAGAACTAAAGAGGGATTGGAATTATTCAAAAAATCACTGACAAAGATGTTCGGACAAGAAAAAGATATAACCAAAATTACGGTTCGTGAATACATAAAACAAACAGTTAAAATGTTTAGACTGTAAAACGGAAATGAACTTCTTTACAAAAATTAATTTAATTGATTTAACAGAGCAATTTTAAAAATCAGCACACTTTATATTTCTGTAAAAAAGGTAGTGTGCAATGACAAAAATTATTAATTCAGGTACATGCGACAAAATGACAGCAGAGGCAGTTGAACATTCAAAAAAAGCTGCACAAAATGTCCAAACAAAATTCTTTGGGGTCAAAAGTAAAGCCCCTATAACAGAAGATACCCCTGAATTTTCTTATGTAATTACAAAAAGTTTTTGGAATAAATTACTTCCAAAATCTATGCAAAAATATACAAAAACGAAATTATCAACTGACAAAACCCGAAAAATTGAAGAATCTGTTTTCAAAGTTAAAATACGAATTGAACATACCCTATGGAATGAAAATAACCAAATAACCTACCATGAAACTTATAATCCGAAAACAAAAATAAAACAAACCAAAGAAGCTACTAAAAACGGTTACAATCTAAAAACTTACGAAAATGGCATCCTGAGATATGAAGAATGTGATGGGACTTGGGGCAGAAAACTTAAACAAGGAGAGTTTCATCCGTATCAATATCTTTTGCATGTGGATGAACCACAAAAAATAAGAGCTCACATTACATACGACGCTGAAGGTAAACGCACGGGAACAGAGATGTATGCAAAATACAAAGATGAAAACGGTATTGAGCGGCAATATTTAAAATACAAAGCTGCAAACATGAATATGACGGAATTTAATCCTGACGGAACATTGAAAAGTCATATTAAATATACAAAAAAATTAGACGAATACAAATCTTACGAAAAAAATCCATACTGGGAAACCTATACCCAAACTGATGCTAACGGTAAGGTAATAGGCAAAATTGAATATAACTGCGGAAGCCTTTGGCGAAAACAACGAACTATTCCGACTGAAAACGGTTATATTAAGGAAATGAGCGACTATATACAATTAAAAGCTCATTGCAGAAAAGTAGTTAACAATGACGGCTCATTTGTAGAAACAATGAAGTATTATCAAGAACGCATCGGTGGCAAAATAACAGATATTAGAACAAGAGCCAAAGATGGAAGTGAAACTTACCGGATATTACACGGAAATATTGAAACAGATTTTTACCAATATGACAAAAATGGAAATTTAATTTATGAAAGAATATATAGTCTGAGCAAAAAAGAAACTGTTGAAAGACATTTTTCTTTCGGAAATATCGTTGGTGGAATTAAAGGTCCGATACTTGAACAAGTAAAAGTTACAAAAAACATCAATGGCAAAGATGAAACAAGATATTATAACGGAAAATATCAGAGAATAAATCCTGACGGTACAAAATACAGATACTCATCCGAACAGGAACGTGCCGCAGAATGGTACAAACAGGAAAAGGAAGCTGATTACAAAACAAATGACAATAATAATTCATCAAGAACAGAAAGAACTCGTACAACTACAGCAGGTGCAAAAGAAACCAGAGATGAATTTATTATCAGAATTCGTGACTTTCTGTCTTCTCGTGGCAAAAAGATTTTAAATGAAAGAGATTTAAGAAATCTTGCTAAAGTTATGGGTGTTGAAAAACCGGAACTGCTAACAAAATTTGGAGATAAAAACAATGCAGAAGCCAAAAATTTGTACCGCAGATTATGTATAAAATATCATCCTGACACAAACAACGGAGAGCCGGTTAAACAGAACCTGTTCATTATCGTGCAAAACCTAAGAACAATATAATTAAGAAAGGACAACTCTTATGGCAATACGAAAAATACCTGTTATGACACCTTTTCAGAGAACAATTAAATACAAATTACCATTTAGCAGAAGAACAATAGAAATACCTGAAAACCAACGTAATCGTTCAATAGCACTTGCCTGCATATCTACACTTGAAGCAGGGGCAGGTATGGTATTTACACTCGGCGGAATAGCAACAAAAGAGCCGGTATTTACAGGTGTCGGACTTGCGATATTGGGTAAAGTTGCAGGAACTATTACTATGGTAAAAGGTCATTTGTGGGACTTTGCAGGTAATTTCGCAAAAAACAATGAAATAATGAAAAATATTACTAAGAACTTGGCAAAACTAAAAGATGAGAAATTACTTGAATCAATAAACTCAAACGAAATTCAAAAAGTGTAATACTATTTAGTAAAATTACATATATGACTTTATTCTTATAAACTTTAACTCATAACCGAGTAATTCACCGATTAGTTTTGCTTCTTCATATTTGAGTGTATTTCGCATAAGTTTTTGCGAAATATTTGACTGCGAATAGTGCTTACCGGTCTTTTCCGAAACCATTTCCGCAAGTTTTGTTATTGAAACATCATTTTCTGCAAGTAATGTCTTGATGTCTGTTCTTACACTCATAATCAGTCCTCTTTCATAATTATATTGACATACTTGTAGCAATATGGTAAAATGTATTATTATATAGGAATAATTATTCCTATATAATAATAATAAATGTAACGAGAATTTACATTGATGAGGTAACTTATTCATGAGCAAAGAAGATTTTACTGCATTTACTCTGGCTGAGGTATTGATTACTTTAGGTATTATTGGTGTCGTTGCCGCTATGACACTACCTACATTAATTCAAAAACAGAACGACAGGGCAAATATTACAAGATTAAAAAAGGTATATTCTTCACTTTCTCAAGCCTATCTGATGGTAAAAGAAGAACATGGTTCAAGTGAAATCTGGGATATTAGAGATGGCAACCAAGCAAGCACAAGAACTATTTTTTCATACTTCGAACCTTATTTCAGAATTGTAAAAAAATGTGATAATGTAGCAGGATGCTGGTCAGATTCTACGAAATCACTATCCGGACAAGCAGCACATTGGTCAGGAGTAAATTATCTAGGGTACGGATATTATGGTTTCATACTGGAAGACGGAACATATATGTCACTAGATTTGTGTGGGCAACAACTTGCTTATTTCGGCTTACCCTATAATTCTAATGAAATGAATACCCAGCTTGTCCTGTTTTTTGTAGATGTTAACGGGAATAAAAATCCAAACACGTTAGGAAAAGATGTTTTTGGATTTGCCGTTGGGAAAGAAAAAATCATACCTTTTGGTGCAGGTAATAACTCAGCTAACTGCAATCGCAGTGTTAATAATACCTTAGCAGGTTATGATTGTGCTTACAAAGTTCTAATAGAAGATAAAATAAGTTATTAAATTTGTGCACGATATTATGCTATATAAAAACTATTAACACATAAAACAAAAGTCTTTTTGTCATGCTGAACTTGTTTCAGCATCTGACCCATGGTAAAATCTGATTGTGGTCTACACTAAACAATAATAAGAGAAATGAATCCTGATTTTAAGGATTTAAGTATCGATGTCAGTTTAGAACCGGAAACGAAAGAAATTACATAACTCCACGGCAGCCAGATTCCGAAACAAGTTCGGAATGACATATTAACATAGTACAGGAAACTGTTAAATTTTAGTTTTATAATAAATAAAAAATCACCCGTTTAGAAATCTAAACGAGTGATTTTATTATATCTTTAGGGTAATTAACCGCCAATTTGGCTCATAACTTCTTCTGCGAAGTTATCTTGTCTTTTTTCCAAACCTTCACCAAGCATATATCTTGTGAAAGCTGTGATTGACAATTTACCTTCGATTAACTGACCAACAGTTACATCAGGATTTTTGATGAACGGTTGTTCTAGTAAGCATTTACCTGCCATTAATTTGTTAACACGACCTTCAACAATCTTAGCTCTGATAGCTTCAGGTTTCTTCAACAAGTCTTCTTTACCCATTTCAATTTCAGTTTCATGGTCAATAACTGACTGAGGAATTTCATTTCTTGAAATGAATTCAGGAGCACTTGATGCAATGTGTAAACAAATATCATTCATCAATTCTGCATCCTTCTTATCTGTTTGAAGAAGAACACCGATTTTACCGTTGTGAATGTATGTTGCAGTATTACCTTCATAACGAACAAATCTTCTGAAAGTAATTTTTTCGCCAATTGAAGCAATTTTTTCTTTGATAATATCAGCAACAACTTTACCGCATTTAGGGCAAGTAGAATTTAAGAAAGCATCAACATCGGCAGGATTACCCTTTGCAACACCTTCAGCCAAGCAGTTAGCTAATTCTTTGAATTCTTCATTCTTTGCTACGAAGTCAGTTTCACAGTTAACTTCAACCAAAGCACCGCAATCATCCAAAATAGCTGATGCTACAAGACCTTCAGCAGCAATTCTGCTCATTTTCTTGTCAGCAGAAGCTATACCTTTTTGACGAAGAACTTCCATAGCTTTTTCCATATCACCGTCAGTTTCAACTAATGCTTTTTTAGCATCCATCATGCCTGCACCGGTTTTATCACGAAGTTCTTTTACCATTTGTGCTGTAATATTCATCTGAATTTTCTCCTTATTTATTTTTAAAAGTAATTAAGTGACGAAGCTATTAAGCAATTAAGTTTTTACAAAATATATTATTATACCGTAACAACTTATTCACTCATTCACCTAATCACTTAATCACTTCTGTAATTATTCTTCAACTTTAGCTTCTTCAGCTTTAGCTTCTTCAGCTTTAGTTTCTTCTGTTACGCCTGCATCTTCAGCTTTGATTTCTTCAATCTTATTTTTAGTGTTAGCGTTGTTTTCTCTCAATTGTTTACCTTCCAAAACAGCATCAGCTAATTTGGCAGTAATCAACTTGATAGAACGGATAGCATCATCATTACCAGGAATGATGTAGTTAATACCATCCGGATCAGCATTTGTATCAGCTAAACATACAACAGGAATACCAAGTTTATTAGCTTCTTGAATTGCAATAAGCTCTTTGCCCTGATCGATAATAAAGATTAAATCAGGTAAACCTCTCATATCTTTAATACCGCCTAAAGTCTTGCTTAATTTACCTAATTGTCTGTTCAATTGTGCAATTTCTTTTTTAGGTAATTTTTCAGCATGACCTGAACTCATGAATTCTTCTAATTCTTTTAACTTATTAACTCTGCCTCTGATAGTTTCAAAGTTAGTTAACATACCACCTAACCATCTTCTGTTAATGTAGTATGCACCGGCTCTTTTAGCTTCTTCAGCTACAACTTCAGCAGCCTGTTTTTTCGTACCTACGAAAAGGATGTTTTTATTTCTTGCTGCAAATTCTCTAACGATTGCATAAGCTTCATCCAATAAATCAGTAGTTTTACGCAAATCAATAACGTAAATACCATTTCTTGCACCGTAAATATACGGTTTCATTTTAGGGTTCCATCTTTGTGTTTGGTGACCAAAATGTACACCAGCTTCTAAAAGTTCAATCATTGATGCTACCGGCATCTTTTTTCTCCTTATGTTTTATGTATTGTACTACGGGCTAAAAGGTTTCATCCGACACAGATTATCAAATATTTACTATTTATAAAATATTAATCGGACTAGGGCTAAACCTATCAAACACAATTAGCCAACAACAAGGTAACATGAACATACATTTTATGCAAATTTACGGTTCATGTTTTGTAACAATATAGCAATTATTATAATTATGGCGTTTTATATAATTGAAATTATCAAAAAAAATGCTATAATGGAACAAAAAGGAGTAGTGTATGACCGAAGTTAAAATAAAAGAAATATCCGAAATAAATGAAAACGGTCTAAACAAGACCAAGATGATTTTTTCTGACTCCAAAAAAGACACCGAAATAATTTTTGAAGGCTCCGGAAAAATTAAAGCTGCTATTAAAGTATAATCCTATTCCTTAGCCAATAAATTTGTATATGTCTGTGTCTGCGCAAAATTTTGAGGTTGGTAATCGTTGTCTTTGCTGAAAATTTCATCCCTATCAACTTTTCCGTTACCGTTTATATCTATAGCATAATGTGTTGTAGTATCAATTCTGTTAAATTTATTTACAGATTTTGCAATTTTGCCCGGAATCAGATTATTTGTTTCTTTACTAAACGTGTAAGAACCCATTTGAATTATAGAAACCGCTTTCCATCTGCCATCACCATCTAAGCCAAATCCCTGATACGCTGCTATTTTATGCTGATTAGTTTTTTTATCGGTAAAATTATATGCTATTTCTTTACCGGAAATAACAGAGGCAGTGTTTTCAACATACTCTGAATCATATTTTTTTCTAAAATGATTAACCGATGCACTAAATGTACCAAAAGTCATTCCAACTTGAATTTCTGTCCCCATAATATCACCTTTCCCATATATATCCCGTATATATATAAAAAGATTTTTTAAAAGATTATTTACAAGAAATACAGTTTTGTAAAGAATTATTAAAAAAGCAAAGCTCAGAACGCTTCGCTTTTTTACAGATAATCAATTTTTAATCAAATCTATTATTTCGTTTCGGACTCTTCTTCATCTTCTTCGCTATCATCTAAATTCCAACCGAATTTAATATAAAATTTATCTCCCGGTTCCAAATTTAACTCATCACCTTCTTCAACGTATGATAGCGGAGAATTTTCATACAAGCTGACACCTGCAGATTTTAATCTGTTATCCTCTTCATCCTGTATAGCTCCTTTGACAGCATGATATCCCATCGAAATACCCTTAACAAAATGATTACCAACAGTTAATGCAGCCTTTGTAGCAACTTGTCCTTTATCCAGCGGAAGAGCATACTTCCCCTTTCTCTGCTCTGTAAAATTATGCTTTTGACCGCTTGAATCAACATAATAAACAGGAATAAATGAGAATTTTGCATTACGTTTTAATCTTGTCGGCGGCTTAACATCAACAACATCACCATAAACTACATCTCCTGCAGAAAGGGTATATTTTTCATATACAACATCTTCAGTGATTTTTACCTTCATAGTTTTGGAAGGTTTGACGGTATTAAACGGAGTAATCGCCTCAACTTTAAGCGTTTCTGCCATAACAGGAACAGACGATAACATAATAAATAACAGAAGTACACCTAATTTTTTCATACATTAAATTCCTCGAATAACTAACAATAATACTTTCTCATATTAAACGACAGGTGTCAACATCAACACCTGCCGAATATAAAACTTAAATTATTTTCAAATTATCTTAAAAATTCGCCGTTACGATTTCTCAAAATATTAGGAAGCGGCATTGCCGGATTCCATTTGTTAGTTGAATCCATTGTACTTACATCAGTAATTGGTAATCCCGGAAGCCTTCTTGCAAAAGGTCTCTGAGATTCTATTGTTTCAGGGGTTGTAGTATCAATAGACAAAGCTGTTGCTGTTTCGGTAACATTTTGCGGTAAATCAACCTGTTTTGGAATAATATCTTTAAAATTCAAAACAAACATTTGACCTGCACTAATTGCAACAGATACACCCTGAGGGATGCTTACAACCTGACCGTTATTATTAACGTAACCACTCAACACTCCGTATGTCTGAGGATCAAATTGTCCTTCTTCATCATGTACGTTAATAAAACTGTAAGGAACAAAAGCTAACTGTCCGTTTTGCAAAACCAGTTTGCCCTTAACCGTATAACCTTCAAACAGAACAACATCATCCGTTACCTGAATATTACTGTTAATTCTTAAAGCAATTTCAGCCGGAGGATTACCGCTGCTAAAAGGTGTGATTGCTGTGACCGGAATATTCTTAGCAATTGCTTGGCTTGCAGTGAACGCCATAATTGCCATAATACCTATTAAAAATTTCTTCATACTTAATGCACTCCTAGGAAATTATATAATTATATACTTATTATAATGAAAGTCTAACACGGGAAATTTTTTCAGTCAATATATAATTCGTATGATATTTTTATTTAAAAATTTAAAATTTATTTACAAAAAATATTACATTAGCAAAATTTTATATTTACGAAATTTATACATACAGACAAAGGAGAAATTATGAATACAATTAGCAACAATACCCAATTCAATACGAATTTTACAGCAAGAACACAACTGGCAGAAGGATTGGGCAACAAGACATTTGACAGAGCTTGTAAAGAATTCCGGAAAATGACAAAAGATAACAACCTTACCCTGCACATGTGGGAAGATGGTGGAGTTTATAAATTCGATTTGGAAAGGAAAGAAGGCATATCACACACAACTCAGTATGTAGGAAAAGATGTACTGGGTTACTTAATGATGGAAACCGGCGTAAAGGATATTGCAAAGTTTTTGAAATCCACTCTTAATGCAGTTATTGCAAGACAAAAACACAATACAGGAAACGCTTATATGGATAACGTTAACGCAAATATTGATGCAACAATAGTATATTTGAAAAATAACGTTTTAAGAAACAAGATTAAAACGCAATTTGATGACGGTTTTGCTGACTATGACAAGGCAGGAGCATGTCTTCGTCTTAACGGATAAATATTTATAACATAATTATCAATTAAAAAAACTCAGGAATAAATCCTGAGTTTTTTGTTACTATGCTTCGTTTATATGATTTATAAACTTGTTTAACCTGCCCATTACATCCTTGAACATTGGAATAGGTAAGCTTTGCTTTCCGTCAGACAGTGCATTTTCTGGATCATTGTGTACTTCTATCATTACACCTGAAGCACCAACCACCAAACCTGCCTTTGCCATAGGTTCAATTAAATATCTTTGACCGGTACCGTGACTCGGATCAACTATAATCGGCAAATGAGAATATTTCCTGATTACGGGAATAGAAGCTATATCCATTACATTTCTTGTAAAATCACTATCAAAACTTCTTATCCCTCTTTCACAAAGTATGACCTGACTATTTCCGTTGTACATGATATGTTCTGCAGCCAATAAAAATTCTCTTATTGTACTCGCAAGCCCTCTTTTAAGAATTACAGGCTTGTTACACTTACCTACTGCCTTTAACAACTTGAAGTTTTGCATATTTCTCGCACCTATTTGCAGCACATCAATATAATCCATCATTAAAGGTAATTCTGTAGCATCCATAATTTCGCTGACAGTCAAAAGTCCGGTTGCCTCACTTGCATTTTTTAAATATTTTAAAGCCTTTTCTTCGTACCCCTGAAAGTCGTAAGGAGAGGTTCTCGGCTTAAAAGCACCGCCTCTAAGGAACTGTCCTCCCATTTCCTTGACAGCAGTAGCGACTTCTAAAAGTGCGTCATAATTATCTTCTACGGAACAAGGTCCTGCTATTACAACAGGCTTATTGTTTCCGCCGACTTTAACACCGTTACTGAATTCTATAACGGTATCTTCTGCTTTTCTGTCTCTCGATGCAAGCCTGAAAGGTTCTCTTATCAGTTTGACCTCTTTTACGCCATCAAATGCCGCAATTCTGCCGGGAGTAATAGTGGTTTTATCACCCAATGCATCAATTACCGTATGAACTTCACCGATATTATATCTGACTTTAAAACCGTTATTTTCCAAAAAGTCAATGACTCTCTTGGTTTGCTCGCTTCTGGCACCGGTTTCCATAATTATAATCATATTTATTGTCTCCTTTGGGGTTACTAATTATAAATCAGCCTACCATAAAAATTTAAGATAAACAATCAGTATTCAATTTTTGGTGCATCCTCACTGCCGGATAATACTCAGGCAAAATTCGCAGACAGCTGTCTACATATTCCTGAGCCAATACATAATCTTTGGTGTTAAAATAATATTCTGCAAGCAAATAATGTAATTCAGGATCATTAAAAAATTTATCTTTCCCTTTTTTCAGAAAAACTATTCCAAAATTATCATAATTATTTTTTAAAAAAACTCTGCCGATATACTTGTATATCTCGGGATTAATAGAAAACAACCATTCATCATATTTACATATATTTTCAACGTAATTACCCAAATAATAATTGAACAAAACCTGAAAATCTATTTCAAAGAAATTCCTTAACTCCATATATGTAGGATAACCTTCTATCCTGCCGCTGCACATTGATGCAAAAAATGCTCCCCAATGAGCCCTGACATCAAAATCTATTATATTTAAAAACATTTTTTTTGACTTTTCACAAGAACCCAAAAACAATTCTGCATAAGCACTTTCGAGTAAATAACCATTATCAGCAAAAAATTGTTGACAGGCAGGATTTCCTGCTGTCAACAATTCTTCTCTTGCTTTTATATATTCTAAATCCATAAATTATTTATTATCTGTAGAATTCATACTGCTTAAGCTATTCATCATAGAATTCATCATGACTGCCTGAATAACCTGCGGATCAACATTCTTTCCGTTTTCATTATTGCTTAACATGTACGGAAGCATAGACATCATAGGGTCATTGTTATTATTATTGTTACCCATCATCATGTTAATTGTTTCGTATTCAGGATTAATATAGCTTGCAGGATTTACAGCCGGAGATTTCGTTGCTGCAACATCAGATGTTTCAACTTTAGTCTGAGGCTGAGTACTTGTTGTAATATTTAAGCCTGATCTTTTTAAAACATCTATTGCATCAAGTACCTCTTCATTTGTAGGTTCAGAAGATATACTTGCAGACATTGCAATTTTTTCAAACATAGGAATTTCTGACTTATGTTCATTTTGTATCTGCTTCATATCCTGAATATCATCCTGATTAAGATTTTCTTTTCTGTTTATTGTCTTTTGAAGAGTATCTAACTGCTTTTGCTGATATTCTTTTTCTAATTCAGGAGAGAAACCATGACCGGAGTATGGAGCAGTAATAAACTGATCCAACGGATCCATATTCTTCATAATTTCTTCTGCAGAAGGTGTTTTTGGAAGCGGATTAACCGGAGTCTTACAGTATATACCGCCTGTCAAACAATCTCTTCCCTTCAACGCTAATTCAAATAATTTACCCTGAGCATTACAATTGATAACCTTCTGGTAACAATTCTTCGCTGCCGTAACCTGACCTAGCCTTGTATAAGCCAATGCCATACAATAGTACGCATAAGCATCATTAGGATGTTTTTTAATATATGCGTATAATTCCTGCAATGAACCGGTATAATTACCCTGTCTGTAACGAGCAATTGCACTCTTTATTGTAGGATTGTCATAATATATTTTGCTGTCAATCGTTTTGACATACAAATCCTTCATTGGAACAAATGAGTAAAAATCTTTTGCTGTCTTTGGAATTACTACTTCCGGAGCTTTGTTTTCCTCAGTTTGAGGCGTTTCTGCAGGAGCCTGTTGCTGCTGTTCCTGCTCCTTTTGTTTTTTTATCTCACTTCTGTGTATATCATCATACAAATCGTATGTAGGAAAAGCTCCTGCAACTCCATAAGTTGTTAATACAGCTAACACAGAAAGTATAATAGCTTTTTTTCTACTCATTTTTAATACCCTTCTATTCTTTTTTATAATCGAATACGTCTCTATATATTATATAACATTTTTTATAAAAAAATCTAGTTTAAATATATGAAATTTTCGGAATATTTGTTAGTTCATAAAAATATTAAGAAATATCAGTACAAAAATACAGAAAATTTATACCCAAATTAGCACATATAATTAAAACTATAAAAACAATACATCCTCGATATCGTGTTATATCAACACTTTTAAGGTATATAACAATATTAAGTTTTGTAAAATTACTACATTTGTAATATGTAAATAAAAGGAAAAAATTTCAAAAAGTGGTATAATGTACATGGAGATAGTTAATATACATACGAGATTGCCGGTTATTGTTTTGTTAGTCGAAAGACACAAAACAGAGAAAGGCTGAAGGAAATGAGCAACTTACAATTTCAAAACGATCTTGACAGATTAATGGAGGTCGTACCTGACAAGGTAAAACGACATGTTTCCTATGAACAAATGGATGATGTTATTGAAATTGTTTTGGATATAGGAAGAGCACCTGAAATTAGGCATGCCGGCGGAAAGATTGAGTATCTGGGAACAGATATAGTCAATTATGACGATATAAAATTCGTAACTGACAGAATTCAAAATTTTACATCAGATAATCGCTCAGGTATTCCGGGGACTTTACACAGAATAAGTGCGATAAGAAATCGTCAGGGTAAAATTGTTGGTCTTACATGCAGAATCGGACGTGTAGTAACCGGAACAATTGCATGTATAAAAGATTTTTGTATGATGGGGAAAAGCATACTTTTCCTTGGACGTCCGGGGGTTGGGAAAACAACAAAACTCAGAGAAATTTCAAGACTCGTGGCTGATGAACTTGGAAAAAGGGTTGTTGTTGTAGATACTTCAAATGAAATTGCAGGAGATGGCGATACCCCTCATCCGGCAATAGGACATGCAAGAAGAATGCAGGTTTCGCAACCGCAATTTCAGAAAGACATAATGATTGAAGCTGTTGAAAATCACACTCCTGAAGTCATTGTTGTAGACGAAATAGGTACGGAAGAAGAAGCTCAAGCAGCAAGAACGATTGCTGAACGTGGTGTTATGCTTATCGCAACTGCTCACGGAAATTCTTTGGAAAGTCTGATTAAAAACCCTACACTATCGGATTTAGTCGGTGGAATTCAGTCTGTAACATTAGGTGATGATGAAGCCAGACGCCGCTCTTCTCAAAAAACAGTACTGGAAAGAGAAAAACAACCGACATTTGATATTGTCATAGAAATTCTTGACAGAAATACTCTTGCTGTGTACAAAGATACATCAGAAGCGGTAGACTATATTCTTAGAGGTTGGCCTATCCGACCTGAAATCAGAAAAGTCGACAATACTGTAAAAGAAGAAGTACCAACTGAAGTTCCAAAGGCACAACCAACTATTTCCGAGCAAATTCAGGCTTTGGAAGAAAAAATTAACCCGTCTGACAGTCTGAAATTTAGTTTTTCACGCCAAAAATATGTTGAAGAAGCTAAGGCTTACAAAAAAATATATCTGTATGCCGTATCAAGAACAATTGTTGAAAAAGTTATAGAAAGATTAGACCTGAATGCAGAAATAACAAGAAATCTTGACGAAGCAGATATCGTAATTGCACACAAAAATTTTGCAAAAGGCGGAGCAAAAATTTTAAGTACCGCAAATGAATACAGGTTGCAAATATTTTACATAAAAACAAATTCTATGGCCCAGATACAAAAAGTTTTGAAGGATGCACTTGATATTGAGAATTCCAGCTCTTTACAAGGATACTACGACGAAGCCGAACGGGCATTAGATGAAGCTAAAAATGCAATTAATAAAATTCTCGCAGGTGCAGAGAATGTTGAACTGCAACCACAAAATCAACAAATTCGTAAACTTCAGCATGAGCTTGTAGAACAACACAATCTTATAAGTAAAAGCGTCGGAGAAGGGGCTCAAAGACACCTGCGAATTGTCGGCGGAAAAAACGAGTAATATAAAATCACGGTCATAATTACAACCATTACCCCCAAAACCCATGTGCCAAGCATGTTTTACATGTAAAGAAATGTAACAACATGAAATCATGATGGCAATTATTGAAAAAGTATATACTTTATATATATAAGAGAGAAAAACACGAGGCTAACATGACAGCACCTATTTCTAGGAACAACCCAACAAGACTATATAAAGGAACTACAAACCAGATACATACCGGTGAGTACAGACCTTATGGTATGGGTTCTAAAGGAAATATATTTATCCAAAACAATTATTACGGTCCGCAGCATGCCCGTGGCTGGGCAAGTAATGCCTGGGCTAACATGGATAATTGTCATGAAGACAGCGGAAATAGCAAATTCGGAGAAGTACTCGGCTGGGTTGGCGTAGGCATGTCAGCACTTGGAGGCGTATTAGACCTGTTTGGTGTTGGCAAAAAATCGTCATCCGCAAAAGGAAATGAAGGCGGTAACGATCCCGGAAATTCTCCTGCTACAGCATCGCAGGATGCAAAAGCTAAGACACGAGCTGAAGATCAGGCAACTCAAGCAGGCGGAGATGGTGATAATACAAGTAAAACAGGTAAAGGCAGCATAGCACAAGGTACTCCGGCACCGGATGCCGGAAACAGTAACGAAGAAGTCGATGCTCCTGGGGATTCGCCATCAGAAGCAGAAACAAATTGGGATAATCAAAGCGTAAGAATATATGATGACAGCGGCAAAACAAAGGATATAAACGGTAAATTAAAAGTTACAAAACAAGCACAACAAGGCAGCAAATTCCCTCAGGAATTCCAGACAACAACCGCAGCAGGATATACATATAAATATGAAAATACCGGAAAAACAGATAGCAAGGGACAACCTATATACAAATGTGTATCTGAAACAGTTAACGGAAAAACAAGACAGATAGCATCAGGTAATGAATATGCATGTCAGCTTGATGCAAATGGAAATCCTAAGTTTGAATTTGAACAAAACCAAGAAGTCGGCAACGACGGCAGAGGTAAAGGCGTATAAAAACATATTTGAGAGTATAAAGATTAAAGGCGGTAATAAATACCGCCTTTTTAGTTACTAAAATTTTAACAAAACCTTCAAAGTTTCTTTTTCCTTATTTTTCTCGAAACCTTCTAACGCATCATCAACATTATAAGTGGCTGAAATTAACGGAGAAAAATCGACTTTTTCGGATTTAAGAAGTCGCAATGCTGCACCGAATTGTCCGCAACGTGAACCTAGAACGGTAATTTCATCTATTACTATCGGAGCAAGATTAAATTCTTTTGAAGCAGCAACAGTACTTTTCAAAACAAGTGTTCCACGAGGCTTAGTGAGTGCAAGAGCAGTTTCAAAACCTGAAATCGAACCCGTTGCTTCTACGACAACATCATAAATTTTTTCGACCTTTAAATCCTGTAAAAGCTTAGTTTCTACACCTTGAGCTTTTGCAATATCAAGTTTATTTTGATGCTTACCGACTAAAGTAACATCAATATTTTGGGCATTAAGAGTTAATGCTGTAATGAGTCCTAACTTGCCGTCCCCGAGTACAATGACTTTTTCGAACGGTTTAATGTGTAATTGCTCCGTAATTTCACATGCTGCAGCAAGCGGTTCTACAAATACTGCCTGTTCATCTGTAACATTGTCCGGAACTTCAAACAAAGTTTCCAACGGCATAGTAAAATATTCTGCGAATACGCCATCTTTTCTCCAAATACCCAAAGTATGTCGTTCCGGGCAATGACGATAAAGCTTTTCAGCACAATAAGGGCAATCAGGTTCTTTACATCCGTAACTAATCTCTGCAACAACTCTTTTGCCTAATAAAGATTTGTCTTCATCATTAACCTCCTCAACTACACCTACGGCTTCATGCCCCAAAATACCTTTATAGCCCATATAACCCTTTGTAATTTCGTAGTCAGTATTACAAATACCTGCCAGCGTAACCCTTACAAGAGCTTCGCCTTTTTTTGGCACAGGTTTTGGATAATTATTATCAAGTTTTAATCCTTCATCAAATACAACAGCTTTCATAATCTCTCCTTAGTTAGATATCACTGAACAAATTTTAACATAAATAAAGTATTCAATAAATCAAAAAAAAACGGAATGTAAATAATATACATTCCGTTTTTTATAATTCATATTTACGAATTAAGCCTTTACAGACTTAATACATTTCTTTGCTCTGTTTAAAGATCTTTCTTTGCCGAGAATTGCAAGTATAGCAGCCATATCAGCACCGCAGGTTCTGCCCGTTACTGCTGCACGAATTGCCCACATCGTAACTTTCGGTTTGATTCCTTTCTCTTTATATTGTCCTCTAAATACTTCCAATTCGTGGTGTAAGTCTTCTTCGTCAAACTTCCATCCTTGAGCTTGCTTAACAAACTCTTCCAAAACATCTTGTGCTACCTCCGTATCCAATATCTCTTCCTGTGCTTTCGGCTCAATCTCAACATCTTCGCCGAAGAAATAAGGAACCGCATCGGTTATATCAGATAACAGGGTAAGGGGTTCACGGGTAACTTCAACCATTCTTGTGTATTGAGCATCACTTAATTCCGTTAAATCGTATTTTGTCAAATACGGTTTAAGTCTTTCTTTCAAATCTTCTATATCAAGCATTTTGATATAGTGGCTATTCATCCAATTCAATTTATCATATTCAAAAATAGAATTTGAAGATGAAATTTCGTTTATTCTGAAATCTTTTGCAATTTCATCAACAGTTTTAATTTCAACACCGTCTGACGGTGACCAGCCTAACAATGCAACAAAGTTAATCAAAGCATCTGTTAAATATCCTTTTTCAACAAATTCTGATACGGCGGTTGCACCGTGGCGTTTTGATAATTTACTTCTGTCAGGAGCCAAAATCATACCCAAGTGTCCAAATTGAGGAACTTCAGCACCCAAAGCTTCATAAATCAATATTTGTTTATAAGTATTAGAAATATGGTCTTCTCCACGAATAATGTGAGAAATCTTCATCAACATATCGTCAATTACAACTGCGAAATTGTATGTAGGAGCACCGTTAGATTTCATAATAACGAAATCACCCAACAAGTCTGTATCAACATGCAATTCGCCTTTTACCATATCGTTAAAGCTTAAAATTGAACTGTCATGGAAAGCTTTTTGAGCTTTTGAAATATTAAATCTTACAGCAGGTTTTCTGCCTTCAGCTCTGAATTTAGCTTTTTGTTCTTCTGTTAAATTTTCACATTTTTTTGTATAAACGTAAGGTTTTTTATTGTCGTGAGCTTCTTGTTTTTCTGCTTCCAATTCTTCCGGAGTACAGAAACATTCGTAAGCGAAACCTTTGTCTAATAATTCCTGAACGTATTTAGGATAAATATCAAATCTCTGAGATTGAGTGTAAGGGCCATATTCGCCGCCTACATCAGGACCTTCATCCCAATTTAATCCCAAAGCTTTCAAACTGTCGAAAATATTATCAATATATTCCTGACTTGTTCTTTCTGCGTCAGTATCTTCAATTCTTAAAACGAATTTCCCGTTATTTTTCTTAGCAAATAAATAGTTGAATAAAGCTGTTCTTGCTGTCCCAACGTGCAAATTACCGCTTGGGGACGGAGCTATTCTGACTCTTACTTCTGACATATTTCCTTCTTTCTTTTTATTAATTAATTAATAATTGCAAACGTGAATAAAGGGTATGTAATACGTCTGCATATTAAAGGGTAGCATGAGCATAATTCGTTTTCAAGTAATAATTAAAGAAAATCTCCATACATATTATTAAGTGATTTAATGGGTGAATAAAAGTAGACTTCTACTGTTAATTATGATATTATGAGGCATATAAATACTACAGGAGAATAACTCAATGAATTATCGCAATATTAAACTTTTAATCGGGGGGGGGGCAATTTGCCTTTCTTTACTGCTCTGTAGCCAATCTTTAGCCGAAACATTAAAGTTACCCCGAATAGAAGGCAGTAATTATTTACAAGATTTTCATCCGATAAATTCTCCGCAACCTGCACAAAATTTTTATAAAGATGAAAGTTCTGCAGCTGAAAAGTATAAATCTTTCCAAAAGTATATCAAAAACAGAAATAACAACAGAATAATACTGGAAGAAATCGAGCGTAACTGGGTAAAACCTGAAAATTTGTCAGGACATAAACAAATAGCCCTTGTATATAAATTGTCGCCAAAGAAAAATATTTCTGATATAGAAATCTTACATTCTTCCGGCTCAATAGACTTTGACAAGTCAATAATTAACGCTTTTAACAAATCAAAACCTATATTCAAATCAATAAATACAGACGACGCAACAAAGGATATAACTGATAACCGTAAATCTTACAAAATAAAAATGGTAATAGATTATACTAACGGTAAATTATACAGCAGTACAGGCAGTTTTATGTCAGGTTTCAATCGGGGAGTCGGATTTAGGACTGAACCGCTTGCTGATATAACTTTTGACAAATATAACTATGACGATACAATATCATCTTTTATTCACAGAGAATGGGACAGGTCTAATATTAAAGATTTCGGATTTGCAGTAGTGTCCGTTGACATTGATAACTACGGTAATTGGTCAAAACCGATAATAAAAATATCTTCAGGCTCAACTGATTTTGACAAAACGGCACTCAATATTGCACAATATGTCGGAAACAATACACCGATACAAAAAATTCACAATAATGCACATACTATTGGAATACATTTTACTAATTACGATACTTCAAAACTATCTGAAGCATACAAATCAAACTCAGAAAAATATCTATACACATATATGAATAGTCTTAATTCGCACCTAAAACTTTATTGGCCGCCATCAAGAAATATTATTGCAAACACTTCAAAAGCTGCACAGATAAAATTTAACGTTAAAAAAGACGGGACTTTCGATGATATAAAAGTGTATAATTCGAGCGGTAATCCTGCATTTGACGAAACAGCCGTCAACACCGTAAAAAAAGTTCATCACTATAAACCGCTTCCATCAGATTACGATGAAGACAAAATTGAAGTCATTATGTCATTTGAAGTAAATGTTTTCGGTCACAGATAGTTTTTACGAAACTAATAATTATCCCCTCGAATAATTCTTGATAAAATTTTAAAATAAGATATAAAATCTTTTTTTAAATTCCAATTTTCTATGTACTCTTTTTCTGTAAAATTTGTGTTTTTGGGATTATTCCCAATATAATGCGGAGTTTTATAATTTATGGATGCTCCCGGCTTAAAAACGTACCTTATCAGAAAATTATTATTCTGTTTTCTTATTTTATGCTCGTATATCGTAAGAGGTCTTGGGCCGGCTAATGACATATCACCTTTCAAAATATTAAACAACTGGGGTAATTCATCAATACTGTATTTTCGTAATATTTTACCCACCTTTGTAATTCGGCTGTCATTCGGGGTTTGAACACTTTTTTCATTATCAGAATTAACTTTCATAGTTCTGAATTTATAAATTATAAAAGTCTTCCCATCCCTGCCAATCCTTTCCTGCTTAAATATAATCGGTCCTTTTGATGTAATTTTTACGGCTAAGGCACTTGCAATCATTATAGGAGCAGTTATGATACCGCCTGCAACTGAAAACAAAACATCTAATGCTCTTTTGGCTTTCCATTGTACAGATTTGGTATCTGAATAATTATACAGCGTTTTATATTCATCAAGAATTTTTAGTTCGTCTTTAGACAACACATTTTTGGGACTAATTCTTCTAATCCCAAAATAAAAATTCGGTTCTGTGTTGTTTAAAGTTATGTACATATAATAAATGTCCGTATGAATACATAATATATAAAATCACAAAAAAAATTTTTTGCTAACCGAAATAAACACATTTCATTTGTCATCAACAAACAATCTACAACAAAATTTGTGTGCCAACCATAATTCTGTGGCTGTCCGGAGCGTTTTGGTTTTGACAGAACACATAATTCAAAATTAGCCTTAAAGCCTGTCCTTTGATAAACCAGTTTATTCCGGCAGTGTATTCTCTTTTCAGGTTGTGTGATACATCTCTATCAGGATCAAATTGGTCGTATCTTGCAATAACCTGCAATCTTGGGGTAATTTTGTAACCCACAATCCCATACAAGCCCTGGGCTTTTTTGTCCACGGCATTACTTCCGTTATACCCGTCAGCAATTCCGTATTCAAATCTTGTCCAGAGTTTCTTGTATTTATAACCCACATAAACACTGCCAACCGTGTAGCGTGTCTCATTTTTACCTGCATTTAAACCGCCGCCTATAACCAGTTTACCGTATTTTCCGTTAGTTTTTCCAAGCGGCTTAATATCAACCCAGCCTGTAAATTCAGGGCCTGCAAACCATTTTCTGAAATATCTGTCCGAACTATTGAATGCTAAACTATAATCTATTAAATCATAATTCCCTACAAGTCTTACACCTAAAGCTCTTGTAGAACCGAAGTTTCTGGCAATTTGAGAACGCATAATAAACGGCAAAATATATGAGCTGGAGCCTCCTTCTTTTCCGACCTGATTTCTCGAATAACCTATAATAACCTGATGATGCGGAATTGAATTGTTTGTAATAAAAGCATCTGCGACAAAGTTTTGCATATAATTTCTGCCGTGAGCACCTTGAGGATTTACAATAACCTTAAAATCCGTTTTTGTATTGCGGAACCTACCCATAGCACCGATTTGCACAAAATTATTTCTGAAATCCGTGCTATAATCTCCGCTTTGCCAAAATCCTGATATACGCCCATTATATGCACCAATAAATTGCACCTTTTCTACAGGTCCTTTTTTAGGTTCGAAAGTTAATTCATTTTCTAATAAATAAGATGCAATATCAGTACGGATAATGTTTCTTTCTATCATTCTTTTGAGAAGTGGTCTTTCTTCTGCTGAAACTTTTGCCTTTTTAACAGGTGCAATATCTTCTTTGTCAAAATCTTCTGTAGAACCTTCCGGCAGCAAATCAAAAACTTTTCTTACATCTTCATCTTCATTTTCT
This sequence comes from uncultured bacterium, assembly GCA_902777385.1. Lineage (GTDB taxonomy): Bacteria > Cyanobacteriota > Vampirovibrionia > Gastranaerophilales > Gastranaerophilaceae > UBA1221. The sequence continues at coordinate 33,943 of CACYTP010000014.1, forward strand.
GCATCATAGACAGTAATATTACTCGGCTTATTTGTTTCATACTGATGAAGAAAAATCTGATCTGCATGATAACCCTCAATGCTATCCGTAATTGCATAGGACGGGGTACTTGAAGTAATATATAATATAGAAGCAAAAAGCATTATGTAAATAATCTTTTTCATAAGTCTTTATTATATCATAAACTACTTGATTTTCATAATTTATTTATAGTATATTTTTATTATGACGAATGTAACAAGAAACCAAAAAGCCCTAAAAATAAAAGCCCCAATTGTGGAAGCCTTAAAACAAGCCTATGAAAACCCGACATACCAATTTCATATTCCGGGACATACAAAAGGCAACGGTGTACTACCTGATTTTAAAAAACTAATCGGAACAAAAGCTTTATCAATTGACACAACCGATGAATTTGACAATTTAGGAACATTACATCCTGCAACAGGCCCGATTAAAGAAGCTCAGGAATTAGCGGCAAAAGCATTCGGTGCAAAAAAGACTTTTTTCCTGCTTAACGGTTCAACAGCAGGAAATCTTGCAATTGCAATGGGTTTAACCAAAAAAGGACAAAGAGTTCTAACTAACAGAAATTGCCACCGTTCAATCTTAACAGGTTTGATTATTTCGGGTGCGGAACCTGTATGGCTTGTACCAAAAAGATTTGACGACTGGGGAATTTGGGGTAATGTCACCCCTGAAAGCGTTGAAGAAGCCCTGTCAACTCATGATGACATTTCAATGGTTTGGATTACAAACCCGACTTATGAGGGTGTAGTGTCAGACATAAAATCAATTTCTGCGATTTGTAAAAGATATAAAGTGCCGCTTATTGTTGATGAAGCACACGCATGTCTTTGGAATTTCAACAAACATCTTCCGACACCTGCACTACAGCTTGGAGCTGATGCGGTTGTTCATTCTTTGCATAAAACAGGCGGCAGTATGAGCCAGAGTTCTATGCTCCATATTGCGGAAAATTCTTGCCTGGATGTTGATGCGGTAGAAAAAGCATTAAAACTTTTACATACAACAAGTCCGTCATTAATTTTACTGGCAAGTCTTGATGCTGCCAGAGCAAATCTTGAAAGTCCGAGAGGTAAAAAACAGCTTGAACGTGCTATTGCGAACGCAAAATATTTACGCCGTGAAATTGAACAAATGGAACATATCCACGATTTAAAACCTGATTTTGGCTATATGACAGATGTTACAAAAGTATTTATCAGAGCAGACGGCTTGTCGGGCAAAAGATTAGAATCTATTTTGGAAATTGAATTCGGCATCGAAGTTGAAAGTGCATCTGATGCAGGCTTGCTTTTACTTTCAAACTTAGGCAACACAAGAAAAGATATGGAATATCTTGTTGAGAGTCTTAAAAAAATTGATAAATCAAATTATTCGGATATTTGTTATCTTGAAAACAAAAAACACATGCCTATGCTTACCCCGATAATAAAAATGAGCCTGAGAGAAGCTTTTTATTCGGAAAAAGAAACTATACCTAAAGATTTAGCGGTAGGCAGAATTTCAGCAGAAGTTATTGCAGAATGCCCTCCGGGGATTGCGGTTTTACTTCCGGGTGAATTGATTACGGAAGCACATTTACCTTATCTGACTGATTACAATTTTATAGAAGTAATAAAATAATTAAAAACTTCTTATTTGAAGCGGATAAGTACTGATTTCCGTTTGTTCGCCTTTTAGTTCCCAAACAGTTGAGATATCGCACACAGCATCACCGTCTTTTTCTATTTTGTGAATGAATGTATTAGAGTCATCAGTTCTGTATGTTGTACAGGTCAGAACCTCATCAATAAACGCTTCTTTCATAAATTTCACATTCATTTTTTTAAGAAAATGAGTCAGCTTAAAATCCTTATCCAAAGTTGCATTTGCAATGTTAATGTAACTCTTGTTATTAACGTGATTGTTAAAATCAATATCGCTCAAATTTGTTTTGTGAGTAATAGTTTTAATTGCTTCTTTTTCTTCACTAAGTGAGAATTTTTTATGTTCACCCAGAGTAAACTCTTCACAAATCTCAAATTTATCCGCAATCAATTTTATTGGCAGCGGACGGCGTGTTTCTGTACTCAATATAAACCAACAGCTGTTACCCTTTGCAAAAACTTTACCATTGTGTGACAGTTCAAAATCCGCATACATTCTCAATTTTGCCACCTCGGAAACCCACACGCTAACATCAATTTTTTCGGACCAAAAAGGCATCTCAGCTGTAAATTCCATATTAAGTTCAGCGACCACCCAATATATATTATCAGATATAACATCAAATGCTGCAACATGCTCCGTTGTCATATATTGAGCAAAGCAATCCTGAAAAAGCATGACCGCACCAATAGGGGTTAATTTGTAATTTATATCCATACAATCGTTAGTAATAAAATAGGTTTGTGTATATTTATTCATAAAACTTTTCTCCATTCTGAGAATATTATACCAAAAAAACAAGCCCGATAATAATATCAGGCTTGTTTAAATTTTTACAATTTGCTAACTTATAACAAATTATAATTTGCTTGCAACCATGTAAGTTGTTTCAGCAAGTCTTGTAGAATAACCCATTTCGTTATCATACCAAGAAATAATCTTAACTTGGTTACCGCCCATTACACGAGTTAACAATGCGTCAACAGTTGAAGATTGAGAAGTACCAACATAATCAGATGATACCAACGGTTCTTCAGTATAGCAAAGAACATGACCGTCAGCACCTTCTTTTAATGCTGCATTAACTTCTTCAACTGTAACGTCTTTTGAAAGTTCGAATACAACATCAACTAAAGATACGTCTGGAGTAGGAACACGCATAGCGAAACCGTCCAATTTACCTTTTAATTGAGGTAATACAAGAGCTACAGCTTTAGCAGCACCTGTTTTTGTAGGAACAATGTTCAATGCACCTGCTCTAGCACGACGAGGATCTTTGTGACCTGCGTCCAAAATTCTCTGGTCACCTGTATAAGAGTGAACAGTTGTCATCAAACCTTTAACGATACCGAATTTTTCATCGATAACTTTAGCTACAGGAGCTAAGCAGTTTGTAGTACAAGATGCCATAGAAATTACATTGTGTTTTGCAGGATCATATTCTTTATCGTTAACACCTAAAACGATAGTTTTGTCTTCGTTTGTAGCAGGAGCTGAAATAATAACTTTCTTAGCACCGGCATCAATGTGAGCATGAGCTTTAGTTGCATCTGTGAAGAAACCTGTTGATTCAACTACAACTTCAACACCCAAATCTTTCCAAGGAAGATTTGCAGGATCTTTTTCTGCAAAGAATTTAATCTTCTTACCGTTTACAATGATACCTTCATCATAAGCTTCTACAGTACCGTCAAATTTACCCATAACTGAGTCATATTTGAAGATTCTTGCAGCATCTTCCGGTTTCAAACCGGGATCGTTGATTGCTACATAATTAATCTTGTCAAAAATACCTTCTCTGATAGCGGCTCTCAAAGTATTTCTACCGATTCTACCAAAGCCGTTAATAGCTACATTTACCATAAGTTTTTACTCCTTCTTATTTTGTAAATCTTATATAACATGTCTTTTATAGCATTAACATAAATCTTAATCAAGTGTCTATAACCATGCTAAAAATTAAGAAATAATTAAATTTTTAACTATTCCGTAACAAATTCATCAATTCTGATATCATAATTATCATGCGGAATTTCATCAACCACAAAACCGCTGAATATAGGAGTAATTGTATTGATATCAGGATAACTTCCCAAAAATCTGTCATAAAACCCACCGCCATAACCAAGTCTGTAGCCGTTTTTATCAACTGCAAGTGCCGGAACTAAAATTAAATCCAAAATTTCAGGATTTACCGGTTCTGATAACGGCTCATACACATTAAATTCCGATTTAACAAAATTATCACACATCGGGCAAACAAGGATTTTTTCCCCATCAACTCTCGGAAAATAAAAATTTTTGTCGTCCTTTAAAAGTTCAAGAAGATTTATTTCGTATTTCATCGGATAAAACAGCATCACATTTTTAGAAACACGATAAGAGTTTTTCTGTCTTATTTTTGCACAAATTGATTTACTGATAATTTTAATATCAAGCTTTCTTCTGGCTTCTTTAAACTTTTTACGCAACTCTGTTTTATTTTCCATAAATTTATTATATAATAACCTCGATGAAAAATGAATTTAATACTAATAATTTAATAAATCCCAACTGGGAAAAACACGGTTATATCCAAGTCTACACCGGAGATGGTAAAGGAAAGACAACAGCTTCACTCGGATTAGCAATGCGAGCTTTGGGAAGAAGTTGGAAGGTTCTTATTATAATGTTCACAAAAGGTGGAAGTGACTACGGCGAACTAAATTCATTTAGAAATTTATCGGAAGAAATCTCTGAAAACCTGACTATTGTTCAGGCGGGTATGGATAGAATAGTATATGAAAACAACAAAACAGATGCCGATGCAACTGAAATATCCAAAGGATGGGAGCTTGCAAAAAAGGCTATAAAAAATGATGAATATAATCTGATTATTCTGGATGAAGCTAATATTGCAATAGATTTAGGTTTTATTGATTTAAATGAAGTTATTGAAGTTCTGAAAAATAAACCGCAGGAAATGGAAATTGTACTTACGGGAAGGAATGCCAAACAGGAAATCATTGACATTGCACACCTTGTATCAAAGATTGAACCTGTCAAACATTACTGGGATACAGGTGTTGTTGCCAGAAAAGGCATTGAATATTAAAAAATAAACTTGTCATAATTATTGTTTTTTTATATAATAGTGAACATGAAGAGAGTATTTTTATTAGCAGTAATAGGCGTGGTGTTTGCGTTAAATATCAGCGTTCCGGCGAATGCAGGATATTTTGCGGACAGAAAAGCCGCAAAAGAACAAATACAATATCAAAAAAATTGTAAAAAAGAAATTTCAGAAGTTTTTTCTAAACAGGATGAATTTGCGAAAAAATATGATATGGAGGGATTACGCAATTTATATGCCCCTGATTTTGTTGACAATGACGGTTACAACAAAGATGTTTACTTTAGTCTTGTCAGTGATACATGGGAAACTTATCCTGACATAACATACACTACAAAGATAAAAAACATACAGTTGAACGGAGATTACGCAACAGTAGAAACCGAAGAATTTGCAGTTGCCACATCGGATGATTTTGACAGACATATAGTGGGAGAATTAAATTCAACTTCTACCTGTATATATCATTTACAAAAACTTGGCAGTGAATGGAAAATCACAGCTGAAAACGTTACGGAAGAATTTTCCACATTAAAATATGGTGATGCCAGATATTTAAATATCACTCTGGATACTCCGAAAATGATTGGGGCAAATAAAAATTATACAGCAACTTTAAAGGTAGATGCTCCAAAAAATTCAGTTGTTGTCGCAGCTTTAAATCAAGAAAGAATTGTAAATCCGGCAAAAAAACCTGAAGAAAATTTCATGAAATTGCGGGATGACAACACTCTTGCAAGGATTTTTACATCAAACACTGACAATGTGAATGAATATACAGTCGCTTCCATTGGAATAACAGGGTTGAACACAACGAATGACGGACAAATAAAAGTTTATATGAACGGACTTGCATTTGTTATGTCAAGAATAAATGTCATACCTATAAATAATTTTGCAAGGGTTGATAAGAAGGATAATAAGGATCAGGCTGATGAACAGTAAATTTGCCAAACTAATGTATTTTATAGTATGTTTTGTGTTCTTCCTGATATCCGATTTGTTCCTGACAAGGTTATTATACAATAGTGTAACCGAGGGAATGACATATTCAGGCAAGTTATTTGCAGTTACTTTTGTAAAAAATACGGGAGCAGCGTTCAATATTTTCCCTAATGCAAGAGAATTTCTTATAATTTTATCCGTTGTAGTTATAACACTTCTGTTTCTGTATGTACTGAAAAATTTAAAGTCAATCTGGTTCAAAGAAATTTTCTTTATATCACTTTTATGTGCAGGCATTTCCGGTAATTTACACGAAAGAATTTTACTTGGGTATGTCAGAGATTTCTTCCAACTGAAATTTATAAATTTCCCTGTATTTAATATTTCCGATATACTAATTAATATTGGCGTTATAGCTTTGGTGATAATAATATTATTAAAGAAAACAAAATAAAATGATATATATTGCGGATGAAAATGATGAAGGAAAAAGACTTGACCTCATATTAACAGAGGTACTTGAAAATGTTTCCCGCTCAAAAATCCAAACTCAAATAAAAAACGGCAACATTACCGTTAATTCTAAATCTCAAAAACCATCCTACATATTAAAAGAAGATGATGAAATTGAAATAACGGAAATTCCGCCGTCAGTTATTGAAATTAAACCTCAGAATATTCTTTTGGATATTGTTTATGAAGACGAAAACATGCTGGTAGTAAATAAACCATCCGGAATGCTTACACACCCCACGGTAAATGAAACTGAAAATACGTTGGTAAATGCACTGTTATATAAATACGGGGAAAATTTATCAGATTTGAACGGAGAATTCAGAAGAGGAATAGTACATCGACTTGACAGAAATACATCTGGACTATTGATGATTGCAAAGAATAACCTTACACACGAATTTCTTGCAAATCAGATAAAAGAACACAAAATTGAAAAGACTTACAGGGCAATAGTTAAAGGAGTTTGGGAAAAAGATTGTCAGGAAATCAATCTTCCGATAGGCAGAAATCCGAAACAACCACATAAAATGATGGTTACAACGGACGGAAAAGAAAGCTGCTCTATTATAACCGTTATAAAACGATTTAAAGAAGCAACCGCAATTGAGATAAAACTTATTACCGGAAGAACACACCAGATAAGAGTTCACACAAGTTATTTTGGGCATCCTGTATATAATGATACATTATACGGTTCAGGCAAGGGTAAAGTCACAACCGATGAACAAGTTTTACAATCATTTAAATTAAAGTTTACAAAACCATTTTCTGATGAGATAATATCATTAGAAATTCCGGCTGACGAAAAATATGTGAAAGTTTATAATTATTTTGAGGGTAGAGAAAAATGAAATTAATATTACAGATTTTAGCATTTTTAGCAATATTCGGCGTAATTTTTTTGACAATTCTGAACGGTTCGGAAACAATAACTCTGCAGGTATGGGCTCCTTCTTATGATGCGGTAACTCAGACAGTAATACATTCTACAAAAACATTTAATGTAGCATTTGTTTTACTTTCAATATTAGGAGCAGGATTATTATCCGGAATTTGCTTATTCGTGCCGTTCTATTTAACACAAACAGAACAATTATACGCATACAAAAGAGAACTTGAAAAAACAAGCATTAAAACTGACAACAGCAATTCTCAAGTAAAAGTTTTACAGGCAAAAGTTGAAGTGTTGGAAAAAGCATTAAAAGATGCTTTAAATAGCTAATTTTTAACTTTGAATTTTTATAAAGCCAAACAGATTAAAAAACGACCTTTGGATTTCTCCAAAGGTCGTTTCTGAAATATTTAAGCGTTGGTACTTATTATTTTCCTTTGTACATAACTGCTCTTGCAGCAGGTGAGTTAGGAAGAATAGATTGACCACCGAATTTAACCGGGTAAATATCGGTTGGGCTCTTAACTTCACAATTGCTATCTGAACCTGATGAGCAAGATACGATAGTGTTAGGATTCTTAGCACCATTGATATCGATTGCACCTTTACAAATACCGGTATTAGTAGCAGTTACATCAGCACAGTTTCCTGCAGATTTAGGGAATGTAAATGCCATACCATCGTTAAAGTAGAATGTAAAGTTGTTGCTTGCAGAAGTACCGAATTGGCCATTTGCTGCAGAAGCACCCCAAGCTTGTCCGTTGTTAGTACTTACAACGTTCATTCTGTTCTTAAACAAGTTGTAAAGTGAATTTGAAGTACCATCAGTTTGAGAACCTGTAGCTTGGCTCAAATCATAGTCATCAAGAGCTATGTTCAAAACTACAGCCTGTGATAAAACTGATAATGCTTTTTTGTAAGCTGTTCTGTACTGTGCACCTTGAGTTGCATTCATCAATGTAGGCATTGTCATAGCTGCTACAACACCGATAATACCCAAAGTAATCAATACTTCAGCCAAAGTAAACGCTTTTTTACCGTTCATAATCATGTTCGAATATCCTCCGTTAATTAAATGGTTCTCTTATATTTTAGCACATATTCATATTAATGTCAATATTTATAAAAAAATTTTAATTCACATGTTTTAATAATTCATAAACCGATTAGCCAATTTTTTTAATAAATATTTGTGATAAAATCAACTTATATATAAGTGAGGACTATATGAAAAAAATTGCTTTAATAAATCACGGATGTGCAAAAAATCTTGTAGATTCAGAGTTGATGCTTGGTTTACTGGCTTCAAAGGGTTATGAAATTACTTTAGATGAAAATGATGCAGATGTTGTAATTATAAATACCTGCTCGTTCATACATGATGCGGAAAAAGAATCAGTACAGAGCATTCTTGGCACAGTATCAAGCGGGAAAAAAGTTATTGTAACGGGTTGTTTACCGCAAAAACATAAAGAAGAACTAAAAAAAGCTATACCTGAAGTGTGTGCAATGGTTGGTACTACAGATTTTAAGGATATAGTTGAAGTTGTTGAACAGGTTTTGGATAATCAGAATGAAAAATACATATCAAAAATTTCTGAAAAACCTGAATACATATACCCTGAGACTATACACAGACAGCAGATTACCATGGGAGCAAGTTCATATATAAAGGTGGCAGACGGATGCAACTATCATTGCGGATACTGTATAATACCGCAACTCAGAGGTGCATATCACTCAAGAACTATTGAAAATATCGTTGAAGAAGCAAAAGAGCTTGTACAAAAAGGCGTAACTGAAATTGATTTAATTGCTCAGGATACAACGAGTTACGGAATAGACTTGTACGGGAAGCCGTCACTTCCGAAATTACTGAAAGAATTAAACAAAATTGACGGCATTGGCTGGATAAGAATAATGTACGCATATCCTACACAAATGAATAATGAACTTATTGAAACAATAGCCGAACTCGATAAAGTTGCGAAATATGTTGACATTCCTTTACAGCACTACAGTAAATCAGTACTGGAAGCTATGAGAAGACCCGTTTCAGACTATGATGAACTTGTAAAAAATATAAGAGATAAAATACCGAACGTTTCAATAAGAACAGCATTTATCGTGGGTTATCCGGGGGAAACCGAAGAAGATTTCAAAGAACTTTATGATTATGTAAAACGCACAAGATTTGACCGAATGGGGGTTTTTGAGTATTCACGAGAAAAAAATACAACATCATACTCCATGGAAAATCAGGTTCCTAAAAAAGTTGCTCACAAAAGGTATAAAGCTTTAATGGAGCTTCAGCAGCAAATTTCTTACGAAATCAACCAAACATATATAGGTAAAACTATTCCATGTATTGTAGAAAGCTTCACTGATGATGGTGTGATAGTTATGAGATCCGAGCATGATGCTCCTGAAATTGACGGTTTAGTGTACGCAACATCGGACAAACCCGTTGTTCCGGGAGATATTGAACAGGTTTTAATAGATAAAGCCGATGAATATGATTTGTTTGGTAAAATAATTGAACAAAATTAGCAAAAAATATTTTTCTCACTTTTTATATCTTCATAATTAATTACAATTATGCCCAAAAAACAGAATGTATGATAGAATGATAATTATTAAAGGAGAAATATATGAAATTAGTACTTTTATTATTACCTAATTTGTACGACATATTCACATTAATGATGATTGGGTACGCATTTGTACTTCATCAGAAAGGTGAATTGCAAATACCTTTTGCGGTAGCTTGCGGACTTATTTATGTTGCTACAAGATTGGGTATCTTTGCAGGGAAACTGTTACACAAGATTTTAGGTCAACCTCAGGCAGTTGCAGCGGCAGAAGGGGCAGCACCCGATCCAAAAATGGCTGTATGGAATTTTGGACCACAAGTTGCATTCGTTGTAATCTTCCAATTGATTATGGCTTTATGCTGTTTACCGCATTCTACAGCTGTTGCAAAAGTTCCTACCAATCAGTTACAAATGCAGGAACAAAATCAAGTTGAAACTCCAAATTCTGAAGTCGTAAGTTCAAATGCTGTCAATACTGATGAAACTGCTGCTAAAGCAGAAGAATCCGTTGCAAAATCTGAACAAAAACAAGAACAGGCAAAAAATGCAACAAGTGATGTTGATAAATGGCTTAGCGAAGGTGAAGAAGAAGTTACCAAACCTCAACAGAAAAAAGAAGAAGTAAAGAAAGCAGCAAAAACAACTTCTACAAGAAGAGCAGCAACAAAAAAAGTCAAAACAAATAATACAGTTGCGGCACAAACTTATGTTGACAGTTCTTACGAAGTACCCGACAGAACTCTAAAAAGCGTAGGCGTTTCAATACCTGCCGAAACTTCAACAAATTATCGTTCTTCAAACCAGATTGCGGCTGCTAACGGTACATATAATGTATCAGGCTTAACTCCAAAAAGATATCCGGGTGATGATAATCCGATTAACACAACTTGGGGTTATTACAAACAAACACCTCAGCAGCAAAATCAAAGCGTAAGACAGTCTAATAGTGCACAAACAGGAAAATCAGGTGCACATATTCCTGCCAATACACTTCGTTCAATCGGATATTAATAAAAATATATCAAACTTAGTAAAAAGATGCGTTTAAAACGCATCTTTTTTAATGACAAATTACTCTTTTACAATTCCCCTGAGACTTATTACGGTTTCATAACTTGCTCCTGCCTCAAGAAGTTCCTCGGCATACATTCCAAACATTGTAATAAGCCCATAAGCTTCATTTTTATCATCATCAGATTTGAGCTGCTTAACAACTTCCTTTATAGCATCTTCTCTTGAAAGATTTGAAAATTGTTTATTTATTCCCAAATGAAAACTTCTTCTCTTGGCTTTACCCATTAATACCAACTCCCAAAGCCAATAAACCTGCACCTATCATGCCGGAATAATTGCCGGCTTGGGCTTTGACAACTCTTGTAGGCTGAGTAACAATTTCTGCATTAACTTTCTCGGTAATATAATCCGTATCAACAAATTCAGCCATTGAACCTGACAAAACGAAAACGTTAGGATCAAATATATCAGCCAACCCAATAATTCCGTTTATAATATCATTCTGCCAGATATTAAAAATTTCAGTCATCATTACGTCACCGTTTTTAACGCCATCAATTACATCATAAGTAGTAATATCAGGATTTTTGGATATTTCAACAGCCGTAATTCTTAATCCTGTACCTGAAGTATATGCTTCAAAACAATCTGTACTGCCACAGGTACACTTTCTATCATTTGTTCTTGACATTTTAAAGTGCATCTCACCTGCAGCACCGCTTTTACCTTTATATAATTTGTTATCCAAAATTATTCCGCCGCCGACACCTGTGCCGAGGGTAAGCATAACAGAATACGGCTCACCCTTTGATGCTCCGATTATATGTTCTGCCCACGCCGCACAATTGGCATCATTTTCAACATAAACAGCTCTCTTGCTCAGAGATTTAAAATCCGTTTTAGGGTATTCTTTTGCAATATTTCCTGTAGAGCCTAAAATTCCGTCATTAGTGTTATTAACCGCACCACAAGTCGCAAACGCAATAACATCAACATTATTTTCGTGCTTTTGAATAATATTTTTGAATGTCGAAATTATTTCATCATAACTTTTTGGAGTAGAATGTTTCTCAACTTCTCCGACTATTTTTCCGGTTTCATCAATAATGGTATTGTATATTTTAGTACCGCCAACATCAATTGCCAAAGCTTTTTTCATTGAACTAACCTCTATTCACAAATCTTTTTGTAATCAATTGAGGACGTGTTATTGCAGAACCTATAACAACACAATGAGCACCAAGCTCAAAAGCTTTTTCAACTTGCCACGGCTCCCAAATTCTGCCCTCAAGTACAACCGGTTTGTCGGTTTCTTTTACAAGTGTTTCCAGCAGTTTGAAATCAGGTTCGGTCGGATTAACATCAAGTGACTCTTTTGTATAACCCGATAATGTTGTAGAAAGAATATTTGCACCGAGTTTTGCGGCATTAACGCCTTCTTCCACAGTAGAAATATCCGCCATAGAAATTCGTTTATTTATTTTTATATATTTAATAATCTCTTTTAGCGTACATCCACCCTCTCTCGGACGCATAGTCCCGTCAAATGCGACGATATCAGCACCTGCATCCACAAGAGAAATAACTTCTTTTAAGGTTGGCGTAATATATACTATCTCCTGCCAATTTTTCGGTATCACATCAGGCTTGGTCAGACCTATTACAGGCACATCAAAAAGATTTTTTGCATTCTTCACATCTCTTGCACCTGCAACACGCAAACCGCCTGCACCACCTTTGACGACCGATTTCATCATGGCAACCATGCATTTTTCAAGATACAACGGTTCAGAAGGCATTGCCTGAACTGATACCACTACTTTATGCTCTAAACGTTTAATTATTTCCATAGACAAATTATAGTATAAAAATTTTATTTTTAAATAAGGTCATGAAAAATATCTTTCCTATAGAGAGAAAAGTTATGTAAGATGGGTTCGGGATTTATAATGAACCCCTTTAATTAATGCTCCATGCAATGAGTCTGTAGGTCGTGGTAAATAATAGATTTACCACAACCTACGGACTTATATTCCATCTATGAAATTAATAAGGCTCTGTTGCAAGCGTTATCATCAATATTCCAAAAAACGAATAAATTAACATTAATATTAGCCCTATTGAGCCACATACAGCTATACATATATCCATATTCCATTTTAATTTTACAAATATAAATTTAAATATTGGAATAAGAGAAATCGGAGAATATAACACGCATGCTAACACTAGGGTTTAAAATTATAATAATCTTCTAATCTCATTATTAAGTTACCTTCATTATCAATGTAGGCATCATATATTTCTGCACCATGAAAAGTACTAAATAAATCGCTATCATTACTTTCAAATTCGATTGTCTTATGAACCAGACCATTATCACTAAAAATTTCATCAAAATTATCCTTTATGAACTTTTCAAATCCTGCACTTTTTACAACTGCCTTTGAAATAGAACTATTTTCGTGTAAGACTAACACTTTACTATCTCTTAAATCAGGATTTTCACTTTGTATTCTCTTGATTATAAGCTCTTCATTTTCAGGACTACCTAATTCATGGACACTATTAAGTAAAACTCCGTTTTTCTCAATATATTCTCTATTTTTTCTATCTTTATTCTGTTCTAATCCTATCCTGAATAATCTGTATGATTCAGGCATTTTAAAATAATCAGAATATAATTTTCCTAAAGCAGTAGCACTATATTTATCAGCAATTCTAACAGTAATGTAGGGTGGGTAAAGCATATGCGAACCCACCAAGATATTTTATAAATGGTTAGCAATTCATTTTTGCTCACCCTACGTGCTAGGTTTGAAATGGATTCTCGGCGGTCAACCCCAAAAACAAGAAGAACAAAAACCAAAAGAGATGTTATAAAAGGTATTTGTGTAATATAAGAATATATGTATGTATTTAATTTGTCATATCAGAGTTCATTTCCTATTGATGAAGGTAATTATATACTATTTTACAGTAGCATGTCATTGCGAGCCCGTTAGGGCGTGGCAATCCAGCCGTTTAATTTGTCGATAATGATGAAATAACTGGAT